>DEII01000225.1:203-21810 GCA_002352385.1 Methylococcaceae bacterium UBA2778 | reverse complement strand
ATGGGTTCGTCGAATATTTACCAACAAGAATAACATCATCGACTTGCACCCAACCTGGCACAGTCTATGCGTTTATTACAGCGAGAAATTCAATCTCACTGTCACTCACAAATATTTGGAGCAAAAGCATGAACAACATGAAACACATGACAAACATGAGACAAGCCCAACAAGGTTTCACCTTGATCGAACTGATGATCGTTGTGGCGATCGTCGGTATCTTGGCGGCGATTGCGATTCCAGCTTATCAGGATTACACCGCAAGAGCGCAGGTAACAGAAGGCGTTAACCTGGCCGATGGTTTAAAAGCGACTATTATCGAAATTTACAATGAGCAGGGCAATTTCGATAACGCCGATAGCGGCAGTGCTGGGTTGCCGTTAGCTTCCGATGTAACAGGAAAATATGTCGAAACGGTCACGGTAACAAATGGAGAAATTGTTGCTCTGTTTAGGAACTCCGGCGTCGCCGGCCCGGTTCAAGGCAAAAACATAGCCTTCAGCCCGGTTACCAGCGTGGGATCGGTTCAGTGGGTATGTACTAGTAGCACCAGCACCGACTTGGATAACAAATATCTTCCAGCGGTATGCCGCAGTTAATCGTTCCATTGCGACCGGGGATCTTCGGATCCCCGGTTTCTTATTTTCTCCCTACCCTCCTGCTCCTTACCGCGTTTCTCTACTGGCCCGCCCTGCACGGCCCTTTCGTTTTCGATGACTTCGCCCCGACAAACCTGCCGGCGCTGGGAGACTACAGCGGCATCCGCAACTGGGCCACTCTCAAACTCTACCTGGCGCAGGCCCATGCCGGTCCCACCGGACGGCCGGTGGCCATGCTCAGTTTTCTGCTCAATGCCAACAACTGGCCGGCCGAGTCGTTTCCCTTCAAGCTGACCAATCTGCTGCTGCATCTAGTCAACGGCGCTCTTCTGTATGCGGTGCTGCAGCAGTTGCTGCGGCTGCGCGAGGAGAGCGGCAAAGCAACCATCATTGCACTGGCCGCCGCTACGTGGTGGCTCATCCATCCAATGTTCGTCTCCACCGTGCTGTATGTGGTGCAGCGCATGGCGATGCTGCCGGTCACGTTCGCTCTGCTGGGATTCCTGGCCTATCTGCACGGCCGCCGACTGTTGCCCGCGCTGCGGGGATACATCTGGATGACTGCCGGCGCCGGCATCGCTACCGGACTCGCGACCCTCAGCAAAGAGAACGGCGCCCTGCTCCCTTTGCTGCTCCTGATCACCGAACTGATCTGGTGCAAACCCAATACCGAAATCCAGCCCGACCGCCGCTGGCTGGCGCTGGTCCTGGGTCTGCCGGTTGTGGCTGTGATCAGCTATCTGCTGCGGAAGGTGTTCAGCGCCGCAGCTGACTACTCCATCCGTCCCTTCACCCTGGAAGAACGGCTTCTGACCGAAGCGCGCATCGTCTGCGAATACCTCTGGCGCCTTTTTTTTCCACGCCTGCATGGCAGCGGGCTGTTCCATGACGGTTATCCGATTTCCACAGGGCTGCTCGCGCCGCCAACCACGTTGGCTGCCCTGCTTGTCATCGCAGCCCTGTTGATCTCTGGCTGGCTGCTGCGAAGACGGTTCCCCCTCTATAGTTTGGCGGTATTCTTTTTCTTTGCCGCCCATTTGGTGGAGTCCACCGTTATTCGCCTTGAACTCTATTACGAACATCGCAACTATCTGCCGGCTCTTTTCCTGTTTCTGCCCGCAGCAGCTGCCATGGTGAAGTTTTGTCAGGTTCGTCAGGCATATGCTCTGCTGCCGTTGACGCTTCTTGCACTGTTGACCGGCATAACCTTGCAACGGACCCAGACCTGGAAAGATGAACCCACCCTGCTGATGACCTGGGCAATGGAGAACCCCTCATCGGTCCGCGCCCAGATCTACGGCGTCTTGGCACTACAGAATCAGCTGCGGCATCAGGAAGCCTATGCGCTCCTATTGCAGGGACTGAAACACCATCCGAAAGCCTTCAGCCTGAATCTGTACGCCATCAGCTATGAGTGTGTTCTATACCTGGATAGCCGCCCAAGGCTCGCGACGCTGCAAACACTGCTGGCAAAATCGGAGTTCGATTTCCACGACTATGCAATGTTCTCCAATGCCCTTCGGAATATTCATGATGGACGCTGCCAAAACATCCCACCAACAACTATTTACCCCCTGCTCGATCAACTCGAAAGCAACCGCGCTTTTGAGAAACACCCCGGCAGCAAACGCCTAGTTGCCCACTGGCGGGGGGAATTTCTGCTGGCCGATGGCAAACCGGAGCAGGCATTAGAGGAATTCCTCCGCTCACAGAAGATACTGCCGGATCTCGAGGCCGGAATGATGCAGGTGTCACTGCTGGCCAGTTCCAAACACTATGACAAGGCCCTGAATCTTTTGTCGATGCTGGAACAACTCAGGCAGAAAGGGCGGGGAATCGAGCCTGGTCTTGACTATGAGCGAGAGATGGAGCGGGTCCAAGCCCTGTTATTGGACGACCTGAGCAACACGTAGGGCGAATGCCCATAAGGGCGATCCGCCATTGAGCGTCGACCAATGGCGGAACCGCTTCGCGTTCCGCCCTACACACTATTCGCGGGCGGCCTCGCGGACTTTCAGAAACCTGCTACACTAAATCCTAAAAGAGGTCAACGACCGACACCACACCCGAAGCAATCGGACAACAAACACTTGAACACCCCCCCCATCCCACGCCGCTTCTCCATCGTCCTGCCCGCAAAAAACGAGGCGGCAGGCCTGACAAAACTGCTGCCGGTCTTGAAGCGGCAGCACCCCGAGGCGGAAATCCTTGTTGTCGACGACGGCTCGACGGATGAAACTCTCTCCGTTTGCGAGCAGCAAAACGTCAAGGTTATTCTCCACCCGTACGGCATAGGCAACGGCGCAGCAGTTAAAACCGGCGCACGCTATGCCAGTCAGGACATCATTGTCTTCATGGACGCGGACGGTCAGCACGACCCCTATGACATTCCCGCACTGCTCGACAAGATGGACGAGGGGTATGAGATGGTTGTCGGCGCACGCCGGGCGCATACGCAGGCGTCCTGGTTCAGACTGTTCGCCAACGGCTTTTACAATCGGCTCGCCTCTTTCATGACAGGCTATAAAATCGAAGACCTGACCTCCGGCTTTCGCGCCGTACGAGGCCGCCACTTTCGCAAGTTTCTCTATCTTCTGCCGAACGGCTTCTCCTACCCCACCACCAGCACCATGGCCTTTTTTCGTTCCGCCTTTCCGGTCGCCTACGTTCCGATTCATGCGGCAAAAAGAGAAGGCAAAAGCCATATCCGCCTGTTCAAGGATGGCGTGCGTTTTTTTTTGATCATTCTCAAGGTCGGCGCGCTGTTTTCTCCGATGAGGTTGTTTTTGCCGATCAGCGGCACCTTATTCATGACCGGCATCGCCTATTACAGCTATACCTACATGACCGCCGGACGCTTCAGCAACATGAGCGCGGTGCTGATTCTTTCGTCGTTGTTTACGTTCCTCATCGGGATTCTCTCCGAGCAGATCTCGTCGCTGCATTACCGGGGCGTGGAGGAAGACCAGCGCAGGACCGTAAGAAAGAAAAAGGCGGAATAACCGGGTCCAGCGAGGGATGTAACCCGTTGACCACGCCTGGAATGGACAAGAGTGACACGATTTTTCAGGATTAATCGAATTGCGAATGGGATCTTTCGGGCACGGATCTCCCCAGGCGGATTATTGCATACGCAACCCATAAAATGATCGATCAAGGAATTTCGACTATCAACTCCAGGAACTTCAGATTAATTGATTGTCAGTCGCCGCTCGCTCGCGCTCGCCGCACCTTGTGCACCAACCCACCATGCCGTTCGACCTTGTGCCCGAGCGTCTCTTCGAAGATGCCCTGCCCGGCTGCAAGCGTGACCGTTTTTCTGGCGCGGGTGATGCCGGTGTAGAGCAACTCTTTGGTCAACACCGGGTTGTGGTGGTCGGGCAGCACGATCAACACATCGTCGAATTCGGACCCCTGACTTTTGTGAATCGTCATCACAAAGACCGTTTCGCAATGGGGCAGGCGCGATGGCAGATATTTTTTGACGCCACCGTCGGGACGGACGAAGAAGACCATCAGTTTGTTCGCTTGGTCCGCATCGGGCATGCAGATGCCGATATCACCATTGTATAGGTGCATGGCCGGGTCGTTTTGAGTGATCAGGACCGGGCGGCCCGGATACCATTGTCCACTGAGCGTAATCAGCCCCTTCCCCGCCAGCTGCTGCGCGATTGCGCGGTTGATTTCTTCGACACTCCTGGGCCCATGGCGATTGGAGCAGAGGGCCTGGAACCGGTTGAATGCATGATTGACAGCATGATAATCGGCCCCGGATCGAATCAATTTCAAATACTCGACCTGTCGGCCGGCGACCTCTTCGATCAGGTCCGTCTCCAGCAATCCGAGATTGGATGCCGCTGCCGACCGCAGAATATTCCAGGCATCAACGCTCTGCTGTCGATTGACGGCTTCGGCCAAGGCCTTGATGTTTTCATCGAAGCGCCAGGACTTTTTCAGCTCCAGCGTTCGTTCGGGCAGGGCCAGCGTCAGATCGGCCAGCACCGCGCCCGACTCCACCGATGCCAGCTGGTCCTTGTCGCCGAGCAGAATCAAGCGGGCGTTCTGTTTCAAGGCATCGACCAGCTTCGCCATCATGGCGAGATCGATCATCGACGCTTCATCGATCACGATCAGATCATGGGGCAGCGGGTGGCTCGCATCATGGCGAAAATAAGGCGACGGCGGCATCGCTCCCAGCAGCCGGTGAATGGTGCCCGCCGCCTCGGGGATGCGTTCCCGGATCGCCTCCGAGCAGGGCAGGCTCGCTTTTCTTTGGCCGATGGACTCCTGCAGCCGCATGGCCGCCTTGCCGGTCGGGGCGGCCAGAGCGATCTGCAGCGGTTGATCCGACAGTTCCAGCAGCAGCGCAAGGATCTTGACCACAGTGGTGGTCTTGCCGGTACCGGGACCGCCGCTAATGATGCTGAACCACTGAGAGACGGCGCCCCTGGCTGCTTCCCGCTGCCAGTCCTTCCCGGCCGGATTCGGGGGGAAATAACGGTCCAGTATGTGCTCGAGCTCTGCCGGCGGGCTGCCCGATAATTCGGCCAGAGCGCAAATTCGAGCCGCCAAGCGTTTTTCATACCGCCAATAGCGGTGCAGATAGAGCCGGTCGCCATCCACCACCAGAGGCGTACCCCCTTGCTCGGAAGCGAGCCCGGAGTTGAGCACCAGGTCCTTCACACGTTCGTCGATCCGTATACAGCTGTGGCCTTGACTCAATTGATTGGAAAGCTCTGAAACGATCTCGCCAAACCGGGCCTTTTCACCATCGCCCAGCCTCGCGCGCTGCGTCATAAAGCGGGCGAGCGCCTGATCCAGACGACTCAAAGGCTGCTCGAACCGGATCATGGTACCTCTCCCAATACCGCTGCCAGGGCGTCGAGTCGCTCCAAATCCGGGCAGTCCCGGTAGACGCCGCTCATCGCCCGGCCGGGCTGCATGCCGCGGACGAACAGATAGCGAACACCGCCGAAATGGGTACGGTAGTCGTAATCGGCCAGCCGGTTCTGCAGATACCGGTGCAGCACCAAGGTATAGATCCAATATTGCAGTCCATAGTTGTGCTCGCGCATCGCCCGGGTCATGCTGTCGGTTTCATAATCGGCAAGGAAATTGGTCTTGTAATCCATCACGTAATAACGTCCATGGTATTCACAGACCAGATCGATGAAGCCGGTCAGATAACCCTGCATCGTTTTCGGGTGCAGCGGTTGGAACGCAGCCGAATTCCGCAGGATCTCATTGATCCGTGCGGTATCGGTCGAATCCATCGCCAGATAGAACGGCATCTCCTTGAGGCAGCGGCTGTCGTCCAGATTGGCCAGACAGAAGAGCGGATCGTCGGCCGACAACGGGGTCTGTACGACCCGCCGCAGCAATGCTTCGAGCAGCTCCGGCTCGTCCAGTTTCAAGCCGTAGCGCCGGCAGGCCCCATCGCGCACTTCGGTCATATCGTCGCCGTCGGTAATCGCCTCGAACGAACAATTTTCCAGTAGATCATGCACCACGTTTCCCGTGTGTGCTCCTTTCGGGATCTCCGGCTCCTCCTCATGCGCCGCGGCCGACACCGGCGGCTCCTGCGCCTTGTCCAACGGCATCTCCGGTTCATCCTGCGTACTCAACGCAGCCAGGGCGGTGTAGCTGCTCATCTGCCAGTCGGAGATCAACGGACGCTGCTGTCGAAGAGCCCTCAGCGTCTGCTGTTCGACGACGGGTGTGTAGCTGCCCTCGATCTCGACAGGCGTCTCGATCAAGCGGTATTCAAAGGCCTGCGGCGACCGCCCGCACAGTGCCTGCAAGCGCTGCTGCTGCATCGGGAAATCGAGACCGGCCATTTCTGCCTCCCAGTCTTCGGCGCTTTTCGCATGGAGGAGATAGGCCATCCCCGAACTGTTCGGTTTTTTGGTCGAGCGCACATCGGCCCATGCGATGTAGCAGCAGTATCTGGCGCGGGTGACGGCCACATAGAAGAGGCGCAGATCTTCCGCCAGATCTTCCTGCAGCGCCTGTTCGCGCCGCCGTTCGAACGCTTCCGACCCCAGATCGGCCACCAGCTTGTCGTTGTCGTGGCATTCGATCAAAAGGGTCTCACTGGTCAACCTCATATTTCTATGCCACAGATAGGGACAAAAGACCACCGGGTACTCCAGCCCCTTCGAGCGGTGCATGGTGACGATCCTGACCGCCGGCTCAAAGCTCTCCAGACGCAGCTCCTGCTCTTCTGCCGCCTGGCTCGCCGTGCTGATCTCCGAACGGAGCCAATCGACCGTCTTGTGAGGGCCGAGGTGCTCCTCGACCGCCGCCTGTTGAACCAGTTCGATCAGATGATGCAGGTTGGTCAGCCGCCGTTCGGCGTTCGGCGCATGCGCCAAATGGGTTCGAATCTGTTCTTCCGCCAGCAGCTGCTTCATCATCGCCATGAAACCTTGGTCGTGCCAAAGCTGACAATAGCCCTGAAAACGTGAAAGCCAGGCGTCCAACGCCGCTTCATCGCTGATCGTTCGATACAACGCCTGGCCGTCCAGGTCGAACCAGTCCAGCGTCAGTGCCTGCTTCAAATGGTCGATACCCCCCGGATGGGCCACGGCTTCGATCAAAGTGAAAAGGTCGCGGGCTTCATTGGTCGCAAAGACCGACTCCGTACTGTTGAGCACCGAAGGAACACCGGCTTCCTTCAGTATCGCTTGGTAGGTGCGTGCCTGATCGTTCTTGCGAACCAGAATGGCGATATCCCTGGGTCGAAGCGGACGTGATCCGGCCGTGCCGACGATCATGGCGGGCCGGGCACGGTCCAGCATTTTGACGATCTCGTTGACGACGGCGATTTGAATCGCCTCTCCCGCCCTGCCTGGCGTCCAATAGCCGCTGTTCGCGTCCGGGTTCTCCGCCAACTGCCACAGGAGCATCGGCGCGATGGGCTCCCCGCCATACTGCAGCGTTCCCTGATCAGCAGTCAGCGCCGGCGCCATCTCGATAAAATCGAGCTCCTCGAACAGAAACGGCCGGGCCTTCTGTTTCTGCCTGAACAGCGCGTTGACCGCTTCGACCAGCTGCGGCTGGGAGCGCCAGTTTTTCCCAAGCGTAAAATGGTGCTGCGCCTGCCGCTTGGCGGCAAAATAGGAGAAGATATCGGCACCGCGAAACTTGTAGATCGCCTGCTTCGGATCGCCGATCAGATAAAGATAGTGGCTTTCGGCATCGAACAGCGTGGAAAAGATATGCCACTGGGCCTGGTCGGTGTCCTGAAACTCATCGATCAATGCCGCCCGGTAGCGCGCCCGCAGTGCCTGGATCAGATGGGTGCTCTGCTTCCCTCGGAGCGCATCGGACAGGCGGGTGATCAAGTCGTCATAGGACAGGACATTCAGCTGCTGCAGCCGCTTGTCCAGCTCCCGGCGAAGCTGGTGGGCCAGTGCCAGACGAAACATCAGCGTGGCCTCGTTCACGGTCTCGAGCAGCCGATCGAACGGCTCCGTGTCGAGCCCCAGCCCATCGATGTATTCGTGTTTGCGCTGGTCGCCGGACTGCCCTTGCCTGGCTCGGAATTTATTGCCGTTCAGCCCTGCCTTGATGCGATCCGGGGTAAAGACGGCAAGGCTCTCCTGCGGGACCGTCAAAGTGTCGCCTTTCAGCCAATCGCCGAGCGCTTCGCAATGGCCGTCAAAAGCGTTTCGATAGCTTGCGTTGAACTTTTCCTCGGCAAGAGCGCACCGAATCGCTTGCGCGGTATCGCCGAATACCTTCCCGGCCTGGTCAAAGCGCTGATTCAATGCCTCCAGCGTCTGTTCGAGTCCTTCCGACGGCGGTTCGATCATGGCGTGTGACTTGATCCGGCCGACGCTTTTCAACAGCTCTTCCGGCGTACCGAACCGAGCCATCAAGACCGCAGCCTCGGACAGGCTTCTTGAATAGAGCTGCGCCCGCCAGAAGTCGTCCGCGATCTCCTGACGAATGGCATCGATGTCCCCGGTCAGCTCCGAATCGAACAGCTGCCCACTCTCCAACGCATGTTCCCTGAGCACCCGCTGGCAAAATCCATGAATGGTGAAGATGCCGGCCTGATCGATGTTCAGCAGCGCCACCTCGATGCGCTGCTTCGCCAGCGCGCGGTCGACGGGCAGATGCTCCGCCCAGTTCAGTAAATTGCTGTCGCCCTCGTCGGTCCGCCCCCTCAGCAGCCGCCTCGCCTCGGAGAGCCGCGTGCGAATCCGCTCTTTGAGCTCTTCGGTGGCCGCTTTGGTAAAGGTGACGATCAGCAGCTCCTCGATGCTCAGCCCCTGCTCCGCGACGAAGCGCAGCGCCAGCATGGCGATCGCATAGGTTTTCCCGGTGCCGGCGCTGGCCTCGATCAGATTGATGCCCTTCAGCAGCTCGGTTTGGGACGCGTCGAACGCTCTAATGGTCATGCGCCGCCTCCCAAATCGGCTGCAAAAGGGTTCGGCAGCGTTCTTCGAAGGTCTCGTCCAGCAATGAGTCGACATCTTCCACATCGCGGTAGAGTAGATTCAGTTCCGGCGTGAATCCTTTCTCAAACTGTTCCTCCAATTTGCCGCATGCGGCATCGATGGGGGATTTTTGCGCTTTGAGGCTGGTAGCCTGTTTGACATAGGCCAATGCCGGTTCGACAAAGAAGGAGCTGGGTTCGTTTTGGCCCTCCCGATAGATCTCGATCCACTGCTCCAGATCATCGTCTCCGATCTGCTCCGGCGCAAATAGAAGATCATCGTCTTTACTGAGCAGACAGGTTTTCCCGGGACGGACCCGATTGATGATCAGGTGGCACAGCCAGGCGTTCAGCAGATCCTTGCCTTTGAGATCGGTGTAGCGGTAGAGCAAACTGCCCTGCTCGTAAAGATTGGAGAGCTTGCCCACCAGCCGACAGCCGCCGATCGCCAGATCGATGGACTCGTCAACCAGCCGGGCGCCCATACTTTTGCTTTGAACCAACCCGATGAATTCGGACAGCTCCTCATCGGTGTGCGCAAACAAAAGCTGGCCCGGCGCCCCGCAGGGCCAGAGACCACGGGCGTTCAACTGTTCCACCGTGACTTCCCGCCCGTTCAACACATCTGCAATCCACTCTTGCTCGATCTGATAGGCGTCCAGTCCACCGATGGCAAAAGGCTCGCGCTCTTGCGGCTCTTCATTGATTCCTCTCAGCCGGAGTGACAGCCTGTGCTGTACGAAATATTTCTGCGGATTACGAAAGAATGCAAACAGATCGAGCAGATCGATGGTTTCAACGGGCTCCCTTTCGACCGTTCCGGTCCACCAGGGGACCTGCTCCCGCTCCGGATCGATGAGGGCCTGAGCCGTCTCGCAGTGGCTCTGTGAATAACTGAACAGATCGGCCTCCCCGGTGAAATAGCGCCTGCTGAAAGGCTGCAACGGGTGTTCGACGACCAGCCCGGACAACCGGTAATGCCCCTCCAGAACCTCCAGCAGTTCACTGATGACGACCGAGGGCGGAATCGACTCGTTGCCCCGAATCGACTGGCCGATATAGGTCATGATCAGGCGATCCCGTGCCGACAGCAGGATTTCCAGGAACTGGTACCGATCATCGGCGCGACGCGAACGGTCTCCTTTACGAAAGGCGTGGCTCAACAGGTCGAACGTCGACGGACGCTCGACTTTGGGAAACTCCCCCTCGTTCAAACCCAGCAGCGCGATCACTTTGAACGGGATCGAGCGCATCGGCAGCATTGAACAGAAGGTGAGCCGGCCACGCAGAAAGCCGCTGGACGATTTGCGCTCCGAGCAGGTGCTCTCCAGCCAGGCGATGATCACATCCAGTTCGACCTCCCCACCATGAATCGCCGCAAACGTCTGGCCCAATTCCAACAGCAGCTCATTGAGTTCTCTGCGCTCCTGCTCGTCGATTGCCGGTGAGGAGAAAAGCCGGTCGGCATAGCGATCGAGTCGATGGGCCCACTCTTCGAGCCGCTTGGGTCGATTCAGATCCGAGGCGGCATCGAACAACAGCCGGATATACTCCGCCAGGCCGCCCAGCACCTGCGCAGCTGCCCCCTCGACCTCGGCGAACGGCAGAATGCCGTCTACGAAGCTCTGATCGTCGCCCATCGCATACCCCATGAACAGACGCTCCATGCCCGCCTGCCAAGTGTTGGCCGCAACCGCGGGCAGCTCCATCTGCTCTTTGTGCTCCGCCGAGCGGCCCCAGCGAATCGACGTCTCCTGCACCCAGTAGCGCACCTGCTCCAGATCGGTATCCGACAACCCGAACCCCGGATAGACCGGAGGCTGCTCCAGCAGATCCAGAACGGACTGCCAGCCGAACCGGCTCTGGCTGAGCCGTAAAAAGCGGATAAAAACATCCAACAGCTCATTGCTCAAGCGCACGCTGCGGTCGGCAATGGCATGGGGGATACCGTCGAACACTGCGGTGACAAACGGCGCATAGACCTGAATATCGGGCGCCATGACGACCATGTCGCGCAGCTCGATATCGGGATCGTTTTCGAGGATATGGATGAGCCGGTCCTTCAATACTTCGACCTCGCGCACCCGGGAGTGGCAAGAGTGCACCTGGATCGAGCCGTCGTTCCGCAAGGCCGCCGGTTCCAGCCGATTGCCCAGGATATCGTTCTGCAGCTGTCGAAGATTGCTCGCAGCGGGCGCCGCCGACTCGAAACTGTCCAACTCCAACTCGAACGCCACGCGCTCGAGCAGCATCTCCTGAAACTCGCGCCCCTGCTGACCCAGTGCCGCCAACAGTGGATGGTTGGAATGAAAAACGGCCTCCGGCTCCTGCTCTTTTTCCAGCCGTTCCAAATTTCGCCGCGCCGTCTGCTTTTTTGTCTCCAACTCCGCCCAATAGGTTTCGCAGGGATTGAGCAGGTAAAGATGCACCTGAATATGGCGCGCCAGGCCGCGCAGAAACTCGAGAAACAGAGGCGGCATGCTGTTGACGCCGAAAATCGAGACGCGCTCCGGCAGCATCGCCGCGAAATGCCCTTCCGGCCCGGCATTGAGCCGCTCGATCGCCTCCAGCCACAGCGCGCCGCGGTGCCGATCGCCCAACCGTTCGGTGAGTTTCAGCCAGAGAGCCTGCTGCCAGCCTTCACTGCTGTGGCTGGTTACCCGCCTGCCCGCCTGCCACGCCGCCAACATATCCGGACGCATCATCTGATACTGGTCGAACAGCTGGGCGAGCTGCTGCGCCAGTTGGAATCGCTTCAACGCTGCGGTTTCACCGCTCAGGTAATCGGCCAGCGGCGCCAGCGCTTGGCTGTCCTGGTGACGCAGCAAAGCTTCCAACCGCCAGAGCAGACGATCGCGCTCGAACGCATCATCCTGCAGATCGCGGTCGATCATCGAAGCCAGCAGGCTGAAAAAAGCCCCCGGAAACAGAAAGTCATAATTTCCAAAGACCCGAAACCGGGTCGCCAACTGCTGCGACAACCAGCGCTCCATTCCCTGGCTTTGAATCAGAAACAGTTCTTTCTCGAACGGCGAACACAGCGGCTGGGCTTCCAGCACTTTTGCCAGATGAATCAGCAAATTTTCGGCTTTATTGGAGGTATGCAGGATGAACATCGGGAATCAGGGATCGGGAAACAGGCATCAGGAAACAGGGATCGGGAAAACCCGATACCTGATACCTGTCCGACCAAGATACGAACGGAATCAATAAATCCTTATTGCGATTGATCGATGCCGCTGTTTTTGGCAATGATCGGCTGAGCCAGAGCCACGAAATCGATCAATACCTGTGCGCTTTCTTTCAACAACGGGTCGTTTTTGTCGATTTTATTTGCTGTATCTGGAATCTGTTCTTCCTCCAGTTCCGAAAGCTTATTGATGGGTTTGAGTCCAAGCAAAGTGCGGCGCTTGTTTTCCAGCTCCAGCTGAATGGCATCGGATTTCGCCCGTTCCTTGCGCCGCACCGCTTCAATCAGCGAAACGGCCGTCTTGCCTTTGACCTTATCCAGATATTCCCGGCGTTCCAGCAAATACTCAAAACCTGGCGCCTTAGACGCTCTGGTGTCGTGTTGAGCGCGAAGCTTGCCGATCACTGCCGCCATCCCCTTGTAGTTGGGATGATGACCGGTCGTGATGGTATCCCAAGGAAGAGCATTGGGAAGCGCGCTTTCGCCGATTTCGTCGGCATCATACAAGCTCGGGTAGCTGACATCGGGTATGACGCCTTTGTTTTGCGTGCTGGCGCCGGAGATTCGATAAAACTTGGATTGGGTCAATTTCAGCTGACCGCGATCCAATGCATGCAGTGCTTGAACGGTGCCCTTGCCGAAGGTCTGCCCGCCAATGACGATACCCCGCTGGTAATCCTGAATGGCGCCGGCGAAAATTTCCGAAGCGGATGCACTCATCCTGTTGACCAGAACCGCCAATGGTCCACGATAAGCCAATGACGGGTCGCGATCCCCCATCACCTGAATCTGGCCGTCGGGGTTGCGAATCAGAACCAGAGGGCCTGTTCTGATGAACAGCCCCGTCAACGAAATCGCCTCATGAAGTGAGCCCCCGCCATTGTTCCGCAAGTCGATCACCAACCCATCGATGCTCTCGTTTTTCAACTTGGTAAGCAAGCGATGAACATCGCGGGTAGTGCTTTTGTAGTCGGGATCACCCGCCTGCTTGGCCTTGAAATCCAGATAAAAGGCGGGAATGGAAATCACGCCCACTTTAAACGTTTGTGCCCCCCGTTTGACTTCGACGATCTCCTTTTTTGCCGACTGCTCCTCGAGCTTGACCATATCCCGCATGATGGCAATCACTTTGGACGCGCTGCCCGTTGACCTTTCCGCGCCAAAAATCTCCAAGCGTACGACGGTCCCTTTCGGGCCCCGGATCAAGTGCACGACGTCGTCGAGCCGCCAGCCGGTCACATCGATGACCTTGCCGTTTTTCCCTTGGCCGACACCGATGATTCGGTCCGCCGGTTTGAGCTGCCCGGCTTTGTCAGCGGGGCCCGCGGGTACGAGACGAACCACTTTGGTGTATTCGTCATCCGCTTGCAGCACTGCTCCGATGCCCTCGAGAGACAGTTTCATATTGATGTCGAAGTTCTCCGATATCCTCGGGCTGAAATATTGGGTATGAGGATCGTACAAGCCGGTGAATGCATTGATGTAGGTTTGAAACACATCGTCGCTGTTCACTTGTTGGACACGTTTTAGTTGGTTGCGGTAGCGCGACTTCAGTTTTTCCGCACTTTCTTCATCCGTTTTTCCTGACAGTCTCAAATTCAAAACGGCGTTTTTCAAACGCTTGCGCCATTCGTCATTCAATGCCTCGGTATCTTCCAGCCAGGGTGCCTTCTCCCGGTCAATCTCCAATGTCTCGTCTTTGTCGAAATCGAGCTGGTCGAGGCCTGCGTCGAGCAGACTCAACACATAGGTCAAGCGCTCGATCATGCGCTGTTGATAACGGTTGAAAATGTAATACCCGGCAGCAAGATTCCCTCGCTGCAGCTCATCGTCCAATTGCGCCCGAAAACGCTGAAACTCATCGATGTCCTGGATGGTAAAGTAGCTCCGCGATTTATCCAAATCGCGGAGGTACTGATTCAGCAATTTGGCAGATAAAGCGTCATCGATCTCAATCCGGCGATAATGACCCGCCCTAAGATAATCAACAATCGCGACTGTGGTTTCGGAAAAATGTGGGGAAGGAACCAATCCCCGAACCGAGGTCGCCGGCTTCTGCGTTCTGACCGTATTGGCGCAGTTCGACGCAGCAAAAATGATCAGAAATGCAATGAGCAATGAAAAGGCACGCGATTTGATTTTCATCGATTTTGGTATCTTGGTTTGTTGAATAAGTGGCCGACGCGGACTCGAAGGAAACAAGTCCTTATGAGCGTTCTGTTTTCCGCTGTCGGTCCTTTTGTGACAACATTCGAGGATAAGAATTTCATCGCCATCCGGCGATCTGCTTTTTGGCAACACGACCGCATTTATTCTCTTCTCTGTCGCCAATCAGTCTCTTTCAATGGAAAAAAAGGCCCCAAGCGGTGGTTCCGTCGCCCCTCTCCCTCCGGGAGAGGGTTTGGGTGAGGGCGGATCTGAATAATTACACACGACCGTCAGTGGATGGACTATGGCGTTCCAATCAAATTTCGGAATAACGGAAAACGTCTGCGTAAGGGGAAGTCAACCGAAGAATTTCCGCTTGTTCCCGCTGTTCCAATACTCTACGCCATTTCTCGTCTTTTTCAATGGCTCCATGGAACTCACGGAGCATCCGATTGCCGATGATATGATGCGGCAGGCGCGGCGCGGTGAGGAGCTCTTCGTCACGGACACCGATAAAGCCGAGAATTCGCTGAATCTGCTCCGTAGGACTGTCACACAAGTCTTCGTAGCGGACGGAAAGGTGGCGAATGTTGGGCAGCTCGGTGCAGAGCTGGAGCGTACGATAATGATACTGTCGCCACTCGCGCGCGCTCTTTTTGAGATCTCCCGGCTCCGGCAGATTGTTCTTGCACGACAGAACAAAGCCGCGCGGATCGCGGAGCAGATGAATGCAGTTGATCGTCCTTTCCGGTCTGGTTTTCGCCAGCACGAACAACCGATGCAAATATTTCGTTCCATCGATAAAGTGCTTTTTTCCAAGCAGATCACACACCGCGCCGGCAAAAAGATCAAACGTGGACTGATACTGCTCGAACCGGCCGGCAACCAATCCATAGGCGCTGCGGCTGATGAACCGATCGCCGTGGACCAGCCGATTCAATAGCTTGTTTGTCAGTTCGTGGTGGACAAGGCGCGGCCTGAGCGGCAGTAGGGTCGCTTCCAGCGCATAAGCCTCCGCGCCGGTCACCCGCGCCAGCTCGGTCCAGAAATCACAATTCTCGATTCGCTCGCCACACGAGCAAAAATAGTCCATGTGCTGACGCTCCGGCAAAGTATCGCCCAGCGCCGCCAGTTCGGAATGGTTGTTGAGTATCAGGCTCAACAGTGTCGCACCTTGATAGGATGGGCACGCCACGAAGCTGATGGGAGGGCTGTTCATTCAAGAATTATACACCATTCTTAACCGGAGCCTTCGCGCCTGCAACGGTGCCCGGCATAGGCAAAACGAAAGCGCCTTTTAAAAAGCGCTTTCCGTTCAACGAGCCTGTCGTTCAAATCCTGAGTTCGTGGGAACACGATGCTGATAATTTCGACTGCTTTTATTCGGAACCGTTCGCATTCAGCCATTCATCCGCATCTTTCTCATTTTAGAGAAGGCAGGGAGCCGACCTCGTCCAAACTCCCACGGGCGTAGCTCGCCGCTCACTCAGGAACACAGGGACAAGGACAAAGGAGACGCTACCCTTTTTCTTTGCTGGACCGTCCCCGTGGCCGATACTGCAATATCCTTTCTGTCATTTTTCAGGGGCGGACGACGGGTTGCACTTTCTGTGCATTGCAACCCTCCCCCCTTGAACAATTCCATATTTCAAACATCATTGTTCCATGCGTGCCATCCGGCAACCGTCATCCCCACCGGTCAGGCCGGTTTTCCCGCACCGGCTTTTGTTGCCGCACAGCGGAGCGACGATTGCTTTTGAATCGCTCCAAAAGCCCGGAACATGCTATATGCGACAATTTGCCACATACATTTATCGTATGCCGAATGCTACCATTTATCCCTGAGTTCGGTCTGATCGAGCAGCCACCCCATGACTTATGGTCCCTGCGATCGTTGACAATGGCCGCCCATGTCGGACACCCATCCAATCCAGCTTTGTCGTATGCATATCGTAAAGTGGGACGCTTTCACTCCAGCGTCGTGCCAACCCTTTGATCAGCGGGGATACCAAAACAACTTCAAAGCATCGTTGAGCCAAGCGTGCAGCATAGCTTGGCAGTCACTCTAAAATGTACCAGACTGATATCCATCGGGTTGATCTGCTCAACCCACATCAGGAACGGGATCTCGCTCGGGAGGTCTCGGAGTGCAGAACGGGGATGATCAACGCCCTCGGTCGGTTCCCGCTCTGCTCCGCAGCGCTGATCGAAGCATACGACAAAACCCGAACGGAGCATCTGCGCTTGAGTGATTGGATCGAGGGCGTACACGGAGGCCGTAATGCCCCTCTGCTTCAGCATGGTAATGCTGCCGATGCCGACGCTTTGGCCGTGGAAAGGCACAACACCGATGCGTCCGCAGATCCCTTTTCAGCCCATTCCGAAAATATCCGCGACGAGATCGACAGCCAAATTCACAGATTGCGGAAGCAACTCAGGCGCGTCAGGAGCGAAACACCGCGTTCCAAGGACCATCGACTCAGTCGTGCACACCTGGCCGACGAATTCCACCGGTTTCGGCTTTCGTCCCTGATGGTATGGCAATTGGTTCGATTGATCCGCTCATTTGCCGGACGAATCGATCAAGTTGCCGATGACCCTGTTCACAAAGAGCACGCAATTCCTTTGCACCAGTCCATCAAACGGCTGGATCATTCGCTGCCGGAGAGACAGCCGTCGCCCGGCCGCACCCACCCTGAACCACTGTTCGAACAGTGGCACTGGAAGGCGCAGTCGCTCCATCAGCTCGATCGTATCGAAGAGGAATGTCGGTTGTCCATCGACGACTTCAGCACGACGTTTGTCTCCCTGGTCGATCAAACGATCCGTTACGGCCGGGCAAGGAATCGGCTTTTTGCCGCGAATCTCCGGCTGATCACTCATATCGCCCGGCAATTTCCGGTGACCGCGGCAGAGTTCGCGGATGTGACGCAAGAGGGCGCGATCGGGCTGCTGCGGGCGATTGAACGGTTCGACTACCGGTTGGGCTACCGCTTCAGCACCTACGCCACTTTCTGGATTCGACTGGCGATCTCACGCGCGCTCGCAAGACAGCAGCACATTATTCATCTACCCTATCGGGAGGTGGCGAGGCTATCGACCATCAACCGGATTTCTCAAAGAATCCGTCAACACACGGGGATGGCGCCAACGATGTCGGAGTTGGCCGATCACCTTCAGACCACCGAAGAAATCGTTATGGGCACGATTGCGACGGGAGGAGGCATCATTTCCTTCGATCATTTCGACAGCGATGAGAAGAACGCGCCCTCATTGTACAACCTCATCGAACAAACGATGTTTCCATCCCCATTCGAGGCAATCTGCGAGCAGTCATTGCAGGATGTTTTGTCTCAGGCGATCATGAGCCTGGACATCCGCGAAGCTCAAATCGTAGCCGCTCACTTCGGCATCGACAGAACCCGCCGACAGACCCTTCAGCAATTGGGCGAGGAGATGAAACTGACGCGAGAGCGGGTGCGACAGATTCAGGCGAAAGCCCTGCACCGGCTTCGCAAGCGGTTTGGCGAAGTGCTTGTTCCATTTTTGGATGAAACATGAACGGCTCTCGTGACCCATTTTTCGGATGATGCTCGAAACGGACCCGTCCGGACCACATAGACAATCGGCATGGCTAAGGAGGCTGTCCGAGAATAGACTGATCTACTGCGGACAAGCCTGATCGACCGACGGAGGAGTCATTTTTAATGAAAGAAACAGTTAAGAACATCATCTTGTGGGGCGTCATCGGCGTTGTCCTGTTTTCGGTCTTTAACAATTTCCGATCGCGCGAGCCCCGCGAGGCTTCGCTTCCTTATTCGGACTTTATCACCATGATCGAGGATGGGCGTATTCGCCGGGTGACGATCGAGGGCGACACGATCAAAGGCAGTTCCCGCTCGGGAGAGCGGTTTGCGACATTCAATCCGGGCGACCGACAGTTGGTCGATGACCTGCTGAAAAACGGGGTCGACATCGAAGCAAAACCGCCCGAACAAAATTCGATGCTGAGGGAGATCCTGATTTCCTGGCTGCCGGTGCTGCTGCTGATCGCGCTCTGGATTTATTTCATGCGCCGTTCCTCCGGCGGTATGGGCAGCATGACGTCATTCGGAAAAAGCAAAGCCCGCATGCTGGAGGAAGACGATGTGAAGGTAACTTTTGCCGATGTGGCCGGCGTGGAAGAAGCCAAGGAAGAAGTCATCGAAATGGTCGACTTTCTGCAGGATCCGACCAAGTTCCAGCGGCTCGGCGGCAAGATTCCGCGCGGCGCATTGATGGTGGGACCTCCCGGTACCGGCAAGACGTTGCTGGCGCGGGCCATTGCCGGAGAAGCTAAAGTCCCCTTTTTTACGATCTCCGGTTCCGATTTTGTCGAAATGTACGTCGGCGTCGGCGCTTCGCGTGTCAGGGATATGTTCGAGCAGGCAAAAAAACATGCGCCCTGCATCATCTTCATCGATGAAATCGATGCCGTCGGCAGGCAGCGCGGCACAGGCTTGGGCGGTGGACATGATGAACGAGAGCAGGCATTGAACCAGCTACTGGTCGAGATGGATGGTTTTACCGGCAACGAAGGCGTCATAGTAATCGCAGCCACCAACCGCCCGGACGTTCTTGACAAGGCTTTGCTGCGCCCGGGACGCTTCGACCGCCAGGTTACCGTCGGCCTGCCCGACCTGCGAGGCAGAGAACAGATTCTGAATGTTCACCTGAAACGAGTCCCTTTGGCGAACGACGTGGAATCCAAGTACATCGCCCGCGGCACACCGGGATTTTCCGGCGCCGATCTCGCCAATCTTGTCAACGAGGCGGCCCTGTTTGCGGCACGTACAAACGATAAACAGGTGACCATGCGACACCTCGAAAATGCCAAGGACAAAATCATTATGGGTGCCGAACGCGGTACCATGGTCATGAGCGAATACGAAAAAAAGATCATCGCCTATCACGAAGCGGGCCATTGCATCGTCGGGCGGCTGTCGCCAGAGCACGATCCTGTGTACAAGGTCAGCATCATGCCGCGCGGGCGAGCGCTGGGCATTACCATGTTTCTGCCGGAGGCGGATCAGTACAGCGCCAGCCGGCAGAAACTGGAAAGCCAGATTGCCAGCCTGTTCGGCGGGCGTTTGGCAGAGACTCAGACTTTCGGTCCGGACATGGTCACCACGGGCGCGTCCAACGACATCGAGCGGGCCACCGAATTGGCGCGCAATATGGTCACCAAATGGGGGCTGTCGGAGCGGCTCGGACCGCTTGCCTACAGCGGCGAGGAAGGCGAGATTTTTCTTGGCCGGTCGGTAACCCAACACAAATCGCTGTCCGGCGAAACCGCGCATCTGATCGATGAGGAAATTCGATCGGTGATCGACCGCAACTACCAGCGCGCCGAGCGTATTTTGCTCGAACATACTGAAATCCTGCACAACATGGCCGCAGCGTTGATCCAATGGGAAACCATCGACCGCCGGCAAATCGACGATCTGATGGCGGGAAAACCGCCACGGCCACCGCAGCATCATGACAACGATGCGCCGTCGGGCGATCAAGGCGCCGGCTGCGATTCGAACGGAGGCGGATCGGGACTGCCCGTGGGTGGACTGGCGGGTCAGCATCGCCAGAACTGATATTTCCCGCCGCCCTATTTTCGAAGGCATGAAACCCTTGGGACGCCGTCCGAGAACAGGATGCTCCAACAAACAGGCCACCCTATTAAATTTAACCATGGTGTTATTATTGCTGTTATCCTTTCCCACTCATGGCTTAAACACGAGTGACCAACATGCTCGACAACACCCTGGCGATTCTGCTTGCCGGCGGAACCGGTTCCCGCCTGGCACCATTGACGAACGATCGTACCAAACCGGCGGTTCCGTTCGGTGGAAAATATCGGATCATCGACTTCACCTTGAGCAACTGCCTGCACTCCGGATTAAGGCAGATACTGGTCCTGACCCAGTACAAATCCCATTCACTGCAAAAACATCTGCGCGACGGATGGAGCATTTTCAACGCAGAATTGGGTGAATTCATAACGCCGGTACCGCCGCAAATGCGTGCAGGCCAAAGCTGGTACACAGGCACTGCAAACGCCATTCAACAAAACCGCTATCTACTCGAACGCAACGACACCGATTCCGTGTTGATTCTGTCCGGCGATCACATCTATCGGATGGACTACGCACCATTGATCGACTTTCATTGCCGACACGGTGCTGCCGCCACTGTCGCCTGTATGGACGTAGACATCGAACACGCCTCCGATTTCGGCGTCATGACGATCGATCCCGACAACCGCGTCACCGGATTTGTCGAAAAGCCGGAACAGCCGGCCACTCTGCCCGGTGTCCCCGGCCGTGCGCTGGCCTCCATGGGCATCTATGCTTTCGCGACGAAGGAGCTATTGGATGTTCTGGATGAAGATGATCACAACCCGGATTCGACGCATGATTTCGGCAGGGACATCCTGCCGCGGCTGATCACGGAACGCCCTGTTTACGCCCACCAGTTCGGCAGTTGCGCAGGAAGGGTCAGTGTGGACAGATACTGGCGGGACGTCGGTACGCTGGACGCCTATTACGAAGCCAACATGGACCTTTTGCACTCGCATCCGCCAATCGATCTGTATCAGGAGGATTGGCCGATCCGCACCTATTCTGGGCAGCACCCCCCTGCCCGCACCGTTCCCGGGTGCTCCGGCACGGAAGGCCTCTGTCTCAATTCCATCGTAGCCAGCGGTGTCGTCATCGCCGGCGGAGGCGTGGAGCACTCCATCCTGTTTGCGCGGGTTTTTTTGGATGATCTGTCGACCGTTAAAAATTCGATCCTGTTCGACAGCGTTCAGGTGGGCAAAAAAGCCCGAATCCGCAACTGCATCATTGACAAAAACGTTATTATTCCGGCCAATGAGTCGATCGGTTTCGATCCGAAGAAAGACCGTAAACGTTTTCATGTCACGTCCAAAGGCATCGTGGTCGTGCCGAAGGAGTACCGATTCGACAATGGCAGCCCGTCTTGAAAGTGTGGCGGAACCCGAACGAAGGATGGTTGTGAGGGCACCCGGCTGGTACGAATACAGGCGCACCATCGGACGTGACAGAATGCGGTTGCTTTTCGAAGGTGTTATCCGAAACAATGGTAATTATTCAAATCCCCTCATCCTAGGAGGCTGTCCGAGAATAGCGATCGTAGCGAGGGCAAGACTGATTGAGTCAGATTTTTCGA
>DEII01000225.1:0-188 GCA_002352385.1 Methylococcaceae bacterium UBA2778 | reverse complement strand
TGTTCTCGGACAGCCTCCTAGCCCTCTCCCCGGAGGGAGAGTCCTTAGGGTACGCACCGCGTACCTCATTCCTGAATGGCAGTGAGCCGTTCTTGTTACCCATTTTCCGAAACGGTGAGCCATAGAAAACGTTTCGCTTATCCTGAAACGATGACGGCGATCGAGATCATCGAGTTCGGCGGTCCCGA
>DEII01000221.1 GCA_002352385.1 Methylococcaceae bacterium UBA2778 | reverse complement strand
ACCCGACACCCTAACCCTCTCCCGCAGGGAGAGGGAACCGCGGAACCACTGGTCTGGTGTGGATTGTTTCCATTGGCAGAGACTGATTTGCGACAGGGGTGTGAAATAGATATATTCAAGTTGGTGCTTTCGATCTGTCGCGATTGTGATCATGCCTGAAAAGCTGTTATTCGCCCGATCGGTGCACGCCCTGTCCGCCCGGCTTCGGTTCTGACGAATCCGCCTTGTTGCCGCCGGCCTTCTTCTTTTTGGTCGTCCGCCACAGCCCGTCGCTGGCGAAACAGCCCCATCCCCAGCGCAGCCATCCAAGCAAGGCGTAGGCCAGCCATAACGACCAGGCCAGCATCAGCAGCCGATACACAAGCAGAGGAACCGAGATGATCCACGCCTTGGGCAATAACTCCTGACTGTGATCCTGATACCAGTTCAATTGGTAGGCGGTGGAGCCATTGCCGGCGATCTGCATTTCCGGAAGGCCCAAAAGGCCCTGCTTCACTGCATAGAACAGAAGTGGCAGCGCGACCAGTGTGAGCACGACCAGGCCGACCTGCATCGCATCGAATTGCTTGTTTGGCATCGTGCGATGGTCACGTGCCCGCAGTCCCAGCGCGAACAGCCAGCCGACAATCAGCAGGCCGGCTGCGAGCGGAATCTGGCTCAGCCCGATCAGAAGCAAAAACCACTGCCAGTGCCTCAGCGGCGTGAGCGCCAGCCGCCCCAATCCCCAGGCGATCGGAACGAGCAGCAGCACGACCCCCCAGAAGAGAACGGCCGGGCCCAGTCTTGGGCCGCCGGTGAACAATACCCACCGGTCCTCTCCCGGTTTGACCGAAATATGACTGTTGACGCTGTCGCTCGTCAGATCGACAGCCGATGTTTCGAACAGGGTCGTGACCGACGTCGGTTCGCGCCAGGCGAGTACGATGGTTTGAGCGCCCGGTTTGATCGGCAGGGTGACTGATCGGTCGCTCTGGCGGATCGGCTGCGTTGTGCCATCGATGGTCACCGACTGCAGGCGTGCGCCCTGCGGCAGGGTCAGCGTGTGCTGGCTTCCCTGGGAACTGCGCAGAACCAGGCTGAGGTCGGTGTCGGTCGTCCGCTTTCCCGGAGTGATCTGCAGCCGGCTGCTGTCGATGGTCAGCGTGCGGCCTGCCACCGCTTTCGGTCGGGTAATTTTAAGCGTCACCGATTCACCCGGCCATGGCCGCCATTCCGGAACCCGGATGCCCTCTCTGTCGGCATTATGAACCACCGGGATGCCGGTGGCTTCGATATGCCAGATCGGACTGACGTCGGCGCGCCACCGTTCCGTCCATTCGGTCGTTTTCGGCGCGGTCAGCATGATTTCCGGCTTTTTTTCCAGCACGGAATCCCAAACCGTCGTTGCTTGGCGCGGCAGCATATTGACCAGCACGAAGTCCTCTTCGACGCGAATGTCCGGGCTGATTACCGATTCGCCGTGCAGCAGAGGCACTTTCAACACGATCGCGTTGTCGGTGGGGGACAAGCGCCGGACGACGGTCCTGGTGCGCCACTCCAGGCCCAGCTGCAGGGTGCGCTCCACCAGCAGGAAAGGAGGAATGACATACGCTGCCGGGCCGGGCGATGATTCTTCACCGGCTGTTTCCTCCCGCACACGCGACAACTGCAGCTGAGCGGCGGGCACGCCGTTTTCGTGCACGCCTTCCACCCGCCAGCCGCGGCTGTCGATCAGTACCCGGTGCGGTTTCAGCGGCAACGGCAGCGATACTCGCTGTCGTGCCGGCAATGGTCCGGCCAGCAGCACGTCGTGACGGCCGGCGGCGAGCTGCAGCCAGATCTGCCCGGATGGGGTCCGGTAGAGCGCGTCCGCTCCGGCACCGTCGACCATGACCTGCTGCGGCAGCCATTGATCGACCTGAGCCGGCAGGGGAACGGCGACATCGCGCTGAGCATGAACCTCCAGCAACAGCCGAAGTTCGGAGGGTGACAGCTTAATCGTCAGGCTGGGGATCTGCGCGCAGCTCGGCAGACATTCGGCCGGTGCCGAGAGCCGAGTCTTCAACTCCTTCAACAGAGCGGCATCGGGGAAGTCCGCGCTCGCATCGTCGATTGGTAGCCACAAGCCGCAAAGGAGCAGGAGATAGGGGAGGGCGCCGAGGATCTCTGATCGTTTGCAGAGCGAGTTCTTGATCACGCCGAACATTAGCAGCGCCAGCAATGCCAACAGCACCACGCGCAGGAAATTGAGCAGCCTATTGGTCGTTGGCGAGAGCAAGGCCAACTCCACCATCTGCCCCCGTTCGACCGGACCGCTCCATTGCAGTCGAATGCGTTCCCACTGCCATTGGGGGAGGCCCGGCCCCGTTTGGATATGGGCTTTCGGGTCGATGATGTCGGCATACCTGGCTTGCTTCGATGTATATGCTGCGTCGGATTGGGACGAGGCAGGCAAATCGCTCTTATCCAGCGCGGCGGGCACCTCGGCTTCCATCGGCGGCGCCGGACGTTTCAGCTTTCTGGCGCGACCCTTATTCTCGGTGAATGTCGCCAGGTCGGTGATACTTTCAATCCCTTGAGCGACTGGCGTTCCCGGTCGCTCCAGCTGGGGATAAAGCCCGAAGCGTACCTCATCCACCATAAACGGTATGCCGATCAGGATCAGTGCCAGCAGCGCGAGATTGCGATAGAGCGTCGTCAGGGCGCGGACAGGGCCGCGCGGCAGAACGCGCAGCAAAGCGATGGCCGCCAGGATGTTGAGCCAGACATAGCGCGGCGCTTCCGGTTCGTGCCAGATCAGCACCAGCGTCAGCAAGGCGACCAGGCCCCAGCACCAGTCCCACAAGCGCCACACCGCCAAAGCGACGATCAGGACCAGAAACAGATCGAGCAGCGTCCAGCGGTCCAGCCAGGCATTCGACACGTTGTCGACCCCCTCGGCGGAGAAGAGCCGCCAGCCGGGCGGCAGATGCAGCGTGGCGCTTACGCTCTGAAAATCCTGCTCCCAGCCGACCGCATGGAACTGTTCGGCATCCCCTTCGAAACGGCTGTCAGCGCTGAGCCGAACAGCGCCGCGGCGCACCTCCACGCCCTCCCGTTCCGAGTCGGGTCCACGGGTGATCAATTGCGGGCGGCCGTCCAGGTTGGCGCGGCCAAGCGTGATTTCCGGTTGCACATCCAGCCGCCAGCCGTGCGTCATCACACCGCTGATGCGGTCATTGATGATGTAGCCCTCGCCGTCGAAATCCAGCCACAGGGTGCGCTGCAGGGAAAGTTCGTTCGGTTCGGGCTGCGGGTCGCCGCGGCGGATCACCTTGAGCTGCATGGTCTCACCGCTCCGCAGGCGGTAGGCCGGCAGCTGTTGCCACCAGGCCGGTAGGTTGGTCTGGGTGGGATCGATCGGGACGACTCCCTGCACTTCCACCAGCCGCAGGTCCGGGCGCGCGTCGAAGACCCAGATTTCATCGGCGGGCCAGGGTTCGGGCGATTTTGGAAGCGCAATCCGGTTCAATTCATTTGCAGCGCGGGCGGTCAATTCGATCGGCCAGTGGCCGGGGCGTATCTGTATCAGCAGCCGGCCATCCTGTTCGAGACGTGCCGGCAGCGGGCTCTCCAGCCGCAGCGGTATGAAATCCGGAAGCAGCATCCGTCCCAGCACGACCTCCCGTTGATCGCCGGCCACATCGAGCACCACGCGCGTTACCACCTGCAGCGGCACATCATCGATCACCCGGCGAAACACCTGCATCTCCAGCGTGTCGGCCGCACCGCTCTCTTTGCGGCCGATGTCGCCCTCCTGCAGCCAGAGACGGCCCTTGCGGTCGATGGTCGGAAAATCGATTCGCCTGCCTTTGATCGAGAGGGCGATCAGGCCGGTGTCGGATGGGATGGTGAGAGCCTCCGGCAGCCGATCCCAAAAGAAGCGCCCGGAGATGGTGTGAGCGCCGGGTGTGAGCTGGACAGCGGGCGCGCCGCTGCGCTCCATGACCCGCGCCGGCTGATCGTCGATCGCCACCTGCTGAGGCCAGTGCTTGTTATTGCCGGGGAGGCTGATCCAGCTTTCCAGATAGGTTTGCCAGCGCATGCTGAAGCGGCCGCCGGTCTCGTCCAGATCGAGCTCGAGGCGCGCCGGCCAGCTGCAGCGATGCTGTGCGCTGTTGTATAGAAACGGACAGGTCAGTTCTTCTTGGTCATACTGAACCCAGTCGATCCACGGGCGCAGCGGTTCGGGTACTTGCTCTGGCGTCAGCGGCGCAGCCCGGACGAGGCCGCTGCAGGCAAGAAGAATGAGGCAGACAAGGAGCCGGCAGTGGATGTTCACTGCCAATGGCGATGGCTTAAGTCCTCTCCAGCGGGAGAGGGTTGGGTGCGGGGACAATAAATAAAGGAACTCAGCCATTTGAATCTCCTCAGTCCGGCCTTCTCTCGGGGGGAGAAGAAGCCTCTCATCTCAATTTGGCAACATTGACATTCACCGGCTTCTCAGCGCTTGCTCGAGGCGTCGGTGCAGGCCGCCGAAACTGCCGTTGCTCATCAATACCAGATGATCACCTTCGCGGGCGTGGGTCGTCAACCAGGCAAGGATCGCTTCGAGCGAATGCTCGATGCGGATGTTGGCGGCGTGCTCGGCCAGTCCGCCTGCGTCCCAGTCCAGATCATCGGCCTGATAGACGATCGCCGCATCGGCCGACCGCAGCGAAGCCGCCAGGGTGTCGGCATGAACGCCGAGGCGCATGGTGTTGGAGCGCGGTTCGAAGATGGCGATGATGCGCTCTCGACCGACCCGGTTGCGCAGCCCCTCCAGTGTCGAGGCGATGGCTGTCGGGTGGTGGGCGAAATCATCATAGAGCGTGATGCCGTTGACGGTGGCATAGAGCTCCATGCGTCTTTTCACGCTTTGGAAGCGTGACAACGCATCGATGGCCGGTTTGATTGCGACGCCGGCGTGATGCGTCGCCGCCAGCGCAGGGAGCGCATTGCTGACATTGTGCCGTCCGGTCAACGGCCAGACGACGGTCCCTTGTTTGCGCCCCTGGTAAAGCACATCGAAGCGGCTGCCGTCCGCCGATTCGAGCCGGGCCTGCCATTCGCAATCGGTCTGCTCGGGAGCAATTCCTGTGCGTACCACAGGTGTCCAGCAGCCCATCGCCAGCACTTCGGCGAGATTAGCGTCCGCCTGCGGCGCGATGATAAGCCCGTTGCCCGGCGTGATGCGCACCAAATGGTGAAACTGGCGCTGGATCGCCGCCAGATCGGGAAAGATATCGGCATGGTCGAATTCGAGGTTGTTCAATACCAGCGTGCGCGGCCGGTAATGCACGAACTTCGAGCGCTTGTCGAAAAAGGCGGTATCGTATTCATCGGCCTCGATGACGAAATAGGGCGCTTGTCCGAGACGGGCGGAGACGCCGAAATTCATCGGAATGCCGCCGATCAGGAAGCCCGGCTCCAGGCCGGCATCCTCAAGAATCCAGGCGGCCATGCTGCTGGCGGTGGTCTTGCCGTGGGTGCCGGCGACAGCCAGCACCCAGCGGTCTTTCAACAGATGGTCCGACAACCATTGCGGGCCTGAGACATAGGGCAGCCTTCGGTTCAATATCGCCTCGATCTCCGGGTTGCCGCGCGACAGCGCATTGCCGATCGCCACCAGGTCGGGCCGCGGCTCGAGGTTGCTCGGGTCATAACCGTTTTTCAGCTCGATACCGTGGCTCTCCAGCTGGGTGCTCATCGGCGGATAGACATGCTGGTCGGAGCCGCTGACCGTATACCCAAGCCGCTTGGCAAGCAGTGCCAGCCCGCCCATGAATGTTCCGCAGATACCTAGAATATGAACATGCATCGGAGTGTGATCGAATGGAAGGATAGAGTGGGTTGGGCGCTGTTCATGGAGACCGAACGATGCGGGTGTTGGAGAGCCAATCGTGCCAGGCGCACTTGTTTCGGTTGAAGATGATCCAGAGGAATCCGAGGCCGAAAACGCTCCAGGAGAGGAGTGCGGCGGTAAAGCGCAGCAGCGCCTGAGGCCAGCCGATTGGTGTTCTGTTCTGCGAACAGACTTTCAACTTCCACGCGCGCATACCCAGCGTTTGTCCACCATGGGTCCAAAACCATCCAAAAAAAAGAAAACTGACCGCAATCAAATAGATGGGAAAATACAATTGATCGGGCTGAAAGGCTTCGCCCCGATTCAATGGCAGCAGGATTGCCGTACTGAAGAAGAGAACGGCCACCAGCAACAGGCTGTCATAGAAGATAGCGCCCAGCCGCCGCAGCAGACCGGGCGGTTTTTCGGCGGGCTTGTCAGGATCGGTCAAGAGCCCTTAGTCGCTCGTCGAAAGCGAAGTCCGGCCGGTGACTGGTTCCAACATGCATTTCTTCCGGCGCCCTGAGTATCCGAGGTTTCCGCCGGGATCGCGGTCGCTGAATGCGGGTGATTCGGCACCCGCACTCCCTCACCGTTTCGAGGAGGTGCGGCGAAGCATCCGCTTAGCTTTTGAACAGCGCAAGCTTCTGTCCGAAGAACATTGCCAATGCGACCAATCCGCTGAGCATGATCAACGAAAAAAAGATGGGCAGCCGGGCAAGGAACAGCAGCATCACGAAATCGACGACCAGCAGGCTGGTCAACAAGGGATGAGCAACCAGCCCATCGATTATCTTCTTCTTATAATCCATAGCGTTATCTTTCCCCTTTCTTGGATTTGATATTTTTTGTACAACCCCAAAGAGCTGTCCGAGAATAGTGCTCATAGCGAGGTCGCAGTAGGTCAGTCTATATGTTCGGACAGCCTCTTGATTGGCGTCCCCAAGGGGATTCGAACCCCTGTTATCGCCGTGAGAGGGCGACGTCCTGGGCCAGCTAGACGATGGGGACACAAACTTTAGTCAACGCGGTGAAGCCAATTGAATCGTAAAAACCCTATTCTACTACTATGCCCCAACCGCTTCCAATGTCAAATCAGGTATGTCAGCAATTTTAAATGTAAGGTAGTGCATCCGCAATGGTCGCTCTTTATCTGCTTGGCCACGAACGATGCAATCATTTGGGCCCAAAACCGGTGAATGAGTTTGAGCGCCGAGTGGTGCGCACGGCGCACCCTACGGTTAGCACCCTCTCCCGCTGGAGAGGGCTTGGTCAACGCCATTTCGGTTCAATGGCGCCTGCCAGTCAACGGCTTTTTGTGGCGCAACAAAATGTGTGACCGGTCTTGCTTTCTTGTTTGCTCTCGTTAATGATATAGCGATTTTCGCAAAACACGCTATGGCGTCGGAGGATCACGCAATCCGGCTCCATGATCTTCTCGTTGCTGATGACAGGGTATTTTCAATGACAGCATTGATAGGCATTATCATGGGATCGACCTCCGACTGGGAGACCATGCAACATGCGGTGCAAACGCTCGAGCAATTGAATATTCCACACGAAGTGGAAGTTGTGTCGGCGCATCGCACCCCGGATAAGTTGTTTCAATATGCCGAAGCAGCCGAAGGAAATGGTCTGGAGGTCATCATTGCGGGGGCTGGCGGTGCCGCGCACCTGCCGGGCATGACCGCAGCGAAAACCGCCTTGCCGGTATTAGGCGTGCCTGTTCAGTCGAAAGCGCTGAACGGCATGGATTCTTTGTTGTCGATCGTGCAAATGCCGGCGGGCATTCCTGTCGGTACCCTGGCGATTGGCCGGGCCGGCGCGGTCAATGCCGCACTGCTGGCAGCGGCGATCGTCAGCAACAAGCATCCGGAATACAAGCCGGCGATCGACGACTATCGTCGGCGGCAGACCGATCAAGTCGCTGCTAATCCGGACCCTCGCACGGTGAAAGCATGAAAGTCGGTATTCTGGGTGGAGGACAGCTTGCGCGCATGCTTGCGCTGGCCGGCTATCCTCTGGGGCTGGAGTTCATTGTGCTCGATCCGAGTGCGGATGCCGGAGCGACTCGGCTGGGGGAGCATCTGCACGGGAGGTATGACGATCAGGTTTTGTTGGCGCAGTTGGCTGAAAAAACCGATGTGGTGACGTATGAATTCGAGAATGTTCCGGCCGAAGTCGCCCACTTTTTGAGCGCGCATACACAAGTTTATCCCGCCGCCAATGCATTGGCGGTGGCGCAGGATCGATTGGCCGAAAAAAACTTTTTTCACCAGTTGGAGATACCCACCGCGCCGTTTGCACCGGTTGCAGATTTCGAGGAGTTGCGGCAGGCGGTGAAAGAGACCGGCTATCCTTCGATTCTGAAAAGCCGCCGCATGGGGTATGACGGCAAAGGGCAGGTGGTTTTGAATGCCGACGATGAGCTTCGAGCGGCATGGGAGTCGGTGCAGGGGGTTCCGTCGATCGTCGAAGGCTTTGTCCCTTTTCAACGCGAAGTTTCCATGATCGCTGCGCGCCGCCCGAATGGTGAGGTGGCTTTTTATCCGTTGTCGGAGAACCGGCACAGCGGCGGCATCCTGCGGGTTTCCGCATGCCGCCGGGATGATGCGGTGCAGGGGCAGGCCGAAGAGTATGTCAGTCGCTTATTGGAAGCCTTGCATTATGTCGGTGTGATCGCATTGGAATTGTTCGGTGTCGACGGTCGGCTGCTGGCGAATGAGTTTGCGCCGCGCGTCCACAACTCCGGCCATTGGACGATCGAGGGGGCGGAAACCAGCCAGTTCGAAAACCACCTGCGCGCCATTTTGGATCTGCCGTTAGGCTCGACCGAGGCCCGCGGATATGCCGGGATGGTGAATTTTATCGGTGGTGTGGCGTCATCGAATGAAGTGTTGGCCGTCGACCACGCGCATCTGCATCTTTATGACAAAACACCGCGCAAAGGGCGCAAGATGGCCCATGCGACAGTGAGGTCCGATGATGCCCAAACTTTTTCCGATTCTTTGCACACTTTAATTGCTATGGCGAAAGCGGTTGATGACTCCTGAAGAGCCGGATCGCCCGGTGCGCTTACGCTTGCCGGGCCAACACACAACCTTAATGGATGGACCGGCCTTCTCGTCCGGCTGCGCCTTTTTCAGCCCGGTCACTGTTTTGACCGGGTTGCATCGCCCTCATAGCTGATGCGGTAAATGACGCCCTGATAATCATCCGACAGCAGCAGTGAACCGTCCGGCAGCTGCAACAGATCGACCGGGCGACCCCATGCTTCGCCGTGTTGAAGCCAGCCGTCAGCAAACACCTCTTTGCCGATCACAGTGCCCTGGTCGTCGAATTTGATGCGCATGACGCGATAGCCCACCGGCGTGCTGCGGTTCCAGGAACCGTGCTGGGCGACGAAGGCATCGTTTCGGTACTCCTTGGGAAACATGTCGCCAGTATAGAAGTGTACCGTCAGCGGCGCCACATGAGCCTGAAATTCCACTACCGGCATCGTTACTTTGGAGGGCGGGCTCTTGTTGGCCCATTGCGGGTGGCGATCAGAGCCGCCGGCGTAGTAGGGGAAGCCGAAGTGCATCCCGGGCCTTGGGGCTGCGTTGAGCTCGCCGGGTGGCACATCGTCCCCCATCATATCGGTGTTGTTGTCGGTGAAAAAGAGCACGCCGGTTTTGGGTTGAAAGTCGAGGCCCACGGAATGGCGGATTCCTCTGGCATAGACGCCCCATTTGCCGCCATCCGGATACATGCGGACGATGGTACCTTCCAGCCCTTTGACATCGCAGATGTTGCAGGGTGATCCCACCGTCACGTAAAGCTTGTTGTCCGGACCGAAACGGAGATAGCGCCATCCGTGATGGGCCTTGTCCGGCAGTTTGTCGAAAATGACTTCGCCGTTCTTGTCCCCGGGAAGATCCGAATTGAAGTCCGAGGCCGGATAGCGAACGATGCGATGCCGCTCTGCCACGTACAGCATGCCTTGATGCATAGCCACACCGTTCGGAACCTTGAGGCCGTCGATCAGCGTGCGGACGCTATCTGCTTTCCGGTCTTTGTCCTTGTCGGCGACCACATACACGGCATCGTCCATGGTGCCGACGAACAGGTTGCTGCCCGACCGGTCGAGCGTCATGGAGCGGGCGCCGGGGACTTCGGCGTAGACTTCGATCGTGAATCCCTGCGGCAGTCTGATCTTGCTCAGATTCCGTTCCGCGCCTGCTCGATCGGCTATCGCCGCCGACGGCACAGAAAGCAGTGCCAGGGCGAGCAGCCCAATGACTCGAAAATGAGCGAAGCGTTTCAGCGAGCGCATTCTATTTCACCTCCTAAATTCAAACGATGAATCCTGCAAGAGGATTACAAATCAATCTAATCACCATTTTACGTCTGTTGCAACTGCTCATTGCCAAGATAAACCATTAAGTTCTCGAAAGCCGGGGTGCTGCTCCGGATGATTGA
>DEII01000180.1:10759-10880 GCA_002352385.1 Methylococcaceae bacterium UBA2778 | reverse complement strand
GTCTGGCTTGCAGACCAAAATGAAACTCATTCCCTGAGCAAGGATAGCCTCGCATAAGGGTTGTTTGCAGTAGAGGTCATCCCCCAAGATGGTGATTCCCCAAGATGGTGATTCCCCAGTC
>DEII01000180.1:0-10620 GCA_002352385.1 Methylococcaceae bacterium UBA2778 | reverse complement strand
AATTTCGTTTGAGGAAAAATATTGTGTTCCATCCATCGCGACCAGAAGCGTTTCATTAATCGCTCGATAAGCCTCCAGATAACCATATTTTTTGAGCCCATCGAGAATGCCGCCAAAGAGCTCGAACAACGCGCTTGGAGGAACCCCATCCAACAGGTTGCGAATCTGATTGTCGCACGGAATCTTCAACATACCAAACAAAGTCTGAGCGTTGCTAATGCCTTTCGCCAGTTCCATCGTCCTCTGGAAATCCAGAAAAGACGGGCTTTGCGTGAAAAACACCGAGAATGCTCCAAGACCGGCATCCACCATCGTATACACGATATTTTTGCCCGTTCTATGGCTCGGCAAATTGCTCAGCACATGGTGGGTGTATTTGATAATCTCATCGTAAGTAAACTGCTTGATAGTTGGTCGGAATGGGTAGCTCATCGTTACTGGAAAATTGGTTACTATTTCCCAGTGTCTTATACGCCTGCTCGCGCCGGCTGTCTACCATAAGCTCTTCATGGTTATTCCTTGGGTCACTTCTATGCGTCCAGCTCAGACGGTCCACATTTAGAATTGCTGCGGCTAAAGCCAGTGGCTTCGGATTGCGGCTCAAAGCCGGATTGATCGGCCATTCGGCCGATTTTCGGCCCCCTCTCCCTCAGGGAGAAGGGACCCTTTAGCTGACCCTTGGCAAGTTACCCGATGATAAAATCAATGACATTGCTATCGATTCGCCGCCTGAAGGCGGGGGGGGTACTGATCCCCTTTCGGGGACTCTAAAAAGCAGACGGAGGTCCGACAAACATCCGCCCATCATCGCTTTCAGTCACCATACCGAACCATCCACGCGCAAACCGGGTGAGAAGTTCGACCCGGCGACGTCGCGATGCAGCCGCAAGGATCCAACCAGTTCCGGCCATCTTACCAGCGAACCGGAGAGAGCCAGCCCGACTTCCATATGCTCCTTGGCACACGGTTTAGAGGCGCAATCACCCCATGAAATCCGGTCCACCACCACGCCGTCCGGATCTCGCAGAGTCAATACATCACCAGCGTTGGTGAGGCTCAACCCCTTGTCGGAAGTCGTCCACTGAACATCGGCCTTGCCGAAGCGGCCGGTCGGCACCCCGCCACCAAAGATCACCAATGCCTTCCCGGGTTCCAGCACACGGCCAAGCGGAAACAGATGGCGCAATCGCCCGTTCGCGTCGGTCAGCGTCCAGCCCGCCAGACAGACGGGCGTGGCGCCGCTGTTGACGATTTCCACAAACTCGTCGTCCCTGGCGCTCCGCACACCGTCATGGTTCACATCGCCATGTGTTCCGCGGGGTGGGTCGGCAAGCACTTCGTTGATCACAAGCGCGCCATTGTCAGTCTCCGAACCTGATTGGCACGGTGGTTTGTCGTTCTGGAACAGCAGATATCCAGCCGAAGTGATCACCTCCGTAAGCCGGTGCCGGGCACCGGGCGCCAGAACCAGCCGCCAGCCAAATGGGGCGCCAATTGTCGCGGAAACCCGTCCGCCCGTTTCGAAATAGTTTGTTCCGCGCTGCAACCGTGTCGCGCCCTGCGCCATCGCTTCAGGGGTCCCGCGCAGCAGCGGGTCACTGGATGATGTGGCCGTGTCACGCGTTCCGAGCAGCAGCGTCAGCGGCGCTGCCAGCAGTGATTCGAGGTCGAGCGGCGGGCCGCCGAACAGGCCGTAGGGTATGGCAAACCGGGCCCCTTTATTCCGCACCGGCAGCGTATACCAACCGGCATTGGCAGCAACCGCGCCAAGCACCCGCGTCCCGGGCATGAAGGTGAGCAGGCGATGGGTGAACTGCGCCCCGGCGCTGTGGCCAAACAGATAGTATCCCGGCTGCCGCCCTCCGAGCGAGCATCGCACGGCGTCGAACAGCCGTTCTATTTCTGTGTACAGGTACTCTTTCGGTTTGCGCCAGCGCCCTTCCTGCCAGGCGCTTTCATCCACCAGACCATCGCTGGTCACTGCCAGAGTATAATCGTTCCCGTGCGGGTATTCGCGCCTCGAAAATTCGATGACGACAGCGAGCGCCCGATAGCGTTCCGCGACCGGCGCAGCCGCATTCAGGTAACGCCGTGCATTACGTTTGGCACCATGCATCACAAACCAGATAGGACCCTCCTTCTGATCGAAACCGGTGGCTCGATAGATGTAAACGGAGAGGCGCTTGCCGTCCCGCGTCCGAAACCGCAACCGTCCAAACCGCGCTTTGAAGAGATCCGAAGCGCCACCGATCCAGACGGCCTCCGGCTGTGCCGGGACAGCTGCTGCCGGGTCGTCGCCGGCCAAAGACGGGATGGCCGGGCCGTTGCAAGCGGTTGTCAGAACGGCGCCCAAAACCAGCCGAGCGAACCGGCGCCACCCGCTCCGGTTAGCCATAATCGGCCGCCGCCCGGGCTGCTCTCCGTTCATCCTCCAGAGCCGGCGCGACCGTTATCGGCGCCAACGGACACCTTGCGTCGCTGTCATGCCGCGCCGCCGCCGCGGCGCCATATCGCGCCCAGGCCAACTCCACGATACGCTGCACAAGCGCGTGAAACGGGTAGCCGCCCGCCTCGGCGGAGCGGGCGAACGAACCCCTAGGTGCCAGTATCCCCAGCGAACGAATCCGCACAATGCAAGGTTCGCCCGCCGGTGTCAGCCGAACATCGACACGAGCGTAGTCCCGGCATCCCGCAGCAACGTAGGCGCGTCGAGCATAGTCGCGGATACGGTCGGCCAGGGCATGATCGACGGGCGCCGGACAGATCCTCTCCCGGCGTGACGGCCCTTCCTGCAGCAGTGGCAAACACTCGATGCTATGGTTGCCAAGAAGCGACACCCGAATCTCGGGGCCGTCGAGCGCTGTTTCGATGATCGCCTCCTGTGCGTATTGCTGTACGATCTGCCGGGCCGCGGGACCCAACTCCTGCCGATTATGAGCGATCAGCGGCGGCCCCTTCGGTTCGCAGCGGGGACGGAGCGTCAACGGAAACCGAAAATCATCGTCCAGGCCGATATCCTGCTCGTCCGAGACCAGCCTGAAGCGGGGCGTGAGCAGGCCGTTTTCTTTCAGCAGCAGCAAAAGAAGGTAGCGGTCAAACAAGCGGGCGTGGGCAACGGGATCGGGGCCGGTATAAGCAACGCCGGCCATTTCCAGCATAGCGGGAAGATGGCTGAAACGGCCCGTTCCCTGAATCCCGGCGGCAAGATTCAACACCAGCCCACCCGGGGCCCCGCTTCGCGGATCGGGCGGTAGAAAATCGCCCAGGTTGCGAAACAGCGAAATATCTCCCTCGAAGACCTTGACCGAGCAACCAGCGTCACGCAACCCCTCCACCACCCGCTGGACCGAGCGGGGCTGGTTCCTTGTCGATGCCTGCCGGCCCAGACGACCAATCACACCGCTGTTCCAGCGGTTGCGCACCACCGCCACTCTGAGTCGTCCCCGTCGGTCGTAGGCAGGCTTGCCCAGATTGGCCTGCCACTCATGCAGCAGCCGGCAATCGAGAAACTCCGAGATCAGTATGATTGCGACCAACTGCGTTATCATGAACTCTGGAAAGTGGAGCGCAAAATCGCGTACCGCCGGGGCGTAGCTGATCCACGCAATCAACAACGCCAGCAGTACGGTCCACCCCAGACGCCATGTTGCAGTCAAAGCATTGTCCTGATCGACCGTTCTGGCAATGCTTTCTGCCAGCATGGCAAGTATGATGACCGGAAAAAAGGCGACGCTCCAGATGGTTTCAGAACGCAGCCAGGGCCCGGCGAACAGCGCGGCGACCATGATGATGGCCGCAATGCACGCGACGACCGAAATCCGGGCGTAGAGCGGCAGCCGAATGCGCCGGGCCGCCGGGCGTGCCAGAATAACAATGGTGGCAACCACCGCGATCAGCAGAAGACTGGGAGTAATACCGATCTCCTGGAAGCCCACCGCAATCAGAATGGCGCGCAAACCCAACACGCGAAGGCCGAAGGTAAGCCGGGCCACCGTGATCAGCAGGACAGCGGTCGGGAGCATAAGCAGATAGAGGATCGTCCGGTGATCGTCCGGCGGTATCCACTCGAGCGTTAACGACCGGTTCAGAAAACGACCGAATTGGTGCAACCGCTCGAAGCCGACCAGTTCGGCAAACGGCATTCCCGGATACACCAGCAGCCGGGCAAACGCCATGACAAAAGACGCACACCCCGCAAACAGCAAAAGCGACAAACCAAGCGGCCCGATATGGCCTTTAGGACGTACCAGACGCGCTGGCCAGGAGTTCTTCGGTTCATGGCGGTTGGCAGACGTTGTCACAACCGTACTCATGGTTTCTTCAACTGTCGGCGGCACGAATCGCCACCACAGCCGACAACCCGGGCAACAAGGTTTTGCCATGGAGATTGCGCAGGCGTACCAGCACACCGACCACCGGCGCGCCACGCATCCGTGCGAACCGGGGCCGAGGAATCTCGTCGAATGTCGGCATTTCGAAGTCGGTTGTCACTCCAATTTGCTCGACGACGCCGGGAAACTCATACTCCGGAAACGATTGCAGCGTCACCATCGCTTGACTGCCGACCGTCACCTTGGCGATTTCATCCTCGTCGACCCATGCCTCCACCCAAACATCTTTCCCGAGCCACATGGAGAGGACCGGTTTCCCAACCTTGACCGATCCACCCAGATTTGTCAGCCAGCGAATCACGGCGCCATCGGCCGGCGCCCGGACCGAGGCGCTCTCCAGGTCCGCTCTGGCTCCATCCAGGCTTGCCCGGGCGCGCTGTATATCCGCCTCCAGCACACCAACCCCTTGTTTCCGGATCGCCACTCCCGCGATCTCGAGCCTGATCGTCTCCTTCGCCAGTCGCGCCGCGATAAAATTCTCTTGCGCCACTGTCAGCATGGCCTGCGCTGTTTTTCTCTTGGTGTCGGCAATGCGAATATTCTCTTTCGAGATCGCGTTGGTTTGCAGCAAAGTTTCGCGTTGTTCGTAGGATGCGCGTGCGTTGTCCGCCCGGCTTTTGGCCGCAGCAACCTCGGCTTCCGCGGCCTGCAGGTTCGCCTCGGCCTCTTGCAGCCTGTTGTCGAGAAGGCGCTGTTGCTGAGCGATTGCCAGCTGCTCCACAGCCAGCTTCTGTTGCAGACCGTCAAGTTCCGCCTGCGCCTCTCTGACTTCGGAGCGGATATGCCGATCTTCAAGGCGGCCCAGCACTTGCCCTGCCGTAACGCGAGCGCCTTCGGGCACTTCGATGCTGGCCAGCACTCCATTGAGGCCGGTGCCGATCTCGGCGAGATTGCCCCGCACCATCGCGTTGCGTGATATGACGTGGACGGCGCGGTAATGAATCCACATAGCGCCAGGCACACAAACAACCAACAGCAGGAGACAGAGCAGAGCTCGCCGGAGATAACGGCGTGCGCGCGGCGGCAACGGTGCTTTAGGGGAACGGCCGTCGTGTACCCGGACCACCGGCACGCCACCCGCCGAGGCGCTTTCTGGCGGCGATTCGTCGCCTGTGTGCCGCTGCCTGACGGCCTCTTTCGGCACGTGCGGAGTCACCCGACTCTCGCTCCGCCTGCTGTGAACGTTCATTGAATCAGACCTGAAAACAGACCACCGGTCAGCACCGCACGCCGGAATCGGTTCGTCCCGCCGGAAGGAATCGATCTCGATTGGACGCCAGGAGTCGCTGAGCCATTCATACTCACCGCTGCTCACTCATAACACGGGATGTTTCCGGGCAGCGGGTTCCGATGCAGTGACGGGCGCGACCGAGCAGCTCGATGGCGATGCCGGGCGTATTGAGATCTTCTTTCGTATAGACGGGAAGGGCCATGGCTGCTTCCGCTTCTCTGGATTGCAGCGGCGCCGCCGACAATACGCCGCTCAGCGCCAGCACCTGAGGTGACTGGGGGCGCAGCCAGCCGACGCCTGAGCTGGCCCCCATCGCATCCCGCGCGGCAAAGACGATGCCGCTCACGATCCGTGCAAACAGCGACGAACGCAGCAGCGCCGCCGTCTCCCGCTGGAAAACACCATCCGCCACCTCGAGCACGATGACGTCGACGCCATCATGTGCAATGTTTCCCACGATTGTCTTGAGTACGACCTCGACCTCTTCGGGTGACGCCATATAAGTTGTCGCCATCCCGGCATCGGTAAAATCGAGCACCGGTGAAGCACCGGCGTCCTTCAGCAACCAGGTGTCACCACCGGCGCCGGTTCCGGTGATCTTGCCGTAACCGGCGCGGAGCCCGGCGCCAATGAGTCCCTTCACGAAATACGCCGCGGTGTGTGTTTTCCCCGAATCCATGCCGGTACCAACCACGGCTACGGTGGCCGGATGCGGGCCGCTGAGCGGATCGGCAGGGGCGATCGCGAAATCACGAAGATTGATGCGCTCGCCACCGGCATCGACCAGCAGACTGATTGGTGTGATGTGCGTGGGCCCTTTTTCGATCCGGTCGTGCCAGGAAAGCGCTCGCGACGCGATGCCGCCGCCGGCCACCAGATGACAGGGTTCGAGGATATCGGGAATCAGCGCCTCGAACTGGTTGGATGCATAACGGTTGCCGTAGGCAACAACGATTTCGTCGCCCACAAACAGCTGCCGGCGACGGCCGTTCGCCAGCTGAAGCTTGGAGTGATGACCCAAGACATCCACACGCGCAAGCACAAGATCCCCCGCTCTTGGTGCACAAGCCTGGGAGGCGGGCGCCACACGGGCGATCTCACCGGGCACGCGCCGGGTCGTGAACGCCCAGGCGGCACGGCGCAGGCGCGCGGCATCCAAATGGATACAGTTGTCGGCTGATGGCGTCGGCCGGATTGATGGCGGAAACGGCTCCGGCACATTTTTCCTTTTCTCACCTTCCATTCCGGCCAGAACCGGTTGGTCGCTTTTGGCTACGGTCTGTCTGAACTGGTTGGTTTCTGTTTTCGTCAAGACGTTGTTCATTTTCTGTTTTGCTCCTCATCTGTCGTGTGTTATCACGCCGCTTTCGGGCATGAAGCGACCTGTTTTTCAATCCTCTTTCTTCTCCGTCGGAAGAGACTGTTTTCCCGCCGAAGCCGCATTTGCCGTGCCGCCAAAGATCCATTGCCCCGGTCATGGCCGATATCAGGCCGATGGATCACTTTTTTCGCCAACCACCGAATGGCCGGTGAAAACAAGAAACGATCGTCAAAGTAGCAGGATTGCCCACAAAAATTTGTGATGTACTCGCAATTTTTGAACATCGCCGGGAGATGATCGGAAATATCACCAAGCGACCGTATCAACTGCGTCATCATTCAGGCCGATCAGCGGAACAATCAGCTTCGTTATGTACCAGCAAAAATAGGGCCATTTTTTATGGTTTCGGAAGACACTGTTTTTTCAAGGAAAAACAATTTATCCCACAAAGCCCGTTTGCGGAGCCGCGCCAGCCCCGCAAAAAAGGTAGGATTGCCAACATGAATCGTACAAAACGTGCAGGCCGAACGATCCCGGGATCGTTCGGAAAGATGGAAGGCGCTCGTGTCAAGCCGGCACGGCGCTCAGCAGACAGCTCGAGAATCGTTCAGGCGCCGTTTGATTTCATCCCACAGCAGTCGGTAGGCCTTCGCCGACCGGCTCTTTCCCGAGTAACTGCATAAAGGAGCACGTTCGATGCCCATACGCTCGATATCGCTGGCGTACGGAATAAGGGCGCTCAGCAGATTCGGACAGTGTTCGGGAAGGGTCTCGATCACTTCTCGATGCAGGTTTTTGCGCCGATCGACCATGGAGAAAAACGGCATCATTTCGAGGTTGCCGCAATCGTTCTTTTCGATGAATCGGGTCAGCTGATCCAGCGTACGGATCGACAGCGTCGTCGGAATGACCGGCGAAACGATCGCATCGGCGATCTCGATCACGCATTCGGAGAGCAGAGAGATATTGGGTGGACAGTCGAGAAAGAGATAATCGTATTCGTCGGCGACCGGTTTCAGGACACTGAGCATTTGGCGGGTGGGTTTTTTGGTCTGATCCAGAACCAGATCGAGATGGCGGAAGGAAAAATCGGAGGGCAGCAGATCCAGACGATCGTAATCGGTTCCCTTGATCAGATCATCGATCGGGCGATCGCGATGAATCAGTTTCCTGCCGCCGCCCTTCACCTTCGGTTTGATGCGGAAATAAAAGCTTGCAGCGCCTTGCGGGTCCAGATCCCACACCAGCGTCTGTGCTCCATCCAGCGCTGCCAGGTAAGCAAGATTGACGGCCGCTGCGGTCTTGCCCACGCCGCCCTTGATGCTGTAGGTTGCGAGAATTCTCATGGTTCCTCCCGGTGCTGACGGGAATCGAACAGCGCCCGGAACGACGCCTGGTGATCCGCCGATGCGAAATCGGCAAAGCGGTCGGCAAATTCGCCCCTGGCGCGGCGTCGGCGCCGATCCAGATCCTGAACCAGAAGTCCCATCGCCAACAGCGTTTCCGACGGCACGCTTCGACTCTCCATCATCTCCCTGCTGAATGCCTTCAGGGTCTGCTCCTGAACTTCTAAATCCTGATGATCGCCAAGATTGTCCTGCAGCCCCTTGAGTATCTTAATCAGTCGCTTGATCCGATCTTTTGGGTAGAGGCTCTGGAAAAACTCCATCAGATAGCGCAGCTTCTTACATTGCTTGCGCAGCTCATGCAGCGCTTCCGCCGGCGTGCCGGCGCCGATGGCACGACCCTGCTTGAGTATTCGCAGATAAATCCGCCAGATGCGGCGATCGGCCAGCGCCTGGATCGGCACCAGAGCATTGGGAGCCGATGGCTTCTCGGGCAGCGGCGCCAGCAGAAAGTCGCTCCACTCATCGATCAGCTGTCGATAATCGGGCGAATCGAGGGCCTTGACCATCTCCTGATGCGCCTGTTTCTGCCGCGCCTTGAGAAAATCGTACAGCGGGTCCAGATCATCGCGAATCGAGACCGGAAGCGAGGCCTTGTAATCATCGAAGTTCAACAGATAGACGTCCAGATCACGGGTCGGCCCGGTGATCCGCCCGAGCCAGGCAAACCGGGGAGCGAAGCGATCGACCACCTCCGGCGGAAAAATCCCTTTGAGCTGCCCCAGGGCCGAGCGGGTACGGCGGACCGCCACCCGGAAATCGTGCAGAAACTCCGAATCGAGATCCGCCCGAAGGCCCGCTTCGTTGGCTTTGAGCGCCGCCAGAAGATGACGCAGAATGATCTGCCCCGCCACATCCGAACGCATCTGAGGCTCCAGCCGAATCGCCAGCTTGGAGGAGTAATCGAGCGGCCGGCGGCCGATCGCGCTCAATGCGGCGGACAGCTGGCATTCGCTTGCCGGCGTCAGCCCCGGATGATTGGCCAGCGCCTTGGCCATCCTTTGGACCGGTTTGTGGTAACCTTTGACCGGCAACACTCGAATCCGGCTGTTCAATTCGTATGATTGGCCTTTATCCGGGTCGAGCACGCGATTGCGTTCGATGTAAAGGCGCAAAATGGTCTTCCGGTCGCGGTTGAGCCACTTGAAACGGCGGCAGCGGCATTCGATCTCCGCCTGCGGCAGCAAAGCCCGCATCTCCAGGACAGGTTCAAGCCGGGAACGCAGCGCGACGGCAGAAAAATCCCAGACGAATCGCGGCGGCCGGTCAATCCGACGCGTATCGCTGATGGCGCCTTCCTGACGCCAGTTCAAACGGAGCCCGCTGTCGGACGATTCGATGTCCAGGGTACCGCCCTGAGCATAAAGCCGCCAATCGAAGGTATCGCAATAGGTTCGATGGATGGATGTTTCAGACTCTTCCTGCAACGGGAACTTTTTTTTCAGTTCCTTGATGAACGGCTCGATCTCGAAATCGGCCGGGCACTCAAAGTTCAATGGATCAGTGGACACAGAGCTCACTCGATTGATATGCATTTCAAACAGGCTGCAGTTCGCCCATCCCATCTACGGTGGCCACGGGAAGGGAAGGAAAGTAAGGAACGTGCATGAATTAAGTTCGACAAGTTCATGCCGGCCAATTAGTGCGCGCGGCGCACCCTACGTATGACGTCGCCGCGCCGGCGCACTGTAGGGTGCGCCGTGCGCGCCATGTCGGACTTATTTCGTGCAAACTCCTAAACAGACTTCATCCCCGCTCGTACGCTTCGATAATCCGGTAAGCTTCTGCAACATCCGCATCGTCCACCCATAAGGTCGTCGTGCCGCTCGCCGGGACTTCGCCGACGCCCCCCTGCAAATAATAGCCGCCGATATGGACGCTGATTCCATACTGCTCCAACAACCCCTTGACGATACTCGCCTCGATGATGTCGGCCGCATCATATATCCGCTGCATTGTTGGAAACCGGATCCGGACAGATTCTTAATTATACAAGTTGTTCCACTTCAGGCGTTACCACGCTGCACATGAAGCGCCAAAAAAAGGATAATCCGCTCGATGAACGACAGAACGCATGACTGGCTGCTGGACCGTATGTTCTTTTTTTGTCGCGCAGCCAAATGCTGTGCGTCGTGCGGGAACTTCCCGAAAAATCAGGGCATGAAAAGCGGGCAGACTCATTCTGAAAGCTCAGAGGATCCACGCGCAGCCGCTGCGGATTATCGAGAACATACACCCCGCCTTGCAACCAGTGTTAGAAGCAAATAGAAT
>DEII01000185.1 GCA_002352385.1 Methylococcaceae bacterium UBA2778 | reverse complement strand
TATTGCCAGCAGGCGACCCGCCTGATCGCTATCAGTGGCCTGTTCGGGGTTCCGTCTGCGTCGTCGATCATTGGCCGAGCCGAGGCATGGATCAGGTTGCGTCGGCGCTCACAAGCTGCCTGTTCCGTGCCGGGGCTGATCGTGTCGTCGTAAGAGACGCGCATTTTAACTGTATTCGGGGTGTCTTTTGATGGACAGTGGCTACACCCAACCCGGGCCAGACACATTGCACGAAGATGCCGAACGTTTGCAAAAGCAGGGGTGGATTGAATGGCCGGAGCCAGAGCCGCTTATTGTCACGCTGAAACCGGTCGAGCCATTCAACGAAAAACTGCTCCCTGACTCTATCGCGCCGTGGGTTGCCGATATCGCAACCCGGATGCAATGCCCCCTCGATTTTCCGGCTGCTGGTGCGATGGTTGCGCTGTCGGGTGCCATTGGGTGCAAGGTTGGAATTTATCCAAAGAGGCATGACGACTGGCTCGTGGTGGCAAATTTATGGGGCATGTTGGTGGGCAGGCCGTCAGTCCTGAAAACGCCAGCGCTCGAACAATCGTTAATTCCACTCACGAGGCTTGAGATTGCCGCGAAGGAAAAATACGAAGCCAAGCTTCGATTATTTTGCGCAGAGGCCGAGCTTGCGACTATCAGGAAGGATGACGCCAAAGTAAAAGCCAAAAAAATGATTAAGGACGGCAACGAAAGTGGCGCTCGATCCGTTCTTATTGAGGCCGAGAAAAGACAGCCGGACGCGCCTGTTCGCCGCAGATATTTAGTGAACGATTGCACCATAGAAAAACTTGGTGAATTGCTTAACGAAAATCCTGATGGCTTGTTATTAAAACGGGACGAGATGAGCGGTTTTCTACGCTCATTAGATCGTGAGGACCGGAAAGCAGATCGAGCCTTTTATCTTGAGGCGTTCAATGGTACCGGACGTTATACCTACGACAGGATAGGTCGTGGCACAATCGACATTGATGCGACAACGTTATCGCTGATCGGGACGATACAACCGGGTGTATTGCGGCCATACATCGCCGGAGCCATTGCTGGCGGAATTGGCGAGGATGGGCTCATACAACGGATGCAGTTAATGATTTACCCAGATGTTCCGAGCGAGTGGAAATATGTAGACCAATGGCCGGACAAAGACGCCAAGGATAAAGCGTTTAAGGTGTTTGAAGGTTTGACGAAATATTCCCCGCCGAACCCCGATGAATCGAGCATTCCGGCATTGCGATTCAGTGCCGATGCTCAAAGCCTGTTTGTTGAATGGCTAACGGAGCTGGAATCGTCCATGCGGAATGACGATATGCATCCTTCAATTGAATCGCACCTTGCAAAGTACCGAAGCCTGATTCCCTCGCTTGCGCTCATTATCCAACTTGCCGACGACGCTGCCGCGCGATCCGTGGGTGATCTTGCTTTTATGAAAGCATGTGCGTGGGGCGAATATCTGCGGTCACACGCGGAGCGAATTTATGGATCAGCAACCGATAGCGATACGGTGAACGCTCAAACGGTTCTGGATAAGATCGCCGGGGGGAAGTTGAAAGATCAATTCACAAGCCGCGACGTTCAACGTGGCGGTTGGTCGGGGTTGACTGATAACGAACGGGTTAAGCAAGCCTTAAATGTTCTTTGCGATCACAGATATTTGATGGAGGAAACAATTGAAACTGGTGGCCGTCCGTCAACTAGGTATGCAATAAATCCTAATTTTTACCCCAAAAACGGGCCGCCTAAGCACTGACAAAACCGACAAAAGGGCTTTTGTCAGTTTAGTCGGTGCCTTACCGGGCCATTTCCAGGAAATTTTTTATTTCAAAAAACGGCCACATTAGCATCCTACTAAACCCACCAGATCCCTTTTGTCAGCTTTGTCAGCACCCAACCGGGCCGTTTTCAGGAATTTTTTTATGAGCAAGTGGTTAGAGAAACTTAGCAATGCCGAAGCGGAAAAACCGCCAGCGGTAGTTCATGACCTTGACCGCTACGCAGCCGAAAAAGAAGCCGCAACCCGATGCTGGCGGTTCCGATTCAACGACACCGAAGTGGACGTCGCATCAGGCGCGACACTGGCCGAAGCACACGAGCTGCTGCGGATCGGGCCGGACGACCTGCTGGAACTAGTCATCGAGTACGACGATGGTAATGCGCCGGTATCACTATCGGCGCCCTCCATGCCCGGCTGGCAGGAAACCACGATTCGCATGTGGCTGAGCCATATCGGTGAGACGGATCTAGAAATCATCGCCGAGACGATCAACAAATGCCATGTCGATATCGAGGCGCGGGAATTTTTTCTTGGCTGCGCTCGGAATGCGCTCAGCGAGACTGACCAGGCTGTTACATGCGGCGACTGTGAGCACTTCCAGCCGGACACAATCGGCGACGGTTCCGGGATCGGGTCGTGCGAAGCGGATGCCTGGAAGTCGGGACGGGGACCGTGCCTTTATCCGAAAGCGAAAAGGTTTTGTAACGATTTCAAACAGGAGCAAATCAATGAACGTTGCCGAAATTG
>DEII01000213.1 GCA_002352385.1 Methylococcaceae bacterium UBA2778 | reverse complement strand
GGAGCGCTTTTCCCGTGGGGAAGGACTGAGCAATGAGGACATCAACACCTTGCTGCTCAAGTCCCAATACAATCACATCAACCATCTCGATGGACGGTTGGATGAGGTCACTGCGAGCGTGAGAGCGCTGGAAGGAAAGTTTCAGGGGCTGGAAGGAAAATTCGATGTGCTGAAGGCGGAAGTCAACGGGCGATTGGATGCCTTCGATGGACGGTTTGATGCCTTCGAGGGCAAGTTGGATACCTTCGAAAAAAGAATTGAACTCAAAATTTCCGAGGCCATTAATACCAACATGCGCTGGTCGATAGGGATGATCGCATTGATCGTGACGGTGCTGAAACTGGCGGACATGTTCACCAAATGAACCCGCCGAAATTGCATCGTGTTGAATGATCTCCTCCTAATACGTAAAGAACGGTGCTCGCCTGTGTGCGGGCTCTACGAGCTGAACAACCGTGATCCGAACGAACCCATTCAGGCCGGCGCCGAGACAGGGCCTTCGCGTTAGAAAAAGCCCCACAAGCCGCAAACCGGCAATCAGTCAAGGTTTGTTCCAGAATACAGCCAGCTCCAGCGGCGAATGTTAATGCACGATTCAAGACGTGACCCCGGCCTTGGGGCGGAACGGCACCTGTTTGCCGGAGACCTTGAAGCGGTGTTCAAGAAAGGGTGAACCGGCGGGGCGGGGTTGCCCGGAATGATGCACAGTGGCTACGATTAGGGTGAATGCTGTTAGTGCACGATGCAAGACGCGACCCCTATGCCCGTTTACTTGGGATAAAGATGGAAAAGGGGCAGTCTGATCACTGCTACACATGCAACAGAGCCGATGCGAAGCAAGACATGCAATCCAGGGTTTATATTGAAACTTCGATTCCGAGCTACCTGACGGCAAGGCCAAGCAACGATTTGCGTGCCATGGCGAATCAAAACACTACGATCGAATGGTGGGAAAATCGGAAGTCGCAATTTGATGTATTCGTATCGGAATTCGTGATTGCTGAATGTTCGTTGGGAGATCCGAAAGCGTCGAGTCGTCGAATTGCCTCGATTGAAGGCATTCCGGTATTGGAGACTACCGAGGAAGCAAAAAATCTGGCTGGTTCATTGATTGCGGAGGATGCTATTCCAAACCGGGCAGAGATTGACGCTTATCACATCGCAGTTGCAACAGTGAACGGCATGAATTATTTGCTTACTTGGAATTGTACGCACATTGCGAATGCAGTAATACGTCCGAGAATTGAGGCCGTTTGTCGCAATCGTGGCTATGAACCGCCAACCATTTGTACACCACAAGAATTGATGGAGGATTGATTGTTATGTGGCAGGATCCTGTTGTCAAAGAGACACGTGAACTGAGGGAACGATATGCTGAGCAATTCAAACATGATCTCGATGCAATTTTTGAGGATATTTGCAACCGCCAAGAAAAATCCGGCCGAAAACATGTGAGATTTCCAGCGCGTGAACCGGAATCGCAACGGAACATCGCCTAACCGCAAAGAGTGGTCACAATAGACAGTTAAAACCCGTCAGGATGGTGGTCAGTGGGTAAAAAGGGGAGAGCCGCTACTTCGAAGATCGGGTTTCCGGGACCGCCGGGCGTTGTTCAGGCTGGAGCAAAGCAGAAGCCCCGAGGACTTGCGTCGCGTGGTACACAGCCTGGTTGAATGGCTCAAAGCCCCCGACGAGGTCGGATTGCGGCGCGATTTTACCACCTGGCTCAAACGGGTCCTGTTGCCCGCCCGCATTCCTCGTGTAGAATTCCTGGAAGCAACTGAGCTGCAAGAGGTAGAAAGCATGTAGGAAGAGACGGTAGAAGATTGGGTGTGCGAATGGAAGCGGCAAGGCATGAAAAAAGGAGAGCAAAAAGGCAAAGTCAAAGTATTAAAGCACCTATACTGCCCGCTATGGAAGCCTCCCGCAGTGACGCGCCTTGAGCAAGCTGACACCGCTCAAATCGAAGCATGGTCGGAGCGTATTTTCGACGCCCAAACGCTCGAAGAGCTGCTTCGGTGGGAGTCTGACCGGGAACAGCGATCATAGCGATGCTCGAAAGCTGGGCGGAACGGCGTCTGTTTACCGGAGACCTTGAAGCGGTGTTCAAGGAAGAGTGAACCGGCGAGGCGGGGTTGCCGGAAATGATGCACAGTGGCAACGATTAGGGTGAATGCTGTTAGTGCACGATGCAAGACGCGACCCCATTGCCGACTCCGCGTGCGTCGAACAACCGGACAACCCACGCGATCTTTCGCGATTGTCCGGGAGCACAGGCACATGAAACAGGCAACACCATGAAAACCGACAGTCTTTTTTACCGCCTGTTTCAACAACTGCCGACTTTGGCGTTCGACCTGATTGGATTAGAGGTGCCGAATGCAGATGGCTACCGTTTTGGTTCGGAAGAGGTCAAGCAGACGGCTTTTCGACTCGACGGCATTCTGTTTCCGCCGAGCGAAAATCCGGCGCAGCCCATTCTGTTTATCGAAGTTCAGTTTCAATCGGACAAAGAGTTTTACAGCCGCTTTTTCAGTGAAATCTTTCTCTTTTTACGCCACCACAAACCGAAAAATCCATGGCAATCGGTGGTCATCTATCCAAACAGGCAGGCGGAGAGAAACCCCGTCGGATATTACGATGTGCTGCTGGAAAGCAGCCAGGTCCATCGCATTTACCTCGAGGATATCGCGGAACAACGAACGGATGAGATCGGCATCAACCTGCTGCAGCTGATTGCGCTCGAAGAGAAAAAAGCGGCTGCGCGGGCCTTCAGCCTGCTCGAGCGGGTTCGGGAAAAGCCGGCTGATGTACAATGGAAGCATCGAATGCTGGATCTGATTGAAACCATAATGGTCTATAAACTACCGCAACTCGATCGCGGGGAGATACAGAAAATGTTGAATATCAACGATGTTGAATTGAAGCAAACCAGATTTTATCAGGATGTATTCGCGGAAGGTGAACTGAAAGGGGAAGCAAGATTGATTGTGCGCCAACTCACCCGCCGTTTCGGCCCGCTGGATTCGGATGCTGCCGAGCGCATCCGGAATTTGAGCATACCAAAGCTCGAAGCACTGGGTGAAGCGCTGCTGGATTTTTCTGGCTTCGATGATCTGCACCGCTGGCTGAAGAAGCACGCCGAGTGATCGAATCGGAAGGAAGGTGGGCGGCGGGTCCGGTCGTTCGAGCTGAGTCTCTTGTCGAACGGCGGGGTGCGGCAGAGCCGCTAAAGTAGGCCGCCGAGGCGGAGCCTTGGCGCTAGGAAACATTGAGTTTCCCATGCACCGGAAAACCGTCAACGACGACGGTGAACTTTTGTGCATGCGTCAAGACCCTGAGCTTGATCGGTGCCCGATGGCACTACGCACGCGGCGAGTAATGGTGCTCGATTCAACACGTGACCCGCGAGCCACGACACCACCATCGCCGACTATCGCTCGCTGGAGTTTCCACCTATACTATTGGCGAACTGCACACAACAATCGAAAATCGGCAGTGAAACATGTCTAAGACGAACGTCGATAATCATACTTTTTGATTTGCCGTATGAGCAGCAGAAAAATCGCGATTACCATAGAGTCTGATGTTTTAGCCGAAGTTGATATGCTAGTGAAGAAGCACGTATACCCAAGCAGAAGTCGTGCGATTCAAGAGGCTGTAAAGGAAAAGCTAAGCCGGTTGAGCCACAGCCTTCTAGCTCGCGAGTGTGCAAATCTGGATCCAGCATATGAGAAGGCATTAGCGGAGGAGGGAGTGAATGAGGACTTGTCAGAATGGCCAGAATATTGAGAGGAGACGTTCGATGGGCGGAGCTCAACCCAGTTCGCGGTCATGAACAGTCCGGGCGCAGGCCGGTGCTTGTTCTCAGTCACGATGTTTTCAACACACGCTCTGGTACTGTGATTGCCATGGCGCTAACGAGCCGATATCAGAAGGCCGGGTTTCCTCTCACTTACTCATTGGAAACCAAGCCGACGATAGGCAAACCATCCTGGGTAAAGATTAGTCAAATACGCACCTTGTCTGTAGAGAGGATTGGGAAAAAGCTAGGAACGGTGGAGCCTGAGCAGCTGACGGAGATCATTGATGGGCTCAACCAAATTATCGGGACATAAAACCTAACTCCGGACGTGCATAGTTCAAGACGTGGCCCCGGACGGTGATTCTCGGAATCGTGCCAACGACTGCAGCGGATGTTGTTAGCGCACGGAGCAAGACGCGACCCCTTCCGCTCTTTTCCAGTTTACAGTTTGTCATCTCGACGAAGGAGAGATCTTATGCTCAATGCCTTAAGATCCCTCGTCGTACATACCTCACTTACCTCGGGATGACAGGCCATACTGTAAACTACTTTTGACCGTTTTTGTAGGGTGCCCAATGT
>DEII01000212.1:46480-47183 GCA_002352385.1 Methylococcaceae bacterium UBA2778 | reverse complement strand
TCTCACGGGTCTTGACACCTAACTTAAAACAGGCTAAAAGTCCGATTCATTTTTAATCGAGCGATTGTGGAATAAATAAACGTGCATTGCGATTTACTGGAAGAAGAGATCTCTAATACCTATCACGTGGAATGATCGCTCATGGTAGAGTAAGGATGTGGCGCGGTGGTCTAAGGCTCAGCCTATCTGTTGCCGCCCCTTTCGTCTGGCGGTGCCTCAATATCCGAACCATCACTCCGTTTCCACATCCTTCTCATCGAACCGGACGGGCGGATCTCCCGCATCCGGCTCTCGGACAAGACACATGCATTTGCACACGGAAGGTCATCCGCAGTTTACCCAGCTTGCAACACAGGGCCGTGTTACCCCGGCGCGCAGCAACCGAACATTCTACAAACAACCGCCAATGCCACCACCTGGGCGGTCATTCGCTTCCCGGATCACAATCCAGGTTATTCCTTCGCTTCAGCATGTGGCGCCTTCCACAGCTCCCGCACATTACCAGAGTTTCCTAGGGTTGCCCCAATCTCCAGTGCTTTGCCACTTCCAGCACCCGTCTTGAACTAAGGCCCCTTCCCTCCGCCGGAATTACCCGGTTTCATCGGTAATACGAGCCTCTCCGCCACCCCAAAACGCCCAGTCTGACCGTCACCGGTTACTGGTTGATCGTCACGACCGACCACGCAATGGGGCTTCCCGTGTT
>DEII01000212.1:0-46430 GCA_002352385.1 Methylococcaceae bacterium UBA2778 | reverse complement strand
TCGAGGCCTGCTCAGCGTTCATTCACATTACGGCCTGCACACTCGCCAAGTCACCTAGTGACCCTCTACATCGAAGGCTTCAGCCACTTCGTTGCCTCCATGACTGCTTCGATTGCTTCCGGCTGGAACGAAAGTTGCCGGGTGGGACTCTCACCCACTGGAAAACGCCGCCTTATCACGGCGCACGCCGAAAGCGGACGTTCAAACACAACGTGGTGCATCCTCGAATCGCGCCTGCCCGCGTACCACCGGACTGGCTGGAAGCGGATTTTGATCACCCTTATCTCAATGAATCAGAAGAGGCGGGACCCGTGCCGGAGTTGGAGTTTGATCAGACCCTGAGCTGGTAAATCGCCAAGATTCATCTTTCAGTAGTTGCTGTTCCAATTGCTTAATGGGACCGGCACACGCGGGTCAATATGGCCTTCGATCAGGCTGCATAAGGTGAAATCTTTGTCCGTTGGGGACATGTTTCGGTGTCGTTATCGATGTGTGTTTTGCTTTTTCTCCCGATTCCCGACCACCAGGTCGAAAGCAATCCTGCTGGTGACTTATTGGTGACTCCGAGAAATCCAGTTACCCGACAATCTGTCGCAAGCAATTGTTATAATTGGAGCTGGCGAGAGGATTCGAACCCCCGACCCGCTGATTACAAAACCGTTATTTTACCAGTCTTTTATAGCCTTCCCTAGCCTTTACTGGCTTTCCTTTCCCATCCTTAGTCTTTTTTCGCCTTTCCTGGACTCTTTTCTGGACACTTTAAGGACACCGACCACACCCCTTTTACAAACATTTCCAAAACTTCAAAAAGTCTTTTTTTCCGTTTCCTTATTTTTCAACGACTTACAAAAAAAATTGTCGTTTCGACCCTCGAACTCTACCTCCAGGAGCCCATCAAGCAGCCAACATGGAAAGGGAAAAAAACGAAAAGAGGCGGGAATTTTGGGAAAACTTTCCGAAAGGATTACGCGATCGGCGCTCGTGTTTTTGGTAGTGGAATCAACAGCTTATATGGGATTCGAAAAATCTTTTATGATTCAACATCTTATATATTATGCGCAATATATATAAGCGTTTCCTTATGTTGATCTTCAATCTACTCTCAGACTGTACATTCCGTACACTGACTATAAGGAGATCACATGACCGACTTTTACGAATTGCGCATTAAAGCTGGTTACCCATCACGTATCGACGCCGCACAATTATGCGGTGTCACCCCTCGAACAATTCGCAATTGGGAAAAAAACGGAGCCCCGAAAACGGCAACCTCTTTGATTCAACTATCAGCCGGTTCTCTCGATTGGGCAGGCCCCCCCATGGCACGGTTGGCGATTCCGTCATGGCCACCTCATCACGCCAGAACACGACAGCATTACCGCCGGGGACATCCGGGCAATTCCATATCTCAAGCAAAGCATTCGCTTCCTGCAAAACCGCTAAGCACAAAAACCCCGGGTTCATGCCCGGGCTTCTTTTTTGTAACGCGTTACATCATTCAACGATCACCATAATACATAACGTTACGCTATCGATGAATGCGGCTTGATCCGGCCAACCTCCTCGAATTTCCGATGATGAACAGAACAAACTGACATGACCACCGGCCCCCCCTTAAGCTCCGAGGTAACAATCCTCAATGACTGTTGACTACGACACCGTTCTCCTCTTTTTGTCGATGCCTGACACCGCCCCCCGATCGCTCCCAAAGCTGAACCACTTCTATTTCATCACGCGTTACGTGTTCATCGCCTGGCTTCTGCTGTAACGATTCTATCGTTACGTTTTGCTCTGCCAATTTTTTTTGTAACGCATCTATCGTTACGTTTTGCTGATACCATTCCCTCCGCAACGACCCGAGCTCAGAATCCCTGTTCTCAATAACTTCTTGCAACTGCTTAATAAGAACTTTTGAACCTCTATTTCCACCGTCTACTAAGTGTAACGACCTGCAAACATAAATCGTAGGACCCGCAAACATCTGGATTTTCGGCCCACATTAATTGAGAATAAGGACGACTTTGGGACCACATTAAATAAGAATAGACCCAGATTATTTGCAAACAGCCCGCAAACATCCGCCAGGACCCACATTATTTGCACACATAATGTCTTTGTGACGACATACATCAGTTTCCGATACGACCGGCAACGGATTCTGCTAACTTCTGTATCGTAGTAAAAAATACTGGGACCAAAAGTGTCCCCAGCACCGCTGCCGCCAGCATGCCACCAAGCACGGGTGTACCCAATGAATGCCGGCTGGCGGCTGCAGCGCCTGTTGCGACAACCAGAGGGATAACGCCGAGGATGAAGGAAAGCGCAGTCATCATGACAGCACGGAAGCGTAACCGCGCCGCTGTCTCGGCAGCCTCCTCCACAGACGCCCCCGCTTTTCGTTGCCGCATAGCAAATTCCACAATCAGGATGGCGTGCTTGCTGGCCAATCCAATCAACATGATAAGACCGATCTGGCCATAGATATCGTTGGTAAGTCCCATGATCAGCTGTGCAGCGACTGCGCCAAAGGCTGCAACCGGCACCGAAAGGATGACAGCGAATGGAATGAACCAGCTTTCGTATTGTGCGACCAGAAACAAGTAAACGAAGAGCAATGCCAAGGCGAACAAGATCGGCGCCTGTGTGCCGGCCTTGATTTCTTGCAGAGACATGCCACTCCACTCAAAGGTCATGCCTTCAGGCAAGGTCTTTCCGGAGAGTGTTTCCATCGCAGCAATCGCTTCGCCGGAGCTGTAGCCGGGCGCTGCCGAGCCATTAATTTGCGCGGCCCGGAAGAGGTTAAACCGGCTGATCGCTTCGGGACCAATAATGGGCTCTGTCGAGACCAGGGTTCTAAGCGGAACGATATTGCCGTTTTGGCTGCGGACATAAAACCGGTAGATATCGTCAGGATTGTCCCGCGCATCTTGTTCCGACTGCAAACGGACCTGGTAGACACGGCCGAACTTGTTGAAGTCATTGACATACAGAGAGCCCATCTGAGTTTGCAACGTGGTGAAGATTTCCTCAAGCGGGATGCCAAGGGTTTTGGCCTTGCGCCGGTCAATGTCGACAAAGATCTGCGGCACACTCGACTGAAACGTGCTAAAGACCCGCATCAACTCGGGCGACTGATTGGCTGCAAGGAGCAGACCTCGCAGCGCAGCCGCAAATTCCTGGACATCACGGCCGGCGGTATCCTGCAACTGAAATTCAAAGCCGCCGGTTCTGCCAACGCCAGGGATAGAGGGCGGGTTGAAGGCAAAGATATCCGCCTGAGGCATCGCGGCGATCTGCTGTTGTATCGTGCCGAGGATCGAATCGAGCTGGAGTTGCGGGGACCGACGTTCCGACCAGGGGGCCAGCACGGCTACCGCCAGACCGCTGTTGCTAGCGTTCGTTCCGGAAACCAGATTGAAGCCGGCGACTTCAATGACGTGATTGACACCGGGCGTTGCCAATATGATGCGCCCAACAGTACTCATGACTTCTTCGGTGCGCGGCAGGGCAGCGCCTTCCGGCAGCTGAATGCTGACGAAGAAGTATCCTTGATCCTCCTCGGGCAAGAAAGCACCAGGCAACCGCATGAAGCCCAGATAGGTCAATCCCATCAACAGGATAAAAACGAGCAACGCGATGCTCACCCGCCGAACCAGTACTGTAATGACCCGCAGGTAAGCGTGAACGACCTGGTTATAACCGAAGTTAAAGGCACGCAAGATCGGGCCGGGTCGGGGTTTTGCGCTTTTCAGCAAGACCGCGCACAAAGCGGGACTCAAGGTCAAGGCGTTTAGGGTGGAGAACACCACCGCAGCCGATAACGTGACGGCGAATTGCCGGTAGAGCTGGCCGGTAATACCGGGAATGAAACCAACCGGCACGAACACCGCCAAGAGCACCAAAGTCGTTGCGACGATCGGGCTGGTCACCTGCCGCATCGACTGAATTGCGGCTTCTCTCGGCGGCAGATTTTCGGCGATCAGACGCTGCACATTCTCGAGCACCACGATGGCGTCGTCCACCACAATGCCGATCGCCAGGATCAGTCCGAACAGCGTGATCGTGTTGATGGAATAATCCATTACGTTGAGCACGGCAAGCGTACCGATCAGAGATACTGGGATCGTCACCATAGGAATAAGAGTGGAGCGCCAATCCTGCAAAAACAGAAAAATGATGGCGACGACAAACAGGACAGCCAGAAACAGCGTGACAATCACCTCTTTGACAGCCTCGTCGACAAACCGTGTTGTGTCGTAGACGATGGCGTAATCGAGCCCTTGTGGTAAATCCATGGCCAATTCCCGCATGGCTTCGTTGACCGCCTGCGAGGTTTCGATGGCGTTGGCTTCAGGCTGCTGGTAAAGCGCCAGGATGGTGCTCGGATAGCCGTCCAACAGGGCACTGGACTCATAGCTTTGCGCGCCGAGGTCGACGCGGGCAAGATCCTTGATCTGTACGACCGAACCATCGGGTCTGGCGCGCACGATGATGTTTTCGAATTCCGCCACGTCACTCAGCCGACCCTTCGCCTGCAGGGTGTACTGAAACTGCTGTTTCTCGCCGGTTGGCATCTGACCAACCTGACCCGCCACCACTTGAACATTTTGCTCACGAACTGCGCGCGCGATGTCAGAGGTGGTAATCCCCAAGCTCGTCATGCGATCCGGATTGAGCCAGATCCGCATGCTGTAATCGCGCGCCCCGAACTGCACGACGCCGCCCACGCCGGGCAGGCGCAACAGACGGTCACGCAGATGAATGGACGCATAGTTGCTGACAAAGAGATCGTCCAACGAGTTGTCGGGGGAGAACAGATTTATGAACAGCAAGAAATTGGTCACTTGCTTTTGCACGGTGAGCCCTAAGCGGGTAACATCCTCCGGCAGCAAGGCTTCGGCGCGGGCCACTCGGTTTTGCACGTTCACGAGCGCCATATCAGGATCGGTTCCCACCTCGAAGGTCACCGTTATGATGGCCTGACCGCTATTTGTGCTTTCCGACGACAGATACAGCATATGATCGACCCCGTTAATCTTGTCTTCCAACGGAATTGTTACCGTGGTCTCAACGATTTCCGCGCTCGCACCTGGATAATTGGCGATGATCTGCACGGCTGGCGGGGTGATCGGAGGGAATTGAGCGAGCGGCGTAACGGTCAGCGAAAGCAGGCCCGCCAAGACGATTACGATCGAAACGACAAGCGCGAAGCGGGGACGATCGATAAAAAAACGGCTGAACATGATGTTACTCGGCAGCAGAACGTTCCGGCTCTTTGAATACAGGTGCAACCACGACGCCGGGGCGAACTTTTTGACTGCCTTGGACGATCACCTGTTCCCCTTCCAGCACACCGTCCTCGACGATCCAATCAACACCTTGCCGCGCCCCTAGCGTGACGCGTCGAAGCGCCACCCGGTTGTCGCTGTCAATCACGAGCACATAATAGCCGTCCCGATCTTGCTGAACGGCGGCCTGGGGAATCACCAACTGCGCGGTGGCGTCGCCAACCTCTATGACCACGCTCACATACTGGCCGGGCAACAGTATTTTGTCAGGGTTAGGAAAAACCGCGCGCACTTTCTGAGTCCCGGTGGCCGGATCAACCCGGTTGTCGAGAAAATCGACGCGCCCTTCATGCTCATAGAAACTGCCATCGGTGAATTTCAACCGTGGCGTCACTTTGATCATCGGTTTACCATCTTGCATCAGTACGTGCAGGCGGCGTCGATACGCCAGCGGTATCTGCTCGCTGACTCTCCAGTAAACATAAATGGGGTCAAGCGCGACCAAGGTAGTGAGTGGCGCACTTTCGCGATCAACCAAATCGCCGATGCTGTACTCGGATCTGCCGGTTCGTCCATCAAACGGGGCGCGGATTGTGGTATAGCTGAGATCAAGTTCGGCTTGGCTAAGCTCGGCTTTGCGTGCCAATACGTCAGCAGTGGCTTTCTGTTCCGATGCAACGGCCTCGTCAAGCGCGGACTGGCTCGCGACCCGACGTTCCCTGAGTTTTCGAATGCGGGTCAGATCAGAGCGAGCTCGCGTCTGCTCGGCTTTCGCTTTGGCGAGCTCGGCCTCAACACGCTTGACTTGGATTTGGTAAGATGCCTGTTCGATCACGAACAACAACGCCCCGGCATCAACGTCAGAACCTTCCAGGAATTTGCGTTCCGCCAAAAAGCCTTCCACGCGGGCTCTGATCTCGACTTCCTCCGTCGCTTGGGTTTGGCCAACCCCCTCGACAGTCTCAATCACCTCAATCCTGCTTGCCGGTATGACAGTAACCGAAGGCGGTGGTGGTGTAGCAGGCATTTCCACTTCCGGCTTACCACAGCCTGTCGTCAGGAGCAGCATGAAAAGAATAACGATGGCAGGGATCACGCGAATAGAAAAAACGGTACGCCCTTGCGCTGATCCGCTCACCTGCTTAGCCATTAAACGTCTTTTCGGGTGTGAAAAATTTCCTGGGCTTAAGCGTGAATAGACTGACCGGCTTAGGTTTTTTATCCTAAAGCGTTCCATTCGTGCAGAGTGGCAGACAGCATTAAGATTGATGGGTGGAGTCCACATGAGCATGCCCTCGGATAAAGAATGAAACGACAGCGTCGATAAGCTTCTGCTTTTCTCTCGGGTTCAGCGTTTGTTTGAGACCCAGCAAGGCTTGCAAGTGCTGATCACCTTTCAACATACTGAAAAACAGGTTGGCCGCCAGAGCGGAATCGGGGGTCTGTAACCGCTTCGTGTCGTTCAGCTCCTGTAGGTAGTCGGCCAAAAAATCCAAAGCCACCTTGGGGCCGCTTCTGTAAAACAACTCTCCCAGTTCAGGAAACTTCTGACTTTCCGCTGTAATCAACCGATGAATATTCAGTCCATCCTCCGAATAGATCAATTCCACGAAGGCGCGGGCAATCGCCTTGAGGCTGCGTTCGACGTTATCGCCATGGGTACCACTCGTTGGCATCGCTCCAAGTAGCGATTTACATTTGTCTTCAATGACGGCCGCGAACAATTCCTTTTTGTTTTTGAAATGGCTATATAAAGTTGGTTTTGACACAGGCGCTGCATCAGCGATCCCTTCCACGCTGGTATCGCTGTAACCGTACGTCAGGAACATACGTGTCGCAGCGTCTAGAATCGCGTTCTTTTTGATACTGGACTGCCGAGTCGCCATATCACTCTTTGAAGCCTAATCATCAAACGGGGCATAAAATTTACTAAACGGTTTAGTGTATCATCAGGCCCAAAAACCAACAAGGCGCACTTATCAATACAGAGGAATCGCATTGGTTAGATTCCCGAGGGACTGTCGGTGTCCAGGGGCGTGGCATGTGTGGAGAGAAGCGGCAGGAACTTGTGAGACCCTTATTGTTCCCGGAGGCGGGGCAAGGTATGCGGATATTTAGCCACAGAAGGGGAAACCTGGACACAGAGGCAATCCGAAACCTAAATGCCGTCTCATGCGGGTAAGCCTTACCAACCGAAAGAAGGAAGACTGAAGACGATAAGGGAGTCAGATACACTCGCCACCATCGTCGATTTCATTTCCCTACCTCCCGGACATCCGCGCCATTGGTTGCCAATCAGCCAACAGATAATAAACTCCGAGCAAACCACACGCCCAGGCCCCGGCCGACAGCTCAAAGTACCAGAGCACCCCGCACAACCCGAACATTTTCCATTTCTTCATGTCGGTATCCTTACGACATCAGAGCCTTTACGCAAGATGATCAGACGCTTGCGAACGAATACCGCCCAACCCATGGCCCGCAAATCGGCCGCGGTGAACTGCTCTTTCACTTCGCCATGCCGCAGCCAAATTATGAAATTCACGTCCGATCCGTCAGACCAGAAAGAGGAAAACCGTTATTTTACAAGTCTTTTACAGCCTTCCCTAGCCTTTACTGGCTTTCCTTTCCCATCTTTAGTCTTTTTTCGCCTTTCCTGGACTCTTTTCTGGACACTTTAAGGACACCGACCACACCCCTTCTACAAACATTTCCAAAACTTCAAAAAGTCTTTTTTTCCGTTTCCTGATTTTTCAACGACTTACAAAAAAAGTTGTCGTTTCGACCCTTGAACTCTACCTCCAGGAGCCCATCAAGCAGCCAACATAGAAAGGGAAAAAAACGAAAAGAGGCGGGAATTTTGGGAAAAACTTTCCGAAAGGATTACGCGATCGGCGCTCGTGTTTTCGGTAGTGGGATCAACAGCTTATATAACAGACTAAAAAGCCTTTATAATTCAACACTTTATACATTATACGCAATTGGCTTTTCTCCCTCTTTGGTCTATGGTTAATCCTAAACTCACCATTCATAAAAAGATGCCATGACCGACTTCTACGAACTGCGCATTAAGGCCGGCCTCACCTCACGACACGACACCGCAATCCTTTGCGGTGTCACCCCTCGAACAATCCGCAATTGGGAAAAACACAAAGCCCCAAAAGCGGCAATCTCTCTGATACTACTGTCTACAGGGTACATCGATTGGGCAGGTCCTCCATGGCACGGTTGGCGATTCCATCATGGCCACCTCATAACACCCGAACACGACACGATTACCGCCGGCGACATCCGGGCAATTCCTTATCTCAAACAAAGCATTCGCTTGCTGCAAAACCGCTAATCACAAAAAACCCGGGTTCACGCCCGGGCTTCTTTTTCGTAACGCGTTACATCATTCAGCGATCGACATATTACATAACGTTACGTTATCGACAAGTGCGGCTGGATACAACCAACCTTCTCAAACTTCCTATGATGAGTAGGACAAACAAACATCGCCACCCGACCGAGACACTTCGTTTCCGTCGTAACGATTCTCAACGACCCGGGAGTACGACACCGACAACGCTCACCACCCTTAGTTGATGCCTGACATTGCCCACCTGATCGTCCAAAAAGCCGAACCACTTCCATTTCATTACGCGTTACGTTTTCATCAGCAGGCTTATTACGTAACGCTTCTATCGTTACGCTGTTCTCTGCAACCTCTTTTCGTAACGTTTCTAACGTTACGTTTTGTCGATACCATTCTCTCCGCAACGCTCTAAACTCAACATCCTTAGTCTCAATGACTTCACGCAATTGTTTATTCACAACCCCCAAGCCTGTATCTCGATCGAATACCTGGTTCTGCAATTGACGATTTTCCGCCTCGAGCACCTCAATCGCCGATTCCATTTCCCGCACCCTGCTCTTTTCGTCACGCGTTACATTTTTAACCGGAGAGGCTTTGCCTTTTCGCTGCCGATATGCCCGCATCCGGCAAGCATTCGAACAATACCGCATTGTACGACCAGCGCCCTGCTGAGCGACCTTTTTACCACACTCCGAACAAATCCCGGTCCTGATAAACACTCCCCGTTTACGTTCCGTCACAACCTCATCAGATACATGCACATCATCAATGCCGTTTACAATCCGCCTTTCCATTTCATCCGCCCTTGCGTTACGTTGTTTCGTTATTTAAATATAGCACAACTATTACATAACGCAAGCCTTTTGTTACAAAAATAAACCAACAATCGACCAAAACAAAATATCATTGTCCGGCCACCTCCGCCAGTACTCGAGGTTTTCCGGCTCACGTCAATAAGCTCCCGCGTCCGGGAATACTGGACACCTCTCGGTTATTTTCCACCTTCCCGCTGCAGCCCTGTTTTCTGCTACAGCTTCTTGTTTTCAGACGATTCGAGGGGATGCCTGGGTATTGCCTGCATAGAGATCGCGCCATAGAAACGCCCTGAGAAGGCCATTTTTCCAGAACACGACCGCCAGGCGGCGCTACGGCCAGGAGACCAATCCTTCTTGAAGATTGGTTCTATACTCCAACAACGAAACATAAACTCTCACACGGACGATCCTCGAATGTAACAACCCGGCCAAGAGCGATCACTCGAGGAGCCGTTCGTGGCTTACGATTGTAAAAATTCTTGACACACGGTATTCTGGCTGATGCAACGGCCGCTTTCGGCCATAAGCGGACATTCGGGGAGCCGTCCGTGGCTCGCAATTGCAAAATTTTCTGACACTGAGTATTCTGGCTGATGCAAGCGTCCGGTTTCGGCCAAAAGCAGATGTTCAAACACAATGTGCGGCATCCTCAAGGAAAGAGCTTCGAAGCTTTGCCGGTGTTTTTGGTGGAGCGGCCAGCTCCTTGAACCCATTATGTAGCTGGGCTTCGGATGTTTGCAAGCTGCAACAACTACCCTCGAATCGCCTGCGGGGAACACATAGCCTCAATGCGCTGAATCGTAGTCGTAATCGGTTCATCCCTGCGCCTGCGGGGAATACGCCGGCGTGGGTACTGCGGCATGTCCGTGTGTAACTTCGGGGTAGCATCGGATCGGAAGAGGTTGTTTGCGAATGCGTTGTAGGCACTGACGCCCTTGCCTTGGCCGAAGATCCGTTTGATAGCCAATTATTGATTCGCCCCCTTGACCCTAAGCGAGATCGCCCCGAGCAAGCCACTCGGGTCGTACGCCATGGGGGTCTGTTCACACTTTAGCCTACGATGGAGCAGCGACCAAAGCATCTCTTTGCAGCTTGCTTCGTACTTCTCAATGTACTTGCTTGTCTTCTTAGCTGCGTTTTCGAAAGCACTCCGTAGTGTAGGCGACCCGGCACGCAAAGCGTCGGACAATTCGGAGGTAAACACGGCTTCAGACCCGTCAGTCTTGAAAAAGGACACCTGTTTTGCCTTTGAGGACGTGATGACTGCCTCGCGCCCGGACCAATCTGTTGGTCGACCGTGTTTCTTCATCAGGACCGGTATCGCGCCACCCGCGTGGCAGGCGTCTATGATAACAACAATCTCCTGGGCGTGGATACGGTCAACCATCCCACGGAGCTCTCGAGCCGTTATCCACTGTTTCAACACGACTGCGGTTTGCTGCGAAAAGGGTTTGTCGTCGGTCCAAAGCACTAAGACGTCTTCCTCCCCCGAGGTATCACCCGGGATGTCAGATATGAGGATTCCGTGTAGGTTGAGAAGGAGGATGACCCGAGAGTCTCTGGGGATGCGGCTTGCAAATTCTCGCATCCCTCTTTCTAAGCCCTGGTATGTTGCTTGCTTATCAACCAGCGCATAGATGTGTGCAGGCGGTATGCCGAGGGCCTTCTCTACCGTGTCGGTAAAGTCCTCGATATCATTACGGCAGGCAGAGCCTATTTTAGGAGCAAACTTTTCGAGGATTTTTGTTTTCCAGGGCGGGCAGGCAGAAATTGCAAACACAAACGTATCGTCCCCACTCATTGGCCAAGCCACAAGAGAGGAAAAGCAGAGGACGAGGAGAGCTGCACCAGAAAGGGTTTTCAATAGCATTGTCTCTCCCTTTCAGTGCAGCAGTAAAAAAAGGAGCAAGGCAAGGAAAGCCTGCGCTCTTTTTCCGTTCTATTTTTCGGACTTCTCTGGTGTTACAGTCGTTTTGACTGTATGTGTGACGACGCCTCCGGCCTTCTTGCAGTCCTCAACGGATGCCGCAAAGAGTCTCACTTCGTTAATTTTGCAGTAGACGCCGTTGGGGATTCCTGCACCGCCCTCTGTCATAATGGCAAACGCTGAAACCGGAACAAACAGAAGTCCTGTTAGGGTTACTCCTAAAATCGCCTTTCTCAATGACATAACAATTTCCTCATGTAGGGTCGAATGATAACAGCCGGAACTGTTTTTGGGTTGGAACTTGCCGCCGCAGCGCTTGTTTGCCATGAATCAAGTAATAAATCGAGCATGAAAACGCTGTATGTCCTCCTTTTGACAAGGTATACAATTTCGGCACTCACCTTCTTGTCTTATTTTGTAGGAAGCTTAATAGCTCTTAACATATCATCTCCCAGACTGTGGCAGCTCACACAAAACTGGGGGTGACCGGCCGTTAGTTCGAGACCTGCCGCATTCCACTGTACCCAGAACCAGCCTCCCTCGGTCTTCCACATGGCTGCGGTGACTACTTGTTTGCCATCTATGAAACCCTCTTTCACCATTACTGATCCCACAGGCCATTCTTTGAGTGATTCGTTTTCATTCAGAGCCTTTTCAATCACTCCGTTCATATAGATATCGACTTTTATCCCGGCTTCTATTTCGTGCGGGATTGTCGAGGGGACACGTTTCTCAAACCCGGGAGGACGCGGGAAAGTCCTGTAATTTTCTTGTTCGATAAGGTCTTGGAGATTCTCCGCCTTCCTAATGTCTTGGAGTGTCATAAACGATAGGAGAAAAAACGATGTTCCAATCACTGAAAACACGGAAAGTCTCATCTCAAAAACTCAGATCAATTTGGACTGGAAGATTTTAACGCCCAGCCTATTTCTATGATGGATAATGTATAATGGATAGGAATTTCAACGCCACTTTCCCGCCTATCGCGATAAAACGGTAACGATACTCCAAGGGGTTTTGTTTGGCAAGACTTTTTGATCGTTTCGTCGGGATCTGAGGATGTAGAGTCCGTGCTTGTGCGATTGTTGGGCGGAAACGATGTGCTTTGAGGGCGTTATGATACGTACGGACAAGAGGACCTCTGCCGATCGGAATGGCCGACTGACCTCGGCACCGTGATGTTACCAGCTCACGGTCTGATCAAACCCGAAATCCGGCGCGGCCCGTAGTCTCTGAATGTCCGCAATGGGTCGTTTGCGGACATTCACCAGGGGGGGTTCGGATTGCAGGCTATGAACGTCTGCTTTCGGCCAGGAGCGGCCATTCAATCTTTGGTTGCGGTAGATATTTTGATCGGCAATGTAAGTGGGTACGCCTATCAACTTGAATTATCCAGTTTCCTCCTTATCATGCGACAATGCAGTGTTTTCCGATCACAAAACATAGGCTACAAGAACTTTTCTCTCAATTGGAGGCGATTGCGCACAAGATATGCGAACCCGGATAATCACTAGTTAAATTCGAGAGAGAAACATGACAGTCAGAATTCTACGAAGGCCTCCTGCGCCTCATTTTGAAGTCATAAAGAAGAATATGCGGGAGATAAATCGTCTGCTTGGAATCCACAAAGAGATCTCAGGGGAAGGACCGGGATATAAGCACAATGTTCAAGTGCTAAATAAAAGTGCCCTGGTACTTCTTTTAGCCTGCTGGGAAGCCTATGTAGAAGATCTGGCCGAAAATTGTTTTGATGTTATGTTGGATTATGCAGATGATCCTACAGTCTTTCCGGAGCATGTCTTAGCCATCGCAGTGAAGGAGCTCAAAAAGGCAGACACTCTGGCAATATGGGGACTATCTAAGGATGGCTGGAGAAGAGCGCTGAAATCTCACAAACAAAGAATATTGGACAAATACGTCGCTAAAGGATCATTTAATACACCAAGCGCCGCAAATGTTGATCGACTCTTTTCAGAGCTAATTGGCTTGACTTCGTTGTCTTCTCAGTGGTTTTGGAAAGGATCGTCTAAGGATATGTCGCAGCAACGATTAGCAGATCTTATTGAATTAAGGGGGACTATAGCGCATCGAGTCGATTGTCCGACAAAAGTGACGAAAACAATGGTAGTAAATTATAAAAAACTCATCAACAGGCTTGCAGTTATCTCACACAATCGTGCATTAGCCCTGATATATGCTAGAACTGACAAGAAACCATGGGGCCGATATAGAGCCGGAAAAACCACATGAATTTAACAATGCGCTGCACCGGACAAGCCGGTGAGCGCAACGTTATGTCGATGCCCTACCATTCCTGAACGAAAACCCATACACGACAAACCATCAAAACAGCGCGCGGCTAAACTCAAATACCGCCCTGGTCAACCAATAGGGCAACCGCTCTGCGAACATCACCGACAGCCCAGCCAGGACCAGCAACGCGATGATAGTTGATTTCATTTCCATTACCTCCTAAAAGTTTATAATCCTACCCCCCTTCTCTCCGGCGCCGGCCAGCGCCGAACAAAAATAATCATCGAATCAAAAGAAAAATCTCGATTTCAGCCCAAAAACAACCGTCTTCGTAAACTCTCAGTTGATAATCGCTTTATCCAAATCTCAACTAATCACCTCCCAGACATCCGCGCCATTGGTTGCCAATCGGCCAATAGATAGTAAACTCCGAGCAAACCACACGCCCAGGCGCCGGCCGACAAGCCGAAGTACCAGAGCACTCCGCACAACCCGAACATTTTCCATTTCTTCATGTCGGTATCCTTACGACATCAGAGCCTTTACGCAAGATGATCAGACGCTTGCGAACGAATACCGCCCAACCCATGGCCCGCAAATCGGCCGCGGTGAACTGCTCTTTCACTTCGCCATGCCGCAGCCAAATTATGAAATTCACGTCCGATCCGTCAGACCAGAAAGAGGAAATCCTGAAACTTGCGCCATCTTTAACCGTTGCGAAATAATCATCATTTTTAACTTCCCTCGAGGGGACATGTATGTCTTTTTTAACTTCCTTTTTGACAACAGGTCTAACGTACACCTCGGCGATCGGCGCCAGCGTTTTCTTTGGCGTCGATGCCTTTACGGCCGACACCACTTTTGCCTCCGCCGGCGGAGCTTCCTTCACCCCATGAATGGACGCCATTGGAGTGACCAGCGAATGCTCGGACGACACTATCCCATAACCGACCAGAGCCACAATCGTGATCACCCCCGCCACCATGTATGGAATCAATCGATCTTTCCGAATGGAGCCGCCTCCCGGGCGCTGCGCGACCGTGCGCCGCCTCCATTCTGCAAGACCTGTCAGTTGCTTTTTCAAATTCAACTCCAGACCTACACGATTCATGTAATAGGGCGGCAATTGGGAAAACGTCGCCCGTTGATCTGTTTCTTTCCCCCGGTCATCGATTTCTGTCTCTTCCCGGAACTCCTGGTCGGTGTCATAAGAACCATAAAGGTCATGACCCCGATATGACCAAAGACCAACGCGGGTTGCGCTCGTGGATCGTCCATAATAGACGTAAGCAAGATGTACTTTCGGAAAGACTTGTTGAATTCCGACACCACGCAGAGCCCCGGAAAGAAAAGGGATATTCACTCTATCTGTACGCTGGCATACGACCAGGTGCTCTCCCAAGGATTTTGCAAGCTGAGGGTCGACAACGTCGATATGTTGTACCAACAGGAAAATATCCCAGTGCTTTTTTCTGGCATTTCGGAACCAATCCAGAAGATCCCCGCGTCCCTTGTCGCGCCAATTTCGGGAATTCATCCAAGTCCCGAGCTCATCAAGAACAAGGAGCCCGTACTTTTTTTCGTCGGCCTCGACGCAGCCTTTACCCAGACATTCCATATCGAACAATCGTGGTTTGTCCGGCACTCTGACGAGATTTGCCTTGCTGTCGAATGACATCATTTTGTCAAGATGAATATCAAGGTTTGTTGCCACCCGCCGCCCTGCTTCCAAATACTCCCGAATTCTGCCCACCGATACCAAAGACTTTCCGGAACCAAGCGTTCCCGTCACTATATAGACTGTCATTTTTCCACCTTCTTGCTTCTGCTTTCACCATTTTTGAAAAGTCTTTTTTTCCGCCTCTTTATTTATCAATCACTTACACGACTTCTGGAGCTTCTCACAACTTTTTTGTCACCCGAGCCGCGTAAACAAGATTTTCACGCTTGCATCAAATATCCAACGTGCCGTATACCCCGCCATGATTGCCGACACGCAGGCTACTGTGTTTGAAGGCATAACCCACCCGTACGCCATGGATACAGCCTGAGGCATTGCATACTGGATCGACTGAAATAATCCGTTTATGGTGGCAATGAACGCATACAGCAAACCGACGAAAACAGCCACAGCGGCCGTTTTGATCACAACCTTTGCCGCGAACCATCCAATCAGAAACCGTCCGATTACACCGACAATCGAAGAAGCAGCCGCAACCGCCGGAAGCAAAATTATCATTATTCGTTACCTCGCAACGTCAACCGAACAAGCACAAAAGCGGTTCCGATATAAAAAAACCAACCGAGAATATCCCGCATAACTTGAAGATCAGAACATGGGTCAAAATCCAGCGGTTTACTTCCCAACGGTCCTAAGGGAACGACAATACTGAGCGCCTGACATTGTGGCGTAGGAAACCCAGGCGACCAGGTTAACCACTTGTCGCTTGTCGGCATTCCATCACCGAGTGTATCGGCGAACGCTTGCGCGTCACCGTCCAATGTTCCCACCACACCATCTCCAGCAGTATCGATCGAGAACGTGTCGATCGTTGCAGGATCGAGAACGTCTTTTATCTCTCCGAGCTTGTTTATCATCGAATTCTGACCGGCCTCTGTTGCAAGGCCGGTTGTATCGAATTCGTTTTGCGATTGGCCCTGGTCCGGTCCCGTTGCTCCAGTCGTTTCCGAACTGATCACATTACCAGATCCGTCTATCACTTCCGTCGTCACAGAATCCGGTATACCAACGATATTGCTCGTCACAGTCGTTGTCTTGGTTGTTGTCCCATCTCCATTGTCAACCGACGCGACCGTTGTTGTTGTCTTGCCTTTGTCTTTCGATAGCGAAACTGTTTTTGACCCATCCGTAAACTTTATGAAACTATCGGTTGCTGTTTGTTCAACACACATATTTTCTCCATTGAATATCCCACAATTTTTATTCCCCCCTGCGCATATCGTTGTACCGCCTATGTCATAGCACGATGCCTGACCATCGTTGAAGCACACATCCACACCGTTTATTTGACCGCATCCTGAAGGCAAATTTCCGCCACAAGCAACGTTCCCCTGATCATCGGATACGCACCCATCCCCGACCGATGCCGGCCCGGTCAATCCCTCGTCACTCGTCCCGCCCACCGTTGAACTATTACCTGTTTTAGTAAAAGTAACGTTACAGATTTCCCGCTCAACGCTCACACCGTTCGGATTTGTTGCAAACTCACCGGAATAGTAGCAATCATCGTAATTCGGTATATACGTCACTTCACAATCATCAACGCTTGCAGTCACCGGTGAATCCCCAATCTGAATAGACAACACCATATTGTTCAAATCGCCATTATCAGAATAGAACGAACCCTGTACCGTTCCACCAACTGAACACGGTAACGGTTCACACAACCCTGTTACCTCATTCAATATTTCCCCATTTGCCGCGCAACTCTCTGTGCTATTTCCATTTTTGATTCGCCAAATATACCCAAAATCATTAACCGTACCTGACAAATTAATAACATACGAACGATATTTAGCCTCCGTACCATCATCCCACAAAATCACTTTATGATCAAAAATCGTGCCCGGACCACCCCACCCCACACCCTTTTCACCAATAACGATTTCAGCTTCTGACTCAGTACATTGTTCAGCATACGACACACAAGAAAAACCCAAACCTGCATTAGTTCTCCACCAATACCCAAAAGCAGCATGAGAAGTACCACAAAACAAAACAAGCTTAAAAAAAAGGGCAGCCGCCAAGCATACCCGGCAGACTGCCCTTCTCATCACGCGCTCCTACTTAACCGCCAGAATTGATAGCCCGACGGAATATCCGATAGATCACGAACGCGACAGTGATCGCCGCGACATAGGGCCACACAGCATCAACCATCGCCAGGGCGTCAGTCTGAACGGTCGTGACTGCATCAGTCGCCGCAGTCGGCAACGCGGCCATTACCGTTTCGACACTCAACGCAACCAACGTCACAAAGAAAGCCGTTACCTTCAAAAAACGTTTCTTCATCATTATTACCTCTATAGTTATTACAATTCAGCGATGGCCGCCACCCCTTACCCGATTTCTCGGGATTACCAAGCAACCGGTGCAACCCGGCCATTCAGTTTTTACTCCGATTCTAAAACTTCCGATTATCGAAATCGTGAACCGACCACCCTTTAGTAGAAGACTCACCCGAATCTACAGCCCTTCTGAAAACACGAAACAAAACAAAAGCTACCACTATCGCCGCAACAAACGGCCACGCTGCATCAACCATAGCAAGTGCATCAGTCTGTACAGTTGTGACCGCATCCGTTGCAGCGGTCGGCAACGCGGCCAACGGCGCACCACTCAGCCCGAACATGCCCATCAAAACAATAAACAAACCGCTCAGTCTCATCATCTTTTTAAACCTCATATTTACTTTATTAAATTAAAGTTGTAAGTCACTACTCTTTACCCGAGAAGCGCCTTTTTAAATACAAGAAAAATGGTGCTTGACGCGTAACCGATCAAGAAACAGCCGAGGCCATTTCCTACTAAAGTTTGAATATCTGAAATAGTCATCGTTGTGATCCACCGATCCAGCCAAAACAAAAACAGATGACATAGAACCCGACAATTATTACCTCAAGTTCTGTGGCCATTGTTCAAGCCGTTTTTTTCATGTTCATGACTTGATGACCGATCGGCTTCAATGACGGTCGAGCCGCCAATTCCAGCCGACCAAACCGTCCAAACTTAACCGACCTTTCGAAATCGATTTCATACTCGCCGATCTTAATCGGCTTATCTTTCGAATCGAGCACAATCTCAATCGGCCCCGCCAAGATTTCCCCGACAACCCGCGCTTGCTGTTGAGCAATTTCAAAAGGCGAACCCGCCTTGCTCGTGCCACTTCTTACCGTTACTTCTTCACTTTCTACTATCATTTTCATTTTCTATCACCTTTGATTTTCGTTACGTTTTCAACTATCAACCCATCCTAAAACCGTGATCGAATGACAACCGTGCTCTTCCAACTCAACCACAACCGCCACCAAGTCACACAACTTCACATCTTCCCTTGTCCGGTAAATTCCATCATTACCACAATATTCAACGTCGAACGCCAACATCAGGCCGCCCGGCGTAATTCTTCCCAGGTGTCCACGACCTGACATTCGATAATACGCCGGCGAATAGGAACGACTACGCCAGCAGAGATATCGGCATCGCCCAGGCCGGCAGCACGAAGAACTTTTAAATGGCGATACCAGGTCGGCCTCGTAAATGCCTCACGAGCCCTTTCCCATCCTTCCGCCTGGATCATAAGCCAACAACCAAAAGCTGCTTTTCCACGATTTTCTGTTTCGGCCGCAGCCATCACCCGCTCTTTTACATCGCTGTCTTGTTTCATCTCGCCACTTCCAATCATTCGCTCAAAATATTCTTTCCACTCTTTTCTTAAATCATCCGCAGTCAAATCCAACCAACTTTTGTCTACTATTTTCTGATCCCACTGTGACTCATCCCCGTTCAAATCGACCGACGTTTTACCCAATCTTTCCCGAAGCCACTGCGACCCGAGCCGCAACTCCAACCGTAAAAGCCGATCAGCCAAAACCTGATCACTCCCCGCGTATTCGATACCGCTGTAACCTCTTTGCCTAAGCATGTAAGTGATATGCGGCCCTTTTGCATAAGCCTTGCCCGACCTCAACCGTGAACGGTGCGACCAATAGACCGTGTCACCCGCTTGCTGAGAAACCCGGTACCGCCCTCCTTCGCATCCCCGGAGAATTCGCAACGCGTCACGCACTTCCGACAAATCCCCCAGAAGCAGATTGCCGGTTACATCGATTCTGGAAATAATCCATTGCCGACAATCGGGAGCCAACAGCACCCCGGTTTGCGTGCCGACAAATCGAATCATTGTCAGGAGACAACCTTGAAGATCGAGCGCCGAACAAACACCATCACCAAAAACCGCATCACCAGACCCGCAAACCCGACCTGGAGAGCCTTGAATCCAAAATGCGTCAGAGCCAACCTTGATGGCAATCTGATGACTATCCGAGCGTACCGAATCCCAAGCGCAGGACTCCCAGCGAACATCCCCAGTACGAGGGCAATACCGCATCACCCTATCGTTCAACTTGCGCAGCATGTCCCATTGATTAGAAGGAATTGACTCGATCGGCAACCGCGCGGTGATCCAGTCAATTAACATGCTAAAACAACCACACAATCCACGAAGAAATCCCACCCATGGGACAAAGTGCCCTACCCCGAAATCCGAAAAAAGTCCGACCCATCGGACTAAGTGCCCTACCTAAAAATAACCATACAGGTCTTATGGGAGTCTCACCCATGAGACAAAGTGCCCGTGTTACAAAGTGCCCGTGTTACAGTACGTGGGCACTTCTTACCGAGAATCATTCGCATCTCCCCGCCGCATAAGTTCCCAGCTCAGCATCCAACATCGCGATCATGTCAAAAGCAAATGAAAGGCCCAAAGCAACGCCGATCAAAATCAGGGCGAAAACGATTACCACCTGCGCAAAGCGATCCCCAAGAACATATGCGTAAAAATCAACAAATCTTTGTTTGCATTCGCGAACTTCGCCTAAGATCCTTTTCATGCGCCCTCCTCCAAAATCTCTTTCATTTCCGAAACCGTGGGGATTCGACGAGCTTGATAGGTCCGCGACTCGGAGAACGACTCCATTTCTCGAAGCATTTGGTTTGCAGCTCGACGGCCGCGGGTCTGGAAGAGTTTTTGATATCGACGCAGGACGCCCGGCCAAGAACCAGAAGTGAAACGCTGAAGCTGGCCCTGGATCCATCCATAGTCAGATGGATAGTCAGACGATTCCATAACCTGTTTATCGATTATGAGGCCGCAGCAGCGGCAGGTTATGGTTGCCATATCAAGCTACTCCGTACATGGCAGGATTGCTGTCCCTGCAATTAAGAGCGCTTCGCGACTGTTTAATTTGATTGTTGAACAAAGCGACATTTAGCCACCACAACAGCCGACCAGACCGGATGGTCGCGCCATAACGGCCCCGGAAACGCTCTGACGTACCCTTTTCCGGTTGATTCGAGGGAACCCGGCAGCCGGAGTCCCAATGACCCATTGGTGCCTGTGTTCGGAAATACCAGCGCGGCAGGTTTTGAAAACGTTTCGATTTCAAAGGTGCGTTCCAGTCAGGCATAAAAAAACCGGTCACCTGCAGCAACTCAGGTGACCGGTTTGGGGATATCACAACCAGGGAGAATCGTAATAAGGTCGGCGCTGGGCCACCTTGCGGTGACCCAGCGCCGCATTCGCAGCCGTGGAGATACGCAGTCAAAGACCGGCTCCTCGAATGCCCATTAAATCGAGCAGTGGTTGACCGTCTCCTTTTGGCGTGGGCTGCGAAACTGGTTTAATCGGTGACTGCAGCGCGTCTGTACCGGTCTCACGCCATTGTTCCTCACATTGGCTGACTTCGTCCTCGATTCCGTGAAAATCTTCGGCACATTGACGGGCCCATTCAGTAACGCTGTCCGGCAATGGATAGTGAAACCGGGAACAAAGCTTAAAAATTTCCCGACAGAATTCATGGAACGTTGCCGCGTTTGCCAGGACAGCGCCATATTGGGCTATGAATGCCTGATGCTCGGTGCCGCGAATCCAGGGAACAATCTCTGCCCATTGGGCAATCGTCGCATCATAGTGGAGCGGATCATCAAACAGCACCGGGCAGGGTCCGAGCGCCGTATCCAGAAAATCGCTGAATTCAGCGCGGGTCATTTTGTTGCGTTTAAAAGTAACATGTCGAGAGCCAGGACCCATTCGATGACAGAGGAAATTCTGTCGCTGGGATCACCGGTAAATTCGAATTCTTGTACTACTAATTCATTCATTATTCGAACTCACTGTAATATTCCAACTCTGCCATTTCTGATGCATCATACAATGCAGGTCGGGCTTCACTTTCGCTAAAACCCATTTTCGAAAGACGTTTGTAAAACCTTCCCCGCAGTGCCCTCAACACAAGTACCTTTCGGTTTAACAAAGTTCCTCGATCACCTTTAGCATATGGAGTAGCCGCTAAAACACCGCAAATAAACTCATCCTGTGCTTGTATTAAATTCATGCTATCGCCCTCTATTATTCGTCACGTAAAAGCTCGATATTGAGCCGTGCCAAATTGATAAGACTGTACCGGCCCATTTCATGGACTGGCAGGTATCCGCGTTTTACCCAGCCGTCAACCACGTACTCTGTGACGCCCACGGAAACAGCAAAACGCTCTTTTGTTACCAGGTTGACCGAGGAGACTACGCCCTGGTCAGGGATGCTTTCAGGCATTTAGGCCACCTCATCCTGCAGCCGCTTACAAATTTTCAAGCGAGGATAACCAGACTCCATACACAACGACTTGATACTGAAACCAACCTCATCATCACTCCAATCCTGGAACCAACCACGTTTAAGAATCAATTCAAAACCATCCAAAAAGGCCACGTGACTAGTTCCACGAAAAGCTATCCGATAGCCCTGAACAGTCATAAACCGTTGTGACCGCTCCATATCGTTTCCAAACCCACACCCCATGATGATGTTCAAACCATCAACAACGAACTGTTTCTCATCGATCTTTCTCTCGCCCATTTTTCTTGCTCCCTGTGCTAACATTGACTTGTAATGACTAACGTTAAATCTTATGAATAGTATATACTCATTCCGCCTTAACCACAACTGCCATTTACGCATAATAGTTATTTACGCAAGGATTTTAAGCTAATGTGTGACGAATACCACACTAATGAACGTGTCAGAAAGCTTCGAGAACACCTCTTATTGACCAGAGATGAACTAGCATTAAAAGCAAGAATCAAAACAAGTCAACTTGCGAACATCGAACGACGCAACCAAAGAACCCCAGCGTTCATCATCGAGCGAATCGCCCAATGCTGGCCCAACTACGGCTACTGGTTGGCAACAGGAAGGACACTCCCCGAAGCCGGGCAGATTTCACCCGACATCGAAGAAGAAAGAAAAAAATTAGGAAGGACAAGAACGGCTGGACAATAGCCGCCCAAGTAAAGATTAGATGGAAAAAAACAAGATCGGAGCAAGAACCATGAAACTAATATTTCAAATCGCCGGCGGAATCATCATCGCAAGCGTCACCCTCGGCCTAATCAGCTCTATCGCAAGCCTACTCTTTATAGATTCGCTCTTTTCCTTCATGGACAAGTCCGTTGAACAATCCACAAGACAATTCATATCCGCACAAAAACAAATTCTCAACAGCATCCCCCGACCAAAGCCACAACGCTACATCGCCAGCTACAACAAACGATGGATTCCAGGAAGGTCATTAAAAGAGTGCATGGCGATCCACGGACATACCCTCAATCAAAACATCATGGAATGCAGAAAAGGGCGCTATGTGAAGATTCCTGTTTACAATCGATGACAATCAGCCGCCTTCCAGACGGACGATACAAAGCCGACCTGCGGCCGAATGGCACAGAAGGGAAACGTTACAGAAAGATTTTTGAAAAGCGAAGAGAAGCAGAACGGTGGGAAGCATGGATCAAGACGAACAAGACCGTCACGCCCGGATGGGAGCCATCGAAGAAAGACAGCCGGAGACTATCGGAACTAATCGAAACTTGGCATCAAGTACGAGGAAAACATTTGAAAGACGGACGGAACCGCCGCCTTATGCTAAACAATCTTTGTAATCGCCTGGGCAACCCACTAGCCCGCAACGTTACCGCCGCCATATTTGCCGCCTACCGACAATCACGTCTCGATCACGTTACCGCGAACACAATCAACCACGAGCACACGTACCTTTCCGCGGTATTCTCCGAACTCGAACGGATCGAGGAATGGACTCTGCCGAATGAACTACGCAAATTGCGGAAACTACCAATCGATGACCGAGAACTGCACTGGTTGACCCGGGAAGAAATATCGGAACTACTGGATGAATTAAAAAGCGCCAAATCGCTAAACGCTTATCATATCGCGCGAATTTGCCTTGCTTCCGGCGCCCGGTGGACAGAGGCCGAGACCGTCACCGGGTCATCATTTCAGGCTTCCACGATTCGATTCAGGAACACGAAAAACGGGAAGCATCGATCTGTTCCCATCACCGAATCCTTCCGCGACAGCTTACCAATCCATCCAGGCCGCCTATTCAGGCACGCTTACCCAACCTTCAAGAGACGAGCAAAAAACCTTTCTTTCACCCTTCCAACCGGACAACTCACCCATGTGTTACGCCACACCTTCGCGAGCCATTTCATCATGAACGGCGGAAATATTTTGGTGCTGCAGAAAATTCTCGGTCATGGAAGCCTCGACATGACGATACGTTACGCGCATCTTGCACCAGATCACCTCGAGCAGGCAAAAGACCTCAATCCATTGACTAACATGGACCTTTAATGGACAATGACGCATTTCTCGCGTCATCTTTTCCCCGTAAGTGATTGATTTTATGGAGCTGGCGAGAGGATTCGAACCCCCGACCCGCTGATTACAAATCAGCTGCTCTACCAACTGAGCTACGCCAGCAAAAAGGAGCCGAACACCAACTGTGCTTCATGGCTAGGACCACCGCCTATGCCTGCAACGAGAGCTCCCCGGCAGATTAACCAAGCGGCTTAATGAGATGCAACAAAATCGACCTCAATTCTAGCAAACATACCTTCTGAACAAAAGCTCTACTCTCTCATTTGTTATTATAATTATGGTCACAACATCGGTCCATTACAACCATGTTCTCATTTTTCAGATATTCCTAAGGAGGTAATCATTATGGAAACGATCACTTTGAATGTCAGCGGCATGCAGTGTGGCGGTTGCGCATCGACAATCAAGGAAAAGCTTGAGGGTTCCGAAGGTGTCACGACCGCCAAAGCGGACCATAAGGAAGGAAAAGTCAAAATCGACTTTGATCCGGCAAAAACAAACGTCGAAGCATTGAAAAAAATCATCGCGGACGCAGGCTATAAGCCCGAATAAAAGCGACCGCAGCAATTTGGACGGGCGGTGCTAACTCACAGCCCTTTGCCTGACCAATCGGGCGGTTGTTCGCTGAATTCTGCGGCAACCACTCCGACCGCAACCACCCGCGACCCGGCACACCGCGCTTGCTGCTGCCGGGTTTCCGCATGGCGGGAGGAATCATTCCTCCCGCCGAAGGGCGGTTGCCAAGAATAGCAACGCTAGCCTTTTGAGGGCAGCCGAACATACTACGTTTTCTGGTAACTTCTCAAAAAGTCCGGGCAACGCAGAGCGCGGGGAGGGGGGGGAGGAACAAAGTTCTGAACACGGGAGCGTAATCATGCTTTAATTCGAAGCATGAGTTCAAAAAACACCCGCAGCTTTCGGATTTTCCGGTTGAAGATGTGACGCCGGCGGTATTGATCCTGCTGGAGATCTGCCATGAGCAAGCAGAAGAGATACAGGCGCTACGGGACGAAATTGCACGGTTGAAGGGGTAGAAGCCGAGACCTCGGATCCGGCCTTCGAAGCTGGAAGGCGATGACAAGAAGAATCCGGGAGGCGAACGCGGGGATCAGGACAAGGGAAGCAAGACCAAGCGGCTGAAGATCCACAAGACTGTGGTGATCCGCCCGGACGGTATTCCCGAGGGAAGCCGGGTCAAAGGATATCAGGACTACACAGTGCAGGATATCCGGATCAAGTTGCACAAAACCCGGTACCGACTGGAGCGGTGGGAGACGCCGTCAGGAGAGGCGATCATTGGTCAGCTTCCCGGTGATGAGGCACCATTTCGGCGCGACCCTGCGCACGTACGTCATCTACCAATACCCACCCGCCATGCGCACGTCACCCAGCCGTTGATCCTGGAGCAGCTCAGGGAGTGGGGAATTGAGATTTCAGCGGATGAGATCAGCGCAATCATCACCGAGGACAAGGAGGCATTTCATGCGGAAAAGGAGGCGTTGCTGTCGGTGGGCCTTCGCTACTCCCGCTACGTCCACGTGGATGACACGGGGGCTCGCCACAAGGGCAAAAACGGTTACTGCACGCATATCGGCAATGAACAATTCGCCTACTTCGCGAGCACCAACAGCAAGAGTCGGATCAACTTTCTGCCGCTGCTGCGTGCCGGGCATGAAGACTACGTGCGGGGCGATGAGGCGCTGGCCTACATGCAGCAGCAGAAGCTGCCCAAAAGGCGCCACGCGACGGCTCGCCGACGACTGGGAGCCCCGCTACGGCATCCGTCCCGTCCTGCTGGAAACCTTCGCCGAACGGCCACGATTCCACGGAACCTGCTACCAAGCAGCGAACTGGACCTATCTCGGCGATACTCAGGGACGTGGCAAGCTCGATGTCCACAATCAATCCCTCTTGCCCAAGAAAGCCATCTGGGTCTACCCGCTTAACAAACGCTTCCGAAACATCCTCTGTCGATAGGGCCACCGACAGCACCACACCAGTTTTTCAGCACACACCGATCGGCGATCTACCGGTCCACCCCAGAAGGTCGCACCAGTTGCCCAGACTTTTTGAGAAGTTACTATCGGGTTTGCTAAGGCATTGATTTTACTGACACGCAAAATTTTCAGTGTTGTCGCAACGTGTTGATTTATTGCCATGGGTTAACCGAACATTTACTCGTAGCCGTTTACAACCTCTTGAAATTTCTTCCAGAAACAACTCTGGATCCATTCCTTGCGGCAGCAGCAGCGAGAACGACAGTTGAAAGACCTGAGCCAAGCTCCACTATCAGCCTCGGTCGTTCCGTTTCAATTATGCGGGCCAGTTCGTAGAGGATATCCGTGGATGCGGCCCACCAACCAGGGCGGGGTAATGTGGGTTGACCAGCGATTAATGTACTTATCATTGCAGTCTCCCATGCATGACTTTCCAGTCTGTTTAGGCGGGCATGCAATTCGCGGAATTTTCGCCGCAAGAAAAACAAGGTCACTATTGCAATACTCGCTATCACAGCCAATAACAAACCGATCAAATACAACATAAGCATCCTTTATTAACCAAGAGACTGCTGCTCAGCCGACGTACCTTGGCAGCCACCTGAGAAGGTTCTATTTTCGCGCGACTATCCATGTGACGATCGGCCAGAGCGGGTTGTTCTTAACGGCAACTCGATTTAGGGGGTGCCAACGCACCTCGGGTACGCCGGTGAAACGCAGGCCGTCTTTAACGAAAGACCATACTTCAAAATTCCCCCACCCCTTACACTCCAAAATTTCTCCGAAGTGTCGGTGCAAGAATTTCAGAGCGTCAGGCGTAAAACGCCAAAAATCCTTGGGGACGTCATGAACTGGATTGATAAAACAAGTTGTGTGAACTGCATAGCCCCCCGGCTTTAACACGCGTAAGCATTCATCAATTGCAGCTCGGGGATTTGCCTCTACGTGTTCCAGTACTTGATCTGATAGGACAAAATCAAAGGCATTGTCGTCAAAGGCTAAAGAGGCCATGTCCGCATCTGGATAGTTCGCCTCAACAAGCTCTATGGGCTGCAATCCGAGTAGTTCGACGAGGTTCGTTGAGTGGCTAATGGAGAGAATTCTGCCGCTTTTGTTTTGCAGGGAATCCCCAACAAGCGTGAGCTGCCTGTACATCGAGTATCGCGTGACATGGGGGCCACGCGGTAGACCTTTGATCGAGAGGCGCCAGAGTATATTTCTGGCTCTACGGTAGAGATTCAAGGTATTTTTCCTTCGATATGAAGTCTAATTGGGGAAATTTTTGGCGGCAGCCGACAACGCAACGGTTGAGCAAGCTTTATCCGCGGATTTAACAAGGGTACCGCTCATGTCGCGAAACTGCGCGTTTCCTCGCAGAAGTCCGTCATAGCTATCACCTGCAACCAAACGCCCACCTTCCAGCAGATAAATGCGGTCGCACTCGCGGACGGTGGAGAGGCGATGAGCAATCAAAATGACCGTCTTGCGGTGGCCGAGCTTGCGCACTGCTTCCATCACTGCCTGTTCGGTGAGGTTGTCCAGTGCACTGGTGGCCTCGTCCATGATCAGCAACTCGGGGTCGTGGTAGAGCGCCCGCGCGATGCCGATGCGCTGGCGTTGCCCGCCCGAAAGCCGCACGCCCCTCTCCCCTACGGCGGTGCCGTACCCCTGCGGGAGTTCCTTAGTAACGAATTCGTGCAGATTGGCGATGTGCGCAGCCCGTTCCACGGCATTCCGGTCGACCTCGTGCTCGGGTATGCCGAAGGCTATGTTCGCGGTGATGCTGGCGTCGGCCAAGTAAATGTGCTGCGGCACGTAGCCGATGGTCGCCTGCCATGCCCGGATGTTCTCTGCGGTGACGGGTGTACCGTCGACAAGCAGGGCTCCCTGCTGGGGCCTCAGCAGGCCCAGGATGATGTCCACGGTGGTGGTCTTTCCGGAACCGGTTTTTCCCACCAGACCGATGGTCTTACGGGCGGGGATTTCCACGCTGAGTCTGCGGACGGCCGGATGCTCGCTGCCGGGATAGGCGTAGGAGATTTCCTCGAGGCGGATGTATTCCTTTAATCCCAGTGTCCGGGCGCGTTTGAGTGGGAGCGCGCCGCTACCCTCGGATGTGAGTTGCATGAGATCGCGGTGAAGGGTTTCCAGGGCCGAGCCGGCGAAACGCAGGGCAACCAACTGCGCATACATGCTCTGCAATGCAGGCATCAGCCGGTACGCGCCAAAGGCGTATAGGGCCAGCAGCGGCAATGCCTGCTGCAAACCGCCCGGACGGGCCATGAGGTAAATGACGACCACCAGCAGGCCGCCGAATGTCAGCGCCTCGAGTGCGAAACGGGGCATCTGGCCGGCTACGGCATGCATCGCCTGGGCCTTGGTGAAACGGCGGGCCGGATCATCGAAGCGCTTTAGGAGCACCCCTTCAAGGCCGCTGACCTTGACATCCTTGATGCTTCCGAAAGTCTCTTGCACGGCTTCGAAGCGCTGAAGATTGGCCTGCACCCGGTCTGCACCAACGCGGCTCAGGCGGTTGCGCAGGAGAACATAGATAATGGTGTAGGCACCGCCAATGCCCAAGCCAACGGCGACAGCCAGAACGGGATCGACCAAGATCAGCAGGATGACGATGGCGATGACTACGGCTGCTTCGGCGACCAGATTTATGGCCGGATAAAGGCCGCCCCTGATAACCTGTTCGGTTTCCGAGAGGATAGTCTTGCCGAGCTCCGCACTGTGTCGGTTGAGAAACCACTCGTAGGGTTGGCGTAAATAGCCGTCCATTAGCTTGCGGCTTAACGCGAAGTTGCACGCTTCCGTGAAGCGAACCAGGGCGTAGGTGGTTACTGCCTTGAAGGCGATGGAGCCGAGGACTGCTAGAAAAACGACAATCCCCAGAAAGAATAAGAAGCGCTGGGTATTCGAAAAGCCCAGCATTTCGTATGCTGCCGCCAGATACCGGTTGGTTTCCACCACCTCGGGTTTCGCCACGATGGATATAAAGGGCATGACGGAGGCGACACCCACCATCTGGAGGAAACCCATCATCAGGATCATGCCCAGCAGGAGCATGGCCTGCCGGCGCTCCAACGGGTTCATGAGTTGCCAGAGCTTGCTGTAGGTGGCGATCATAGTAGAGGTGGTTTTCTAGTTCTGTTTTCAGGACCACCCACTTGGGAGCCGAAATAGAAATAGCTTGAACAGTTATGTTATGTTGCCTGATTCGCGAGGCTTGATTCAGTGGTTCCACCCACCATAAAATGAATCGTGCTCGATAGCCAGCTTAGATTTTTTTATTGGGTATCTTTCTGCCGGCCTCTCTACCCAATCCGAAGACCTTATGTCCATTTCGGCCTGATTCCGCAAGCCGCCCCTTTTCGTTGCGTTACAGATTAATAGTACAACAACTTTTCGTCTCATCAATGGGCGCCTCCGGCAATTTTGAGTGATGTGGCAAATATGCTGTGTTGAATCTTGTTGCTCTTGCTGGTTCCTGGAGGGCCATTGCCCCATGAACCGGTTTTGACTACTGCAGAGACATACCTCTTGTCAACATGCATCTTTGGCCAGTTCCGATTAAATTTATAAAACCTATTTTTCTTTTTCCACTTCAAGCATTTTCGTCACTACCCCAGCCATCGTCGTTCTGGCCTGCCATCCAAGCACTCTGAAAGCCTTTGTAGGATTGCCTTGCCCGAACATGATCTCCGAAGGACGGTAGAGGGCGGGATCGGTTACAACGTGGGCGTCCATGTCCAAACCCAGTTGGCTGAAGGCTTCGCGGCAGAAGGCTTCCAGGCTGTTACTCTCGCCGGTGGCGATGACATAGTCATCCGCCCTCTCCTGTTGCAGCATACGCCACATTGCCTCCGTATACTCGGGTGCCCAGCCCCAATCACGCTGGATCTTCATGTTTCCCAGTTTCAGATTATCACAACAGCCACGACGTATCTCCCAAGCGGTGGCGATGATCTTGCGGGTAACGAAACGCCGTGGACGCAAGGGTGATTCGTGGTTGAAGAGAATACCTGTGCAGGCGTAAAGCCCGTAGGCTTCGCGGTAATTGGCCACTTCCCAATAGGCGGCAGCCTTGGCCGTGGCGTAAGGGCTGCGGGGTCGAAAGGAGGTCTCTTCATTGGCCGCTGCACCGTTCGTGTCACCAAAGCACTCGCTGGATCCGGCATTGTAGAGCCGGATGGGCTTGTCCGTGAAACGAATCACTTCCAGCAAATTTAGCGTGCCCTGAGCGATGCTCTCCAGGGTTTCGACGGGCTGCAGGAAGGAGAGCCCCACCGAACTCTGGCCAGCCAAGTTATAGACCTCCTCGGGTGCGTGGTGGGTCAGGGTCTGAAGCACGCTGCGAAAGTCAGTGAGCACCATGGAGCAAACCTCCACTCTATCCCCAATGCCAAGTGCCTGGAGATTGGAGAATTCGGACATCTGGGCATCCCGTGAGGTGCCCACCACTTCATAGCCTTTTTCCAGCAGCAGGCGCGACAGATAAGCACCATCCTGACCAGATATGCCGCAGATCAGAGCCTTTTTCATGACTGTTTCCGCCCCTGATCCAGGGTTTCGTCAACGATTGCATGAAGTCGGCGGGTAAAGTTCTCAAAGGAGAAATACTCCAGCCCTACCGGGATCCCTTTGGGTTGTTCAAGCCCTTGGATGATGGCTTGCAGCAATTCTTCGCGATCATCGGGATCCACCATGATGCCGAGCCTGCCGTCACGAACCGCATCCCGGCTGCCGTCCACAAGGCTGGCTACCACGGGAATGCCGCACGCCATGGCCTCAAGGAAAACGAAACCGAATCCCTCACCCCGGCTGGGCATGACATAGAGATCGGCGACCCGGTACAGATCTGCTTTCTCCGCCTCATCAACCATACCGGTAAACACCACGCTGTCAGCAACTTCCAGCAGTTGTGCCTTTTCTTCCAGGTTGGGTCGGTCATCCCCATCCCCGGCGATGACATAGACAATCTTCGGAATCTTCTTTTTCAACTCGGGCAATAGTTCCAGCACCTTGTCGAATCCCTTGTATTGCTCCTCGGAAGACATTCTTCCCAGAGTCATCAGCACAGCCTTGCCCGCCAAGCCATATTTCTTCATGAGTTCCAATGATTTCTCGTCTTCACCGTACTTTTTCAGATCAATGGCGTTTGGAAGCAAGCGGCAACGCTCGCTGGATACTTGCGACCATTCCAGGAAACGGTCGGTGGTGTAGTTGCTGATAGAGATAACCATGTCTACCGAGGCAACCCATCTGTTGGTGAACGACCTTGCCGTAGGCTGCCAGGCGTCGATGCCATAGACTTGCAGAATCAGTGGCACCTTCAGCAGTTTGGCAAACAGCCAGGCAACCGGTATCAGGTTGATGTGGGCACAAAGCACCAGATCGTATTTTCCACCTTTGAGCAACTCTTTTGTCACGGCAGCCAAGTAGGCAGGGGCACCTTTGGCGGCAGGAATGTTATAGTGCAATTTTCCGGGAAGGGATTCGAGCGCATTTGAAATGGAGCGAGGCAGTGCCACCACCTGCTCCACCTCCGGGTGGCTGCATAGGGCGGAAAGGACGTCGCGGTTATACAGGGCGATTCCGCCATAGCCGCCAAAGGCATCCGTGAGCAGAGCAAGGATGTTCATGAGTTGCGTGGTTTCATTGGGCAATGGAAATAACGTAGTCCGTATGGAGCGGAATCCAGGTACACAGGTTTATCGTTCCTCGTTCATCCCTGCCTATATCCCCGTATCGTTACCGTCTTTTCAAAACAAATGAGGAATGCTTGGACACATGTGCACATGGTCCGCCGTCAAATGGCCTTCAAGAATCTCCACGTCTTTGTGCTTCGCAATCTCATGAAATATCTCACCGAGATGCTTCCTGATCGGGCCGTATATTGCCTTCTTACGCCTTTTCGGGGTGAGCACCCTAATGGTACTTGCAATCCCTCCGGGTGTGCCCAGACTCCTGTACTCTCTTAATAGGTCTCTTATTCCGTATCTGGTGGTTGAGCTTCGGAGCGTGGCCTAGACCGTGGTCAAGGTCAAACCTATGTGAGTCCCCCGGCAAAGCCGGGGGTTTATTTTGCAGTAATTAGTGAAAATCAGCCTTTTTCTTTTTCTGGCGCCGAGGCTCTGCCTCCGGCGCTTCGGTCTGAGCGGCTCCACCGCGAGCAACCCGGGAAAACAACCGTGAGCAACATTATAGCCGAAGGTTGACGACACGGCATAGCCGCTGGTAGAGGGCACCGAGGCAGAGCCTCGGTGCCAGGATGACTATCGAACATACGTCATACCATCCGATGCGCAATTATAGAATAAGCCCAGCGGCGCGCCCAAGGGCAATTTCGCTGTGTTAACATTGGCGCTGTGCGCCATTGGCGAATGCCTCGGATCTTCTGCTGCCACTGATTGATCGGTGTCGTGAAGCCACTTTTAGCCCGATACACTACCGCGTCCTGCAGCGGGCGCGCGGGAGTGCGGGCCAGCACCCTTTTCCGGTCTTCGGTTTTCGATGAGACAAGGTGTTTGGCCAATTGCCGCAGCAGCCATACATCGACCAGCGGCACGCGTATTTCCAGGGAGTGCGCCATGCCGGCCCAGTCGGTATCGCGCAGCAGCTGGTTGCGCATATAGAGCGTGCTTTCCAGCGCCGCCACCTGTGCGTAACCGCCGGCAGGGGCCGGCTCGATAGCCTGTTGGATGTGGTGGTGGGGCTGAAGGCGACGAAGACCTTCCGTCACCAAATCGATATCGATGATCTGAGTCAGTTCATTCGGCAGGAAAAGCCCTCTCTTCAGCAGATAGGCGCCGGCATAATCTTTTCCATATCGAACCATTCCTGCCGCCTTGGGGTTGATATGGGCAAACAGGGGTTTGAAAGCGGTCTGGAACTTTTCCGCCGCAATTCCTAGCCCTGGAACATGGCTCGGCAGCCAGAGCCACTTCACCCAACGGGGAATGTCTTTGAACGATGGATAGCCGCCGAACAGTTCATCGCCACCCAGACCGGATATCGCTACCTTCAGCCCTTGTTCCGCAGCCGTCTTGGCGACGAACCAGGTGTTGATGCCGTCGATGGTCGGCTGGTCCATGGCATCGAGTATCCTTGGAAGATCTTCTTGGAATTCCTGCTCGGCCACATAGCGGGTGGTGTGTTGTGTGCCATAATGGTCTGCGACTGTTTCCGCCAAAGGGGATTCGTCGTTGTGTTGTCCTTTGAACTCCTCGAAGACCAGGGTGATGGTTTGGATGGTGTTGTTTTTCTTCCCCTCACCCCTGCCCTCTCCCCCAGAGGGAGGGGGTATCGAACCATTTTCGCCTGCTCGAATTTCGCTCATGAGACCGACGAGCGCGCCGGAGTCGATGCCGGCAGACAGGAATGCGCCGACGGGGACATCGGCCACCATGTGGTGTCGGACCGAGTCGAGCAGCGCTTTGCGGACTGCCGTCTCAATATGCGCTCCATCCGGTTGTTCGCACTCTGCGTCCGCCCAGAGCCGGGAGATCGAACAGAATCGAATCGGTTCCGCCGGCCCGGTGGCATCCACCCACAGCCAACTGCCCGCGGGAACTGCCCGGACGTCTTGATAGGTGGTGTAGGGTTCCGGGACGCTGCCGAACAGATAGAAGCCGACAATGCCGGCCGGTTCCGGCTGCCGCGACACCTTGCCGCCGGCCATGATTGCCTTGACCTGGGAGGCGAACCGCAACGTCCAGCCGTCGTCAGCATAGTAGAGCGGCTTGATTCCATAGGGGTCGCGGGCCAGCAGCATGGCCTGCTTTTTTTCGTCCCAGAGCGCGAAGGCGAACATGCCGCGCAGATCATGCACCATCGCCTCGCCTTTCTCTGCATACAGATGCAGCAGCACTTCGGTGTCGGAGCGGGTATGGAAACGGCAACCTTTTTGTTCGAGCACCCGGCGCAGCGCCTGATAATTGTATATCTCGCCGTTGAAGCTGATCACGAGTCGGCCATCTGCCGATGTCATCGGCTGGGCTGCGTTGTCGGAGAGATCGATGATGGCCAACCGACGGTGGCCCAGGCTGACACGGCCATTCTCCGAATACCACTCACCCCTGCCGTCGGGACCGCGGGCAGTCATATGATCGCGTATCGTCCGCAGCTCTTTCTGGTCTACCGGAGGAGCTGCGTAGTGGTAGGCAAATATTCCGGCGACGCCGCACATGACTCTATTATTGATTGGCCTGGAGGGAACCGCTTGTCAGCAACCGCTGAACATGGTTTTGGAACCGTTCTCTTCCATAGATGGCTTGCACCCGCTCTGCAAGTTTTTTGGGTGGAGATGAATTCAGTGCGCTGCTCAATGCTTCACACAGGGTTTGTTCGGTCGCGACGATGCCCAAGTTGCCGTCCTGCAGCGGATCGGCACTGCCGTCGCAGTCCAGCCCCAATGCGGGTGTTCCGGCCGCCATGGCTTCGAGAAAAACGATGCCGAAGCCCTCGCCGGTGCTCGGCATGGCGAACAGGTCTGCAACGGAGTAGAGAGCGGCAAGCTGCTCATCCGATACGTTGCCGAGGAATTTTACGTTGGCGGAGACCCTATGCTGCGCGGTGAGTGCTTCGAGACGCTTGCGGTCGTCTCCGTCTCCTGCCGATCAGGTAACAAAGATTCGGACGTTCTTCGATGAGCTGTGGAAGGCAGGCGATGATTCGGTCGTGGCCCTTGTAGCACTCACTGGCTGAGAGCCGTCCGACCGTCAGCAGCGTCTTTTTTTCCTTGATACCCGGGGTTTCCTTTAGCATTCTGCTTGGTTGATGATTCGCCGGCTCGGAGACGGTGTTGGGCAGAACCTTTACCCGGGCTGGTGGGATGTTTGCCCAGGAGAGAAATCTTCTTCTCGTGTACCGACTCACGCAGGTCACCAGATTCACCTTTTTGGCCATTTTGGCGGTGATGGAGTTCGGTCTCTCCCAGGCATCGATGCCATGCAGCTGCAGCCAGAGCGGCACGCGCAGCAGTTTCGAAATCAGCCAGGCCAGCGGCAGCAGGTTCAGATGGCCGCAAAAGATGAGGTCGGGTCGCTGGGTCAGCGCCTGCCGAACAGCTTTTGCCGCATAGAGCCACTTCCCCGGAACCGGCACCAGCTGCTCGACCGGAGCCGGCGGCTGTTCTTCGGACGTCCCGTTTCTCGGCAACACTTTGACGCTGCCGATGATCGGCTGCATCGCCAGTGCTGTTAGAAAATCCCGGTTGTATCGGGCGATGCCGCCGGGCGCGCCGAAGGCGTCCGTGACCAGGGCGAGCAGCTTCATAATGTTTCGATCCTGTCCGAATCGCTGCAGGTGTCGCTGCCCGGTTTATTCTGCGGTTCTGGTGCCTTCGGGGCACTCATCGACGAGACCATGGTGAGGCGGTCGGTCTTGCATTCGTGCCGCGTCTCAAGGAGTCGGGTTTTGCGTTCGAACAGATACACATACCTGGGGGATCACCTCTGGATCGTGGATGAACATTCGCGGTAGTCGTTGGCATTAGTCTGGATCAAAGGCCTCACTGCCATTAAGTTAGCAGGTATGGGCATAGGGCGGAACGCGAAGCGGTTCCGCCATGATGTAGTGTACGATGGTGGATCGCCCTTCGGGCATCCACCCTACAATCGACGTTGACCCTTAACTTAATGGCAGTGGGTCAAAACTCTGAGTGCCGGTTTTCAGATCGGGGGGCTTTTTCTAGCGCGAAGGCTCTGCCTCGGCGCCAGAGCCTGAACGGGTTCGTTCGGATGACGGTTGTTCGGCTCGAGAAGCCCGCAAACAGATTAGCACCGTCTATTTCTATGCTACAGGATATCATTCAATACGCTGCAATTCCGGCAGGCTCATTTGGTGAACATGTCTGCCAATTTCAGCACCGTCACGATCAATGCGATCATCCCTATCGACCAGCGCATGTTGGTATTAATGGCCTGAGAAATTTTCAGTTCAATATTTTTTTCGAAGGCATCCAACTTGCCCTCGAAGGCATCCAACCGCCCGTTGACTTCCGCCTTCAGCAAGTCGACTTTTCCTTCCAGCCCCTGAAACTTTCCTTCCAGCGCTCTCACGCTCGCAGTGACCTCATCCAACCGTCCATCGAGATGGTTGATGTGATTGTATTGGGACTTGAGCAGCAAGGTGTTGATATCATCATTGCTCAGCCCTTCCCCACGGGAAAAGCGCTCCTCGATCTCCTTGACCTTGGGAGTGATCATTTCGATCAATAGATCATCGACGTTCGTCTTAGACATGTTTCACTGCCGATTTTCGATTATTGTGTGCAGTTCGCCAATAGTATAGGTGGAAATTCCAGCGAGCGATAGTTGGCGATAGTTGGCGATGGTGGTGTCGTGGCTCGCGGGGCACGTGTTGAATCGAGCATCATTACTCGCCGCGTGCGTAGTGCCATCGGGCACCGATCAAGCTCAGGGTCAAATCTTGACGCATGCACAAAAGTTCACCGTGGTCGTTGACGGTTTTCCGGTGCATGGGAAACTCAATGTTTCCTAGCGCCAAGGCTCCGCCTCGGCGGCCTACTTTAGCGGCTCTGCCACACCCCGCCGTTCGACAAGAGACTCAGCTCGAACTACCGGACGGGGCCCCCCTGCCCCTTCCAATTCGATCACTTGACGTGCCTCTTCAACCAGCGGTGCAGATCATCCGGGCCGGAAAATCCAGCAGCGCTTCGCCCAAGGCTTCAAGCTTTAGTATACTCAAACCCCGGATACGCTCGGCAACATCCGAATTCAGCGGGCCAAAACGGCGGGTGAGTAGGCGCACAATCAATCTTGCTTCCCCTTTGAGTTCACCCTTCAGTTCACCTTCCGCGAACACATCCTGATAAAATCTGGTCTGCTTCAGTTCAACATCATTGATATTCAACATCTTCTGTATCTCCCCGCGATCGAGTTGCGGTAATTTATAGACCATAATCGTTTCAATCAGATCCAGCATCCGATGCTTCCATTGTACATCAGCTGGCTTTTCCCGAACCCGCTCGACCAGGCTGAAGGCCCGCGCAGCCGCTTTTGTCTCTTCGATTGCAATCAGCTGCAGCAGGTTGATTCCGATCTCATCCGTTCGTTGCTCCGCGATATCTTCAAGGTAGATGCGATGGACCCGGCTGCTTTCCAGCAGCACATCGTAATGCCCGATGTGGTTATGCTCCGTCTGCCTGTCCGGATAGATGACCACCGACTGCCATGGATTTTTCGGTTTGTGGTGGCGTAAATAGAGAAAGATTTCACTGAAGAAGCGACTGTAGAACTCTTTGTCCGATTGAAACTGAACTTCGATAAACAGAATGGGCAGCGCCGGATTTGTGCTCGGCGGAAACAGAATGCCGTCCAGTCGAAAAGCCGTCTGCTTGACCTCTTCCGAACCAAATCGATAGGCATCTGCATTCGGTACGTCCAATCCAATCAGATCGAACGCCAAAGCCGGCAGTTGCTGAAACAGGCGGTAAAAAAGACTGTCGGTTTTCACAGTGTCGCTTGTTTCATTTGACCATTTTCGCAGACAATCTCGAAAGATTGCGAGGGTTGTCCGGTTGTTTGACGCGACCACGGGGTCGCGTCTTGCAACGTGCGCTAACAGCATTCGCTACAGTCGTTGGCACTATTCCGAGCAATGAAGTCGTATGCCGCCTCATAGCGAATCCCTTTTCCATGTGTGCCTGCGGACGGAAAGAAGAATTCGGGAAGATCACGTTTCGCAATACCAGGACTTTTCCAGCGTCGAGGCGCCGGAATATGAAGCGGCCACTACGCTGACGGAAGACGCAATCGGCCGGGCACTCTTATCGCGTCCAGATCCATTCGCGTCAGTGCATACTCTCGTATTCTGTTGTATGTTTCAATCAGCAAGCGACTGTACTCTTTTGCAAGCAGCAGGTCTTCGGTAAATCTTTCTGCCTGTTCCATATATTCATGGATCAGTCGGTTGCGCAGGTATCTTGCCGCCAGCCACTGCTCGGCGCTTTCGAGTACATCAAGGCGCTCAGCACGGTTCAAGGTCTCGATTTGACTACCGGGTACCTCCGCCAGTACGGTGAGCCAGCGTGGAAGCAGTTTTCCGCCCATTGTGTCCTGCATGCGGCCGAATCGCGACAGGTAGGCCTCCAGGCGCTCCGCCAGCTCGGGACGCGTCTCCAGCTTTTCCGTCCATTCCACATCGATCGGTTCAGAATAGAGACGGCCCCAGCTGTATGCGAGGTGTTTCCCTTCCCGGTAAACGATTTCCAACGTCTGCAGAAAACGCTCGGCCGCCAGTGTTCTTCCGTTCGGCATCACAGTTTGATCCCTCGCCGCAGGGCCTCGGTGTGGATGGTGCCGGGCGGGATCGAGGGGTCGAGTAGCAGCACATCGATTGGCTGGTCGCCCAGTCGTCGTTGCAACCTGGCCACCAAAGCCACCACTGCGCGTTCACTCTGCTCAATTGGCCTGTCGAGCCGGATCAAAAGGTCGATATCGCCACCTCTTGCCTGGTCATCGATCCTGGAGCCAAAGAGCCACACGTCGGCTTGCGGGCCGAAAAGCTCGGCGACTGTTGTCCGAATCACCTTTTGCTGATACTTGTTTAATCGCATGCGTCCGGCGCCATGTCTTGCGGAAGAGGAAAAGGTCGCACAATAGGGGTCGCGTCTTGCATCGTGCACTAACAGCATTCACCCTATCGTCGGCGCTATGCACCATTCCGGGCAATCCCGCCCCGCCGGGTCACCCTTTCTTGAACACCGCTTCAATGTCGCCGGCAAACACGCGCCGTTCGCCCGGCTTTCGAGCATCGCTACGATCGCTGTTCCCCGTCAGGCTCCCGCCGAAGCAGTCCTTCAAGCGTTTGGGCGTCGAAAATACGGCTTCCCCGACCATGCTTCGATTTGAGCGGTGTCAGCTTGCTCAAGGCGCGTCACGGCCTACTGCGGGAGGCTTCCATAGCGGGCAGTATAGGTGCTTTAACGAAAGAAATGGGGTCACGTCTTGAAGAGTGCATTAACATTCGTCCGTTAGCTGGCATTACTCTGGAACAAACTCCGATTGCCGGTTTGCGACTTGTGGGCTTTTGCTGACGCGAAGGCTTTGTCTCGACGCCAGCTGGGATCAAGGTTCGTTCGGATGACGGTTGTTCGGCTCGAGAAGCCCGCAAACAGATCAGCACCGTCTATTTCTATGCTACAGGACATCATTCAATACGCTGTAATTCCGGCAGGTTCATTTGGTGAACATGTCCGCCAGTTTCAGCACCGTCACGATCAATGCGATCATCCCTATCGACCAGCGCATGTTGGTATTAATGGCCTGAGAAATTTTCAGTTCAATATTTTTTTCGAAGGCATCCAACTTGCCCTCGAAGGCATCAAACCGCCCATCGAAGGCGTCCAACCGCCCATTGACTTCCGCCTTCAGCACATCGAATTTTCCTTCCAATCCTTGAAACTTTCCTTCCAGCCCCTGAAACTTTCCTTCCAGCGCTCTCACGCTCGCAGTGACCTCATCCAACCGTCCATCGAGATGGTTGATGTGATTGTATTGGGACTTGAGCAGCAAGGTGTTGATGTCCTCATTGCTCAGTCCTTCCCCACGGGAAAAGCGCTCCTCGATCTCCTTGACCTTGGGAGTGATCATTTCGATCAATAGATCATCGACGTTAGTCTTAGACATGTTTCACTGCCGATTTTCGATTGTTGTGTGCAGTTCGCCAATAGTATAGGTGGAAACTCTAGCGAGCGATAGTTGGCGATGGTGGTGTCGTGGCTCGCGGGTCACGTGTTGAATCGAGCATCATTACTCGCCGCGTGCGTAGTGCCATCGGGCACCGATCAAGCTCAGGGTCAGCACTGTCACGATCAATACGATCATCCCTATCGACCAGCGCATGTTGGTATTAATGGCCTGAGAAATTTTCAGTTCAATATTTTTTTCGAAGGCATCCAAGTTGCCCTCGAAGGCATCAAACCGCCCATCGAAGGCAGCCAACCGCCCGTTGACTTCCGCCTTCAGCACATCGAATTTTCCTTCCAACCCTTGAAACTTTCCTTCCAGCGCTCTCACGCTCGCAGTGACCTCATCCAACCGTCCATCGAGATGGTTGATGTGATTGTATTGGGACTTGAGCAGCAAGGTGTTGATGTCCTCATTGCTCAGTCCTTCCCCACGGGAAAAGCGCTCCTCGATCTCCTTGACCTTGGGAGTGATCATTTCGATCAATCGATCATCGACGTTCGTCTTAGGCATGTTTCTCTGTCGATATTCGATTTGTGTGTCCTATTCATCAGTATAGGTGGAAATTCCAGCGAGCGACAGTGGACGATGGTGCACTCGTGGCTCACGGCACGCGAATTGATTTGAACGCGTTGCTCTCCGCAAGACTAATCCGTTTTCAGGTTGCCTTCAAGATTAACGAACTTCGACTTATTTGGGCACCGAGGCTGCGTTTTGCACGGCCGCTTCGCAACCACCAGCACAGCGCGTGTCGGCAAAACCAATGCTTCATTCGTGAAGCACCAGCATCTCACGACCAATCTCAACAAATCGACATTGCTCAAATGCCTTGACGATCGCGTTCAAGTTGATCTTAATTATTTTTTCAAGCTCCGTATTGTCGATGTTTCCTGTGGAGACCAACAGCAAACTGGCAGGCTTTCCGCGTATGAAAAACGACTGGACGAAGTCGTCGTCTTTTGTCACAACGGTCCGGCTCTCTTGCTTTGCTATCTCTAAAATCTCATCATCGGAAGTACGGTTTCCCCGAGGAAGGTCAAGAGTGTGTTTTGCCTCGTGGTCGGCGGCTGCAAGCCATACACAGAACTTTCGAGGCAATTGAGCATCGACAAGAAACCTCATGCTGCCGGTCGATCAATCCGCTTGACGTGCATCAGTCGCGCAGCATACGCAAGAGCTGCAAGAATATCTTCTCGTTCGAGGTCTTCATAATCGGAAAGAATGTCTTCGATGGTCATGCCCCCGGCAAGCCACTCCAAAACATTCTCGACGGGATAGCGCAACCCCCTTATGCAAGGCTTGCCATGGCAGATCGCCGGATCAATGGTGATGCGTTCAGTAATGTCCATTAAGATTTTCTGAGGAGCTTCGTTCGTATGCCAATCCTTCAATTCAAGGAGACTTGAAAGAGGCCGTTCTCCATGGCACAGGAAATTCAACACGATACGATCCGGCCGCGTTACTTGATAAACATATCCGCCAGTTTCAGCACTGTCACGATCAACGCAATCATGCCGATCGACCAGCACATGTTCGTGTTTATGGCCTGCGCAATCGTGAGTTCAAGGTTTTTTTCATAAGGCGTCCAGCCGCCCATTGACCTCAGCCTGCAACAGGTCGAATTTACCTTCCAGTCCTTGAAACTTTCCCTCCAACCCCTGAAACTTTCCTTCCACCGTCCTCACGTTCGCAGTGACCTCATCCAGCCGCCCATCCAAGTGGTTGATGTGATTGTATTGAGACTTGAGCAGCGGGGTGTTGACATCCTCGTTGCTCAATCCTTCACCACGAGAAAAGCGCTATTCGATCTCTGTGACCTTGGGAGTGATCATTTGGATCAATCGATCATCGACGTTCGTCTTAGGCATGTTTCTCTGCCGATATTCGATTTATGTGTTCTGCTCCTCAATAGTATAGGTGGAAATTCCAGCGAGCGACAGTGGACGATGCAACCGTGGCTCGCGGGTTACGCATTGATTCGTGCATTATTGTTCGCCGCAGGCGTTGCCAGATCATAACCCTGAGCGACGGTTTTCGACTTGCGGGCTTTTGCCAGCAGCGAAACCGAGCATCTGCCCTTCGGTCTTGCCGCTCCGCCGCGAATAACCGGCAAAAGCCGTCGAGAAAAGACGAGTGGTCGCGCGATGCTTGGTACGCGGCGGAGCCGCTGACATCGAGCACCGAGGCGGAGCCTTGGCGCCAGGCGCATCTCTTTTTTCTGGTGCCGAGGCTCTGTCTCAATTCTGTTGACTTAAGCCCTCTCCAGCGGGAGAGGGTTGGGTGAGGGGGGCGATAAATAAAGGAACTCAACCATTTCGATTCCCTCATCCCAGGAGCAAAAGGGTCGCGTCTTGCATCGTGCACTAACAGGATGGCAAAAGGGTCGCATCTTGCATCGTGCACTAACAGCATTCACCCTAATCGTCGGCGCTTATGCACCATTCCGGGCAATCCCGCCTCACCGGTCCACTCTTCCTTAAACACCGTTTCAAGGTCTTCGGCAAACAGGCGCCGTTCCGCTCAGCTTTCGAGCATCGCTACGATCGCTATTCCCGGCCGGACTCCCGGCGAAGCAGCTCCTCTAGTGTTCGGGCGTTGAAAATGCGTTCCGACCATGCTTCGAGCTGGGCGGTGTCAGCTTGCTCAAGGCGCGTCACGGCCCACTGCCGTAGCGCCGGAGTATCAGCCGCTTCAGTACCGTGACTTCGCCTTCTTGCATGCCCTTTTGCTCTCCTTGTTCCATTCCTTGCCGCTTCCATTCGCGAACCCAATCTTTGACCGCCTCTTCCAACATGTTCTCTACCTCTTGAGCTCGGTTGCTTCCGGGATTCTACACCAGGAATGCGGCCGGGCTGCTGGTTTGGATTGCGCGGAAAGCTTACGCCCTTTCTTGTAAACGAGCGATACCGGGATGTAAGCAGGCGCCATCGTTGCGGTTCACGCCGACAAATACCGCTTGAGGGTCTGTTTGACGCGCGGCGGCATTGTTGAAACCACCTTGCCACGAACGGCATGGATGATACGCCAGAGCCAGATTGCATACGTTTTATCCAACGTCCATAAAAGGTACGGAAAGAACAGGGCCTTTTCCCAAAACCGGGCGCGAAGCCGCCAGAAATCCTTGATAAAGACTGCTCCCAATGCGCGGCAATCTCGAGTTGAGTCATCGCTTCCGGTGATTCGCTCCATGTAGGTCGAATCTCTTTGAAGGATTTCCCTGCGGACGTAAAGCGGGAGGTTCTCCCGGTGGAACGGTCCATAGAACAGCAGATGAGAAAGGATCACATAGTCGCAGCCCGCCACCGGGACGATGTCGACATCGGCGAGAACCGTTCTTCGTATGACACCGCAGACCGCAGTGCATTCAGGCGCTCCGTTGGATGCTCTTACATACCGTACCCACGGGGAGACATCAAAGCCGTCGAAGGAAGAGCCGTCGGTGATATTGGTAGGCCGGCCGTTTTCTTCGATCCATAGCAGCCACGGCTTCTGCTGAGACGTCAGCGGCTGGTCATTGCCATCGATCCATTCCGTATAGGAATAGGATAAAGAATAGCCGGGATTGTCGTCCAAAGCTGCCAGGTGCCTCTCCAGAAGCTCCGGGTGCAACAGGTCATGGGCGCCCAGCCACATGAAATATTCGCTGTCGGACTGTTGAAGAAGAAAATTGAAGTTGGCCGCGGCGCCGCAATTGCTCTCTTGCCGAACGTAAACAAAGCGGGCGTCACCAGCACAGACGCGCCTGCAGATTTCACCGGTCCGGTCGCTCGAGGCGTTGTCCGATATGACCGCGAGAAAATCCGGGCAGGATTGATCTTGCAGCGATTTCAGTGTCGCCTCGATGAAACGTTCTTCATTGTGGGCAGGGACGCCGATCACAATCTCGGGATGATAAAATCGATCTCTCTTCACAAGAGTGGCATGTTTTGATTCGCCTCTCATATTGATTCTCGCTTCAGGAAAGCCGCCCGGGGACGGTGATCAAGGAAAGCAATTCAGATCGCCGATAATCGAAAAAAGTGACTGGCATTCTTATCCGTGCGGTTTATTTTGCCCTTGCTGTCCCGGCGTAACCGTTCAGACCCCCTCTAGAATTTTGCCAGTTTTTGCAACTACGGAACAAACTATCAATAACTTACGGCAGTTTTTCAAGAAAAATGCCGATTTTTGAGTGGGGGGTCTGAACGGTTACGTCCCGGCCGCTTCCGATAGCCGTCCGGGGCCACGGTGATGAGGAGCTTGTAGTCGATGTCGTGGTCGATGTCAAAGTGCAGGGGTGCGCCGTCGGCGGCGATGCGGCCGGGTTCGGCTAGGTTACGCACGTATTCATGGACGGCGGTCTTCGGGTTGTTTCCCTTTCCCCAGGGCCGGTCGGGAAACAGATCGTCCGGTAGATCCTCGATGATGGTATCGAACACCACGCAGTAGCTTCCCGGAGTGACCAGCGGCGCGTAGGCTTCCAGTTCGGCCAGAACGTGATCGTGGGTGTGGTTGGAGTCGAGGCAGGCGAGGATGCGCTGGTAATTTTTTTTGATCGGGGCTTTGCCGAATAACAGATTGCTAATCACAGTCCGCACCGAAACCAGAGGATTCCACTGGCAGCGATTTGCCAAGCTCAAGCACGGGATACTCGGATTTCAATTTAGTGCTGACAATGCTCAACATAGCATGCAAATCGCTTACCGATTCAAAAGCCAAATTCAATTGAGCAGCATTTTTGTCAGGGTCATCTGGATAGTCGTGCGCAAATTTGTTGCGAATGCTACGAACCGTCTGCCACTTCTCAACACTGTCAATGAAACCGAGTTTTTCCAGCCTATTGAGCTTGTCAAGCATCGGACGATCTTCGAATTGCTCTGTCAGATATTGCAAAATTGCAGGGAACAAACGACTGCCCATCGTATCCTGCAATTTGGTGTAGCGCAGAATAAATTGATCCACATCCTGCACCTGCTCATCGGAAAGAGTTGCATAGGTCTCGCCAGTTAGCGGCCAGAATGTTTGGATAGACGACATGGCATGAAACAAATGATAAACATGCCGTTCACACTCGCGCCATGCATCTTGTAACCGCAGTAATGGAATATCATCACTCATAATCGAATGCCCGTTTGTTTAGCAATGCTAAAAATGGGCGGGGTGTAATGACGTGTTGGATAATCTACCAGCACATCTATTTTCCGTTCCCCCAGTTTCATTTTTAGTTTCGTCAAAAAAGCCAGCTCCGCCCGTACAATTGCGGCAACATCGGTTTCCCTTGTTTCAATCAGCAAATCAATATCCCCACCCCGTTTATTGTCATCGACCCGGGAGCCAAACAGCCAAATACTCGCAGCGTCCCCAAAGCTTTCGACGACAGCAGAACGAATAAGGGATTGCTGATCTGGTGTTAATCTCATGACCTAACCCTTTTCAAATAGCCATCAAGGGCAACGGTAATCAGCAATTTATTGTGTATTTCCGTATCAATTCCAAACTCAGAATGAGTTTTTAAATATTCCCATACCGCAGTTTTTGGATTATGACCTTTTCCCCACGGACGATCCGGGAACATGTCGGCGGGCATGTCTTCGATGACGGTGTCGAAGACAACGCAGTAGCTGCCAATGGATGTGAGAGGCGCATAGGCTTCCAGTTCAGCCAGGACGTGGTCGTGGGTGTGGTTGGAGTCGAGGCAGACGAGGATGCGCCGGTAATCGCTCGCAATCGCATGAACCCGGTCGATTACCTCATGCGAAATGGAGGAACCCTGGATCATGTCGATCCGGTGGGCCATGGGGTTGGCTTCGATGGCGGCGCGGTTGTGGGCGCGGATGTCGATGTCGATGCCGAGCACCCGACGCCTTGGCTGACGCGGATCGAGCATTGCGCCCGCCTCGGCGGCCTCGGCATACGCAAAGCAAAGGGGCCGCGTCTTGCATCGTGCACTAACAGCATTCACCCTAATCGTCGGGGCTATGCACCATTCCGGGCAACCCCGCCTCGCCGGTTCACTCTTCCTTAAACACCACTTCAAGGTCTCCGGCAAACAGAACACGTTCCGCCCACTCTTCCAGCGTCGCCGTGTCGGCCTGCTCCAGCTTCGCTTCGACCCATTCGGGCAGCGCTGCCCCGAAACGCCGGTTCAGCAAGCGATGCAGCAGCTGCTTAGCCTCCTTCTGCTCTCCTTCCAGGCGGCCTTCTCGATGGCCTTTACGAATGCCGATGCGTTCTACACTGGTAACATAAGGCATCTTTCCACCCTCTTCATAGGTTTTCAATTTGTTCCATAGACGTTCTTCCAACTCTTCTGGCAACGCCAACAGCCAGTCGATGAACCGGAACATTTCCAAAATCTCCTGCCGCTCGTAGCCGCGCCGGTAGAGACTCTTGACCAGGCGCAGTTTCCAGGCATAACGTTTGTCAATGTCGGTTGCCGTCTCCAGCGCCTTCAGGTGGGCCAGGGTCATTACCACAAAAGGATTGGCGTCGGTCTCCAAAGTCGCTTGCCGGCTCCGGTAGTGCAATAGCTTGATCACCGGAAACCGCAGGGTCGCCTCGCAGCCCCGCAACTCCCGCCGATAACCGTCCGGCCACCAGTTGGCCCGGTCATCGGCCAA
>DEII01000108.1 GCA_002352385.1 Methylococcaceae bacterium UBA2778 | reverse complement strand
GAGGAACGAAACCCAACATAACAGGCTTGATGCAAGCCAAGTCGTTGGGTTTTGCTACCGCTCTACCCAACCTACACAGACGCATTTGCCATATTTAGAATTGCTGTCCGCCAAGGCGCTGAATTCCAGCCTTCGCGCATTTTATCAGATGATGGCGGGTTTTTCTTTGTTGGTCAGGTTGCGCAATTGGGCAGGCGGTTAGATATTTTGTATGTCTTAGGACGTGCCGGCGGCGCATAAACTCAAATCGCCCTTGTAACAGTCAGTCCACCGAGTCGTGACGCGGTCGCACGATGATGTAATCTACGGGCAGGGGAGTGCTCTTCGGCGGTGAGGTTCGATAAGCCGTAGGCTGGCAGGTTTGGGTGAGCCGGGGCCTTGTGATACATCGTGCAGGTATTCGAAAGGCTTAAGCTTAATCCAAACGCGGTGGTGAGGCTGAAAGCAGGCGGATTTTTTCTTCCTCCTCGCGAGATCCAAAAATAGATCTGCTCACTTTTTGTCCCTTTATGTATGACTCTTTAATGTGTGCACAATTGAGTTTAAAGACAAATGCGCTCCCTTTCCCCCGCGATAGCGGCTCGGTCCTGCGTAGAACAAATGGGGCGCCTGATATGCCGAAGCCGAATTTAAAGCTTTGACTCGCATTTGAGCTGATTCTATACTGCATATATGTGAGTTCCTACGTTCTATTCCAATGGTGGTGTCATGCAAAAAAAACCAAGTGTTTTCATTCCACTGCTTATCCTGTCGATGTTTCTGTTCGTGTTCTGTCAGGGAGTCCTGGCTCAGGAGTCGCCGCCACCGGCAGATGAGACTTCGCCGGATAATGCCATTGTTTGTGATCTTCTCCTGGAAGATGCAACCGATGAGCTCACCGATGCGATCCAAACGGAAAGAATAGCTCTTTTTAGTACGGACAGTACAAATCCGGATGGTGGTTTGCCCTTTTCCGACTTGCCGCTGGCTCTTCTGTTTGAAGCCTTCTCGCTGCTGTTTGATTCGACGGATCGTTTGGACAGAACGGCGGAGTTCGTTGTCGACATGAGTGTCGCGGCGTGTATCACGTCCGAAAGTGCGCTGGAAATGGTGGATAAGATTCACCTTGCGAGGGGCAAAAAGGGATATTTGCTTGCGAATCTGCAATCCGTGACCTTCGTGGTTTATGCCGGCTTGCTCGAACGAGCCATCGCCCTGGAGCAGGAAGTTTTGCTGACCCTGAAGCCGCCGATTGTTACGAATTAATATATTGTCCGGTTTTGTAGCAAATAAANNTTATGTGAACCCGAAAGGAGGGGGTATTCACATCGGGTGGCGTGTTGCAACGGCGTTCGTCCGGGAATAGTCCTGCCGTCACGGCTGCTCGCCATTTTCGTGGTCGCCTGATCCGGGAGGCTGTTGTCCAAGAACAGACAGGCTTATCGACCACGGCCGGAGCGCTATTCTCGGACAGTCTGCTGGTGCTCTGGTATTTGTATGGGGGGAGCCTCTTCCCGCACATCTTGAAGGCGTCCACGCGTGCCCTCCTGTCCTTTTTTGTTCCTCAGTCAAGGCCCCCCCACCACATGCGTCGGATGGTGAACAGCGGGTTACAACGGCTTCGAATCGATATGTTGGATCAGCGACAGCATTACCTGGAAAAAGGAGTCCCTGCAAAAGCTGCTGTTGGATTGCAGTGCACGTGTAGTTTGTTGATCATTCAACGCATTGCCGCCGCGCGGTTAGCGCAAGCTGTTGAAAAGACTGGCCTATATCTCAGTTTAATGGCAGAGGATGACTGGGCTCCATAAAGAATTGATAAATGCTGAAATCGTCAGATCGGTTGCTAGGGATTGGGGATTGGTGCATAATTTCCCGTTCTTTGATTGCGAATTAAAGTACGGTTATGCAAATAACGATGTTAAAAGCCAAATTGCACCAGGCGTGTGTGACGCATTCTGAGATTGCCTACGAGGGTTCGTGCGCGATCGACCGTGTGTTGCTGGAGCAGGCTGGTATTCGTGAATACGAGCAGATCGACATATACAACATCAACAATGGCGAGCGATTGACGACTTATGCCATTTTGGCGGAGGCTGGCAGCGGCATCGTATCGGTCAATGGTGCGGCGGCACGTCTTGCCATACCGGGAGACCGTGTCATAATCTGCGCATACGCCGGCTTGAACCAGCACGAACTGGTCAATTTCAAACCGACGATGCTGTATGTTAATGAGAAAAATGAGATTATCCGCACCAGCCATACCATCCCTGTGCAAGCCGCCTGAACACGCTCCGTCGGCAACGGCTGATGTTTTCTTATCTCCACCGAATCAGCGCATCGTTCGGACATGCTGATCCATCGAGTTACATTTGGTTTGGTGGCCGATTAACATTTCGCCCGGTCATCGCTTATGGCCTTGTGCCAACCACAGACTTCGGTTTCCTCAATCTGATATGACATCTCCATCTAATTTGCCTTCCTGGGGTGCGCTGCAGACGCATTACGAACAGATCAAGAATGACACGATGCGCGCATCGTTCGCGGACGATCCCGATCGTTTTTCACGCTACAGCATGAGCGCCGCCGGCCTGTTTCTCGACTATTCGAAAAACAGAATGACCGATCAGACGCTGGCCAATCTGCGTGCTTTGGCAGACGAATGTGAACTGAAAAGCTGGATCCAGCGGATGTTCGCTGGAGAGAAAATCAATTTCACCGAAAATCGGGCGGTGCTGCATACGGCTTTGCGCAATCGCTCAGCCCTTCCCGTATTGGTCGATGGTGAGGACGTCATGCCCGGCGTTCGCCGCGTGCTGCAAAAGATGCGTCTCTTCGTACGGTCGGTGCACAACGGCGAGTGGCGCGGCTGCACCGGCAAACGGATCACCGACGTCGTCAATATCGGCATCGGCGGCTCGGACCTCGGCCCCTATATGGTCACCGAAGCGATGGTCGATTTCGCCTGCCCCGACATCCGGGCCCATTTCATCTCCAATATCGATGCCTCCGATCTCGTGCATACGCTGGGCCCTCTGGACGCGGAAACGACATTGTTTATCGTGGCGTCAAAAACCTATACCACCCTGGAAACCATGACCAACGCGAAGTCCGCCCGGCAATGGTTTTTCGACGAAACCGGTAAGCAGGACGGGGTTGCCCGGCACTTCGTTGCCGTTTCCACCAATAGTCGTGCGGTGCAGGATTTCGGAATCGACCCGGCCAACATGTTCGAGTTCTGGGATTGGGTAGGCGGCCGTTATTCGTTATGGTCGGCGATCGGTCTTACCATCGCTCTGAGAATCGGGATGGACTATTTCGAAGATCTGCTGGCGGGGGCGCACGCGATGGATGAACATTTCAGAACCGCACCGTTTCATGAAAACATGCCGGTTATCCTTGGCCTGTTGGGCATATGGTACCGAAATTTTTTCGGCGCTGCGACTTATGCCGTTCTACCCTATGATCAACGGCTGCATCTTCTGACCGATTACCTGCAGCAATCCGACATGGAGAGCAACGGCAAATCGACAGGACGGGACGGACGGCCGGTTTCGGTGGACACCGGCCCCATCCTTTGGGGCGGTCCCGGTACCAACGATCAACACGCCTTTTATCAGTTGATCCATCAGGGCACCCATCTCATTCCGGCGGATTTCATCGTCGCTCTGGAGGGTGATACGAACCTTACTCTCCACCATAGAATGCTGGTGGCGAATTGCTTTGCTCAAGCCGAGGCCTTGATGAAAGGCAAGACTGCGGACGAAGTTCGAGTTGAGCTGAGCGCGGCCGGAATGAGTCCGGAAGATCAGGAAAAACTGGTGAATCACAAGTGTTTTCCTGGCAACAGGCCCAGCAATATGATTTTAATGGATAAACTCACGCCACATAATCTGGGGGCCTTGATCGCACTATACGAACATAAGATTTTCGTTCAGGGAATCATCTGGAACATCAACTCCTTCGATCAGTGGGGTGTCGAGCTGGGCAAAAAGCTGGCAATGACGCTGCTGAGCGAAATGGAAGGCGAGCAGCAGCCCGAGCAGCACGATTCTTCGACCAACGGCCTTTTGGGCCTTTACAAAATACGTGCACGATGATCATCGCCAAGCGGCAACGGACAAACCAATTGCCCAGAGGGGAAACAGCTGAACGATCCTTGTTGTCACCGGCGAAAAAAGAGATTCAGGATCAGGGTCAGGACGAGGCTGACGACGATCATGGAGGTGATCGGAAAGAAAAAAGAGCGGTGTTCACCCTCGATCCTGATATCGCCCGGCAGCCGCCCGAACCATCCGAAAAGGCCGGGGGCGAACGTCAGAATCAGTCCGATCAGCACCAGTCCCGAACCGATCAAAATGAAGAGCTTTCCCGGTGTCATCTGTTTCGCCTTGTATTGGGAAGAAAAGAAGGGGAGCGCCTAGGAGGCTGTCCGAGAATGCAAACCAAGCTTTTTTATATACTATATCATGTGCTTTCAAAAGCCCAGCAGCACGATATCTTGTATGAAGAATTTAAAGCGCCCTATTCTCGGACAGCCTCCTAGGAGGCTGTCCGAGAATAGACTGATCTACTGCGGCCAAGCCTGATCGGCCAGATTTACCGATCATTTTGATGAAATACATCCCTGTATTTCACCCCTTCGGGGTCGCTTTCAGCGGTCCAAATCCGCTCCCAGCGGATTTGTCGTTAAATAGGCCTACTATTCGCCTCAAATGATCGAAAAATCTGACTCGATCAGTCTTGCCCTCGCTACGATCGCTATTCTCGGACAGCCTCCTAGCTTTTCGCATTAAATCGGGAACATAGGATGGGCCGCCACGATCAAGAGCAATGCGCTCAAGGCAAGCAGCCAGCGAACATCGGTTTCCACCACACGCCGATCCGCCATATCGACTGAACGCAGTGCTTCGCTGAAGCGCTCGACGGTTGCAAGCCGATGGTAGCTCAGGCCTAAAGTTCCGGCCAGCTGTTTCAGTTCCGCTTCGTGCAGCAACGACCGAAAAATGCGATCCTCCTGTGTCATGGCTGCCTCATTCGTCGGCGGTTGACGGTCGACTCGTTTCACCTCGTTTCGCTGCCAGTAACCGAGCATTCGGTTTTCCTGATCCAGCTTGGGGAGAGGAACGGGCTTCAGTCCCCCGACGCCAACGATCAGTCCTTGTACCGTATTGGCCACCTTGGCCAAAGGCGGGCGGTGCAGCTCGTTGACGGTCTGTTCCCCATCGGTCAGGAACACAAGCCGGTGCTGACGTTCCAATTTTTTGATCGCCTGAATGGCGGCGTACAATCGGGGCAGCAGCCAACAGTTGCCGGCATGGTGTTGTGCGCTGACCAGGAAGGAATTCAGCTCATTTTACCGTTAGACCGGCATGCTTCGATATATTCCGGGTCTCTTGGTTGATGGGGGCATTATAATTTCTGCCAACACTTTCTATTCTGGATCTGCTCCGCAGCTGCAACCCCGGCAATGAAAAAAACACCAGAGTCCTCAAGAAAAAAACGGTTGACCCATGCGCACGGGATATAGCCAACTTCCTCTCCACGGCGGCAAAGCGCCGCGCTGGCTGTTCGAGCGTATGAAGCGGCTGGCGCGCGAGATCGTCTGCCATCTGGTGGCGGAATACGGCGCGGAAGGTGCGTTGCAGCGCCTGGCCGACCCGTTCTGGTTCCAGGCTTTCGGCTGCGTGCTGGGTTTCGACTGGCATTCCAGCGGTATCACCACAACCACCTGCGGTGCCGTCAAGGAAGGCATCAAGGGGCTGGAGCGGGACCTGGGCTTTTTTGCGGCCGGCGGCAAAGGGCGGGTTTCCCGCCGCACGCCCGAGGAGATCGAAATACACTGCGACCGAACCGGAAATGACGCTGCGCCTCTCATCAATGCCAGCCGGCTCTCGGCCAAGGTCGACAGTTCGGCACTCCAGGATGGCTATCAAATCTACCATCACGCCTTTTTCTTTACCCTCAGCGGCCGCTGGTGCGTGGTGCAGCAGGGGATGAACGAAGGCAGCGGCATGGCCCGCCGCTACCACTGGCTGGGCGATGATTCCACCGATTTCGTCGATGAACCGCACGCGGCGATCTGCTGCGACCACCGCGGCAGCACACTCAATTTCGTGGCGCACGAAAGTGAGGCGGCGAGAATGCGGGTCACCGAATTGGCCGCCCAGCCTGATCGGGAAACCGAACATGTCCTCACACGACTGCCTGAGCTGGTAATGCCGCGGCGCCACTGGGTGCGCCATGAAGACATCAATCCCCGTTATCTCAAAAAGATTCTATTGAAGACCTATGAACAGGCCCCGGCCGATTTTCAAAGTCTGCTCGGCATTCAGGGCGTCGGAGCGAAAACGTTGCGCGCACTGGCATTGACAGCAGAGCTGATCTACGGCACGCCAACCAGTATTCGGGACCCGGCGCGATTTTCGTTTTCTCACGGCGGCAAGGACGGTACTCCGTATCCAGTCGATCTCACAACCTATGACAAAACCATCGATGTTCTGCACACCGCGCTCGGACGTGCCAAAATCGACCGCAGCGACAAGATCGATGCGCTGAAACGGCTGGCGAAGTTTACCGACAGGCCGGTAAAAGGCCTTCCCTCGGGTGGGCTCGATCGCTCGAGTCGATCATAGTCGATTGGGCGGTGCTCATAAAGTGGAGTAGGACGGCAGTTGCGCTGATGACGGAAATAAGGCTTGGTTTATTTCTTTGGATGATATTCGACGCCATCCAATGACATAAAGTCAACGTCTTGCGTCCATATCAAAGCGCCAAACCTTCGTGCAGTTGCGTAAATAATGCTGTCAGCCAATGGCAGCTTGCAGCGGACACCATACTGGGCTGCATCGATAGCCAAGCCACTATCGAGCGGTATGATCTTGCTCTGCTCCATGTGGGCAATGGCCTCCAAAGCCATGTCTTCGCCGCGCTGGCGTAAAATGCATTTAAAAACTTCAGCAATCGTAATGCTGGGAACGATCAATTCGTCGATGTTTTCTATTGGAGCTGAAAACACTCCCGCGTTGCCGTCGTCTGCAAAATAGGACAGCCATGCGGATGAATCCACGACATTCATATGCGATCTTTTTCCCGTTCCACTTCCGTATCGATTCCCTTCAAAAATCCTTTCATTTTCTTCATTGGCTTAATGGGAATCAGCTCTATACGGTTGCGATAGGTGAGAATCTCTATTTTTTGGCCCGAGACTATGCCCATGGATTCTCTTACCTCTTTAGGGATCACGACCTGAAATTTAGGGGAGACTGTTACTGCTGTCATAGGCTACCTCAGCGATAGTGTTTTTTTCTGGCACCGAAGCTCCGCCTCGGTGCTTCGACGTCGCGGCTCCGCCGCAAGTAACGGGGGCCTTGCTTCCCTAACCTCCAGTCGCCTCCGGACTAAGCAACTCGATCTTATAGCCATCCGGGTCTTCGACAAAAGCGAGGACGGTCGTGCCGTGCTGCATTGGGCCGGCTTCACGGACCACCTTTCCGCCCTGCTGTTTGATTCTCTGGACCGCTTCGTAGACATCGTCGACTTCCATGGCAATATGCCCGAAGGCATTGCCGTGGTCGTATTCGGTTGTATCCCAGTTATGGGTCAGTTCAAGGACCGTGTGATCTTTTTCATCGCCATAGCCCATAAAGGCCAGCGTGAATCGGCCGTCCGGATATTCCAGCTGCCGCAGCAGCTTCATCCCCAACAGTTCGGAATAGAAGCGCTTGGATTTTTCCAGGTTGCCAACCCGGATCATGGTGTGTAGTAAACGCATTGTTTTTTCCTCCGTACAATATTACATCAAGCGTTGCGGCTATGGAGCGCCCTGTTGCTCCACCAGCGTACCGATACAATCGAGAATGTGTGCGGTGACACTGAAGGCTGCCTCCCGCGCTTTCCTGATGGAGCCGAACACTTCCTGGTTTTCTTCCAGAACCTGTTGCGGGTCTTGGTCATTGGTGGTCACCTTTATCATTTTCGTATAGGCTTCGAAATAGGCTTTGCGCTGGGGAGCTCCGGGAAGCCCGGGGATGGATCCGGCGATTTCGTCGGCGACGCACTCCGCCATCTCGTCAGGATCGATCTTGTAATCTTTCAAGTCCTGGTCGTCGCGAAAGTTTTCTGCCAATGCCTGTTCCAGACCGGATTTTCCCCGGTCGCAGCCGGCCAGTAAAAGGGTGGCGGCAAGCATCAGTATCGATAGGTTTTTTTTCATATAAATGCCTTATGAATGTTAATGGTGAATGATTCGTGAATTGGGGTTGTTTCCTGCGGAATTCTTCGATTTGTAGTTGCTCAGGCGCGCAAAGGCCTCAAGCCCCAGCGTTTCCGCACGCGCAGTCGGGTCAATGTTCAATGCCTTCATTTCGGTTTCCGAGAAAAGGGGTCTCAATGCGTTGCGCAGGTTTTTTCTCCGGTGCGAAAATGCCTGTGTGACCACTTGCTGCAGCATGTTCAGACTGTCTACGATGACCGGCGGTGTTTTGTGTGGGATGAGTCGGACGATGGCGGATAGGACCTTCGGCTTTGGTTCAAAATGCTCTGCGGGCACGTCGAACAGATGTTCCACCTGATAATGATATTGTATCATCACGCTCAGTTTCCCGTACCGTTTGCCGCCGGGGCCGGCGCTCAGTCTGTCGACGACCTCTTTTTGCAGCATGAAGTGCATGTCGGCGATGCAGTGTCGATGCTCGACCAGATGAAACAGCAGCGGGGTGGAAATATTGTATGGCAGGTTGCCGATCAGGCGGAGTTTCTCGTCGGCTGAGCGCAGCCTGGAAAAATCAAAGCGCAGTGCATCTGCGCTATGGATCGACAGTCTATCATCGCCGGCGAACCGGTTGCGAAGCAAAGTGACCAGATCGCGGTCGAGTTCGATGATGTCCAAACGGCGACACCGTGGCAGCAGGCGCGATGTGAGTGCGCCTTTGCCCGGACCGATTTCAACCAGATGCTGATCGGGTTGCGGGTTGATTGCAGCCAAAATCCAGTCGATGACAGACTGGTCATGAAGAAAATGCTGACCGAAGCGTTTGCGCGCACGGTGGCTCATGGCCTGGTGTGATGAGCGTGGTTTATGGAGAGGTCGATCGCCGCCTGTATGGCTGCCTGCATGCTGCCTGTTTTAATTCGGCCGCTGCCCGCCAGTTCCAGTGCGGTGCCATGATCTACGGACGTACGGATGATGGAAAGCCCCAGCGTGATATTGACTGCTTGTCCGAAGCCCGCATATTTGAGTACCGGCAGCCCTTGGTCGTGATACATGGCGAGTATTGCATCCAGGTGCTTGATACGGTCGGGTGTGAGCAGCGTGTCGGCGGGAAATGGGCCTTCGACGTGCAAGCCCTCGCTGTTGAGCGCTTTCAGTGCCGGCTCGATGATCTCGATTTCTTCCCGGCCCAGATGTCCGCCTTCGCCGGCATGCGGGTTGAGGCCGCACACTCCGATTCGCGGCTGCTCGATCGAAAAGCGGGTCATGAGATCGCTGTGCAGTACCGTGAGGACGGTGTGGATGCGCTCGAAGGTGATCGCCCGGCTGACGGCCTCGAGCGGCAGATGTGTGGTCGCCAGTGCGACGCGCAGTCCGGGAGCGGTCAGCATCATCACCGGGTACGCCCCGGTCAGATCGGCAAGGTATTCGGTGTGGCCGCTGAATGAAATCCCCGCATCGTTGATGATGCCTTTATGAACCGGTCCGGTAACCAGCGCATGAGCGTCCCCGGTGCGGCAGATTCTGGCCGCCTGTTCGATGGTTCCCAGAACGAACGTTGCATTGCCTGTGTTCAGTTTGCCGCAGCGGGCGGGGCTCGACAGCCGTGTCGGCAGCACTTTCATCGTGCCGGGCCGGTGCAGTTCCGGCGGGGCGGTCAGGTCAACGGTCGGGCAATGGAGCGATAAACCGAGCGTTTCGGCGCGGCTTGTGAGCAGATCAGGATCGGTGACGGCCACGAGCTCACAAAGAAAAGGCCGCTGCGCAATCAATGCGCAAAGATCCGGGCCGATACCGGCCGGCTCACCGGTGGTCAGGACGATGCGCGGTATGAATGTCTTCAACGTTGGGACTCTTTACGGCGGGTTGGCTTAGGGCATGGAACGAAATAAGTGTTGCAGATTGCGCCGGATTTTTGTTCGTCTTCAAGGCGCGGCAATGGGCGCATAGCCAAGTTATGTAACCGTTGCCGCAACGCAGAAGACGGGCAAAAAGACAAGTAAGATGCGATACTTATTTCGTGACATACCCTTAGGTCATCGGCCAAGCCTGACTTCCACGTATGCCTCGCTGCGCAGGCGGCGCAGCCAGAGTTCGGTCTCTTCCTCGATTTTGCGTTGACGAATGGCCTGGCGCGCCTGCGCCTTTTTATATTCGGAGGTATCGTCACGTTCGCGGCGGCCGAGGACCTGGACCAGATGCCAGCCGAACTGGGTTTGCACCGGCTCGCTGAGCTGATCGATGGCCAGTGCGTTCATTGCTGCTTCGAATGCCGGTACGAGGGTGCCTGGTGTCACCCAGCCAAGGTCGCCGCCTTTCAGTCCGGAGCCTTTGTCATCGGAATGGGCGCGTGCCAGAGCGGCGAAATCGGCGTTCTCCTCGATCCGCTTCTTATAATCCAATAAACGGTTTCGGGCATCTTCATCATTGAACAGCCCGCTGGTTTTGAGCAGGATGTGGCGGACATGGGTTTCCGTGACGATGTGTTTGCCGCCGCTGCCTTTGAGCCCCAACAGCTTGATGATATGAAACCCGCTCGGGCTGTGGATTGGCCCTTCTATTGTGCCTTCCTGCATGTGGACGACCTTTTCGGCCAGCAGGGAAGGGATCTGTCCCAGCGTCCGCCACCCGAGATCACCGCCGGCGAGCGCCTGGGCGCCGTTGGAATAGCGGATGGCCATTTGACTGAAATCGCCCCCCTCTTCCAGTTCGGCAATGACGCGCTCGGCTCTTTCGCGTGCGTCCTGAATCTGGCTCGGGGAAGCGCCATCGGGCGTGGCGATGAGAATATGGCCGACGTGATACTGTACGTTCCGGCCACCTTCAGGTTGATCCTGGGTTTCCAGATAATGCTCAACTTCCCGGTCCGAGACTTTGACCTGGCTGGTGATGAATTGATCGCGCAAGCGTCTGATTATCAGTTCATTGCGCATTTCCTCGACAAAATCCTCATAACGAATGCCTTCCGCCTGCAGGGCCTGCCGGAATTCCTGAAGGCTGAGATTATTACGCTGAGCAATCTCGACCATTGAATTGTGCAGGGTCTGATCATCGATGCGGATATTCGATCGGTCGGCCAGCTGCCGTTGCAGTTTGTCGATGATCAATCGCTCCAGGACCTGCCTGCGGATGATGTCATCGCCAGGCGAAGGCGTATTATTTGCGGCCAGCCTGGCTTTGACGCTGGCGACCTGCCGGTTGAGCTCACTTTCCAAAATGACGCCGTCTTCAACCACGGCTACGATGCGATCGACCGGTTGCGCGCCGCACGAAAAGGCAGCCAGAAAGCCGACGGCAAGTAAAAGTGTGCTCCGCAGTGCGGAGCGGTATTGTTTATTCAACATGATTGATTCAATTATTCGGGAATCGGGTGTCAGGAATCAGAAAAGCGTGATTCCCGTTCCCTGATCCCTGTCTTCAGTTTTCGGGAATCTGGTAGCCTGAAATATTTCGTTCGAGGAAATTGTCGACGGTGTCTCCGAAGCTGGCCAATCCTTTCAATTCCAGCTGAAAGAACACACCGGTGTTGGGCTCGCCCGTACCGATGATTTGATTGTTGATGCTGGTGATCCAACGCCGTCCGAGGATGCGAAAGCGCCAGCAGCAACTGTCCTTTTCGATTCCCACGAAGCTTTCGAGCGTGGTGTCGTCGCGAAAAGAGAATTGCCAGCGGCCGACCAAATGCAAATCGGTAATGACCGGCCAGCGGAAAGACGTATCGATTTGATTGATTACTGTCTCATTGATTCGGTTGCTGTTTTCGTCCTGGCGAAACCGATAGGCGAGGTTGAAAACCCTGCCCGGTACGTCTCGGTACCGCAAGGCAACCTGGGCGCGGTCGATTTCGCTGTTCGGCGGATCCCATTGAAGGCCCGAACGGACCGACCAGTGATCGGTGATTTCCGCGTTGAGCTCGCCGATGACGTTCGAGATCGTCGAGGTTTCGGTCGGTTCGGTTGGACGCAGGGTGACGCCGCGGTTTCTGAAAAAGATGATCGATCCGATGCTTGCGTCCAGGCGTTCCCGCCCGGTCGCCGATTCCAGAAGGCGTGAGGTGAGTGCCAGGGAGACCTGGTTGGCGTCACCGATCCGGTCGGCGCCGCTGAAGCGATTGTTTCGGAACAGCTGCAGAGCGGTGAAGTCGTTTTCCGATGTGTCGAACAGCGGGATATCGTTCTGGTCGGTGAACGGCACATACAGATAATAGATGCGCGGCTCCAAGGTGTGAATATAAGGGTTGCCGCCCAGTGTCGTGTTGCGTTCGAAGACGAGGCCGCTGTCCAGTGAAATGAGAGGGAGCACCCGGGTGATCGTATTCGGTGTGCCGAGATCCTGATTGTCGAGCCAATATTGTGTGGTCTGCACGGTGACGGCGGGTTTGACGAAGGCGCCTGCGGTCTGGATGGGCCAGCTGAGCTCTGGTCTCAGGTCGATGCGATTGGTGGTGACCGTCTTGTCGCGCTGAAAGAACACGTACTCGCCGCGCAGCTTGAAGCGGCCGTCAAGATCACCCAGCTGTTCATTCATGTCCACGCGTATTTGCGGCAGCATCCGATAAGGCCGGTTGTCGCTGGTGATGGAGGGGTCGATGGTCTGAAAGTTTTCAACCCGGACGCGCAGCGACATCCAGTCCGGGTCGTACCGCAGGTTGGCTCGGCTTCTGATGTGTTTGAAATCGGTGATCACCAGGCTGTTTCCAATCTCATTCAGATAGTCATTGTCGGATATATAGTTCAGGTCGAAATCGGCGTTCAGATCCGGCGTGAAGTGGGTTCGGTTGAGTGCGGAGATCGCGCCGCGGGTTTTTTTGCTCACTTGGTCCTGCGGCAGCAGTTCCGCCGCAATTTCTCCCTGTGTCATTTCGGTCAGATAACGAAAGTTCCCCCCCAGCAGGAAGCCGCGTCGAGTCATATAGCGCGGCGCGATGGTGGCATCATAGTTGGGGGCAATGTTCCAGTAATAGGGCAGGGTAAAATCGAAGCCGGCTTGATCGGTGCTGCCGAAAGTGGGTGCCAGGATGCCCGATTTTCGCCGGTCGTCGATCGGGAATTCAATGTAGGGGGTATAAAATACCGGCACGCCTTTGATTTCCAGCCAGGCATCCCTGGCGACACCGACGCCGGCTTCCCGGTCGAGGTCCAGCTTGGCGGCCTCCATCGTCCAGTCCTGGTTGCCCGGAGCGCAGGTGGTGTAGGCGACATCTTTGAGACGCATCCGGGTTTTGCTGTCGATATCGACCTGGCTGGAGCGTCCACGTGCCGGAACGTTGTCGAGAACGAACAGTGAATTTCGCAGGCGGCCTTCGTTCGTATCGAGCTTGAGGTGAGCCTTGTTGCTGTACAGGGAGAGGTTTTGGTCGCTGTAGTAGACGTTGTTTTGCGCCGACAGCGTGGTCGAAACCGTATCGTAGGTTGCATCTTCTGCATAGATCTTTTGATTTGCCCATGTGACGTCGACATTGCCCTTCAGTGTAACAATCTCCTTTTGGAAGATATCGGTGTAATTCGCATTGATTTCGATCGGCGCCTCGTCCTGTGAAATCGTGGCTGCCGGTTTCGGCGGAGGACCGAGTTGCGGGCTGCATATGGCCCAGGGATCGATCGTGGATTTGGCCAACATGTTTTGGAACAGCTGTTCCTGCGTGTACGAAAACGAGGGCGATAACAAAGGTTCTGATTCCTTGTCTCTCACCGGGTGCGGAAAACCTTGCGGGTCCGGGCCGGAGAGTTTGCAGTCCCAGTCGGCACCATCTGCTTCGCGTGCGCAGGACCAGCCGGCTGGCGGGGCTGCGGCCAGCGTTTGTGATGCCGGGTCGGCTATCGGTTTGCCTTGGTAGTATTCGCTGACGATCAGGGTTACGGCATCGGCCGGTTCAGCTTCTTCAGCGGCTGCTTGCGCCTCAGCCGGTGTGCTTGCTTCGGCGGCTTCGCTCTCAAGGAGTTCTGCTCCCGCGGCGGCAGCGGCTGCTCGGGTGTCGACCGGTTCGGCTTCGGGCGTGACAATGGTTGCCGGAGCGCTCGCAGGCTGGTCCTGCGGGCCGGCGACCGTGGTTGCAGGGGGTGCCTGCTCGACGTCGTCGACAACGGCTTTACCGGGCGTCTCGATTTTGCGCGGCGGTTTCGGTGTTCGGGTGGTGCACAACCATTCTTTGTCATCCTCACTACGATGACAATCCCAACCGCCCTCGATTTCCGCCGAGGCTTTTGACATGCCCAGCAGCGCAGTGACAATCAGTAGGCTTATGGATTTCATAAGTGGATTCGCCTAGAACGTATGAAATCGCATACAATACCGGCACCGTCGGAATTGAGGGGAGCGTGTGATTCCGGCACGAAATTGACAGCGGCGGCGAATCGAATCAATGAATCGGATTAACAGCGCCGGACAGCCCGAACCGATACGGTTTTTTCGAGTGAGGATTGCGGATGTATGAACCTGAAGAGCACAATATCTTCATTTTGTGTGCGTTTTTCCTGATTGGTAAACAAGATCGCTTGGGAATTTAATATTCTACCTTATTGGCAACGCAATTTTGAGTGTCATGGTGCAACGAATCGGAAAGTGTGAGCGAACGCAGAGGCAGTTTACGTAGATGTCAGAAAACGACGGGCGTCTGCAAAAGATCCTTCAGTGGTTGGAGGTGGACTTGGGGCTGCATCTGGAATCGCTTGAAGCGACTGCCGGCGATGCCAGTTTTCGCCGTTATTTTCGGGCTGTCGTGGATGGTGTTTCGTACATTGTCATGGATGCATCGCTTGATCTGGAAAATGTTGCACAGTTCGTAATGGTTGCGCGATTGTTCGAGCGGGCGGGCATTCATGTGCCGGCAGTGCATGAAGAAGATGTCGGCCAGGGCTTTCTGCTGCTTGGCGACCTGGGGCGTCGATGTTATCTCGATCATTTGCACGAAAGCAGCGCATCGCTTCTGTACGGCGATGCCTTGAACGCATTGGTCCGCCTGCAGAGTGGAATAGAGATCGAGGGATGCCCGCTGCCGTTCTACCAGAGAGAGAAGATGCGGTCTGAGATGGATCTGTTTCATGACTGGTTTTTACGGCGGTTGCTCGGTCTCGAATCGGCCCCGTTATTCAAAGGCATGTTCGATACGGTTCAGGATCTGTTGATCGAGTCGGCGATGGCTCAGCCGATGGTCTGTGTTCATCGCGATTATCATTCGCGAAATCTGATGGTGGTGGAAGAGAGCAATCCAGGCGTCCTCGACTTTCAGGACGCGGTGATCGGTCCTGTCACCTATGATCTCGTATCGCTGCTGCGTGATTGCTATATCGCCTGGCCGGAAGATCGGGTCGAATCGTGGGCGGCGGATTATCATGCCTTGTTGAAAGAGCGGCGACTCATCGACAACATCGGACTCGAACAGTTTATGCAGTGGTTCGATTGGATGGGCTTGCAACGTCATCTGAAAGCCGTCGGTATTTTCAGCCGTTTGAAATTGCGGGACAACAGGCCGGCCTATGTTGGCGATATTCCCAGAACTCTGGGTTATATCAGCCGCATTTGCGGCCGTTATTCCACACTGGCCGAGTTCCACGGGTTCCTGCAGGAGGTGGTGCTCAATCGTATGAGCAAGAGGCATATATTGGAATGAAGGCCATGATATTGGCCGCCGGTCGTGGCGAACGCTTGCGTCCTATGACCGACCGTCTGCCGAAGCCGCTGTTGCCCGTTGCCGGTCGGCCGTTGATCGAATATACGGTTGAATCGCTGGTTGCCGCCGGTGTCGGCGAGATCGTCATCAATCTTGCCTGGCTGGGTGAGCTGATCGAGACGGCGCTTGGGGACGGTCGCCGCTTTGGGGCTGTGATCCGCTATTCTCACGAAGGCCGGATCGGCCTTGAAACCGCCGGGGGTATCGTCCACGCCCTTGGATTGCTCGGCGATGAGCCTTTTTTGGTTGTCAATGGCGATATTGTCACCGATTTTCCATTTCAACGCCTGCGCGACCAGCCTACGGATTTGGCGCATCTGGTTCTGGTGCCCAATCCGCGGCACAATAAGAATGGTGATTTTTCCATCAGCCGCGGCAGGGTGGTCGCTGCTGCCGAACACAGCTTGACATTCAGCGGAGTCGGTGTTTACAGACCGGAGCTGTTTCAGTCCTGTCAGCCGGGCCGCCACCGTCTGGCCCCGCTTCTGCGCGAGGCGATGGTCCGGGGTAAAGTAACCGGTGAGCGATATGACGGCTTTTGGATGGATAGCGGTACCAAGGAACGGCTGCATGAACTGAATGAAAAAATGATCAACCTAACTGAAACGGAGCACGAGTGATGAGCGAGCATGTTTATAAGAGCATCGAATTAACCGGATCTTCTACGCAATCGATACAGCACGCCATAGAAAATGCGATTTCCCGGGCCTCTAAAACGCTGCACGGCCTGCGCTGGTTTGAAGTTGTCGATACGCGGGGGCATATTGTCGATGGTCAGGTGGCGCATTGGCAGGTGACGCTGAAAATCGGATTTGCGCTGGAGGATCCGGAGTAATATGAGCGTCTTGTCGGAACGGAAGGGGACGCCTCGCACCTCGAACTGGCCGGACGTAACAGCAGGTGGGCGGGAGGGCAGGAACGATGACTGAGCGCTGGGGGTTGGCAAGGTTGATCAACCGGGCTCAGACCAGTTTTGTGGGCCTGCTTCGAATATGGTCGATTCCGATCGTGGTGATGCTGAGCATCGCGTCAGGCTACACCACTTACTATGGGATGTCCTACTTTATCACGTGGTGGATCGCGTTGATCATCACGATCGCCATTCAGTCCATCATTGTCATCGCCTCTCTGGAGATTGCCGGCATTCATTGGAAGGCCAATCGCGTTCGTTATCTTTCGGTCATGTTGTCGCTGCTGATCGCCGTTGCGGCCTCTGTCACCTTTTCCTATTTCAAGTTTTATGAAATTTCCGAGGAAAAGAACATTCAATTGAAACACCTGGCTTCGCTGCGGCTCTCGGTGGAGGAGTATCTGGATGATGCCATGCAAATGAGCCGGGAAGTGGTGGCGGAGCAGCGGGGGAAGACCGATGAAGCGGCGGAGGAGGCGAACCAGGCCTATCTGGGCACACACCCGGAGGTGACCTCACGTTACCGCAACCAGGTTGGCCGGGGGCCGTTCTGGAGACATTATAATCAGCTCTATCTGAAAGAAAAAGAACGGCTTCAGGCGCTGGAGCAGGCCGCGGAGTCTCTTGGGCGGCAGGTACGCGCTTTGCGAGAGCGTGTGGCGCGCTTGGCGACCGATACCCGGAACCAGAAAATCTACGATCAGGTCGCTGCCGATCTGATCAGCGTACAGAGCGCATTCGATGCGCTGGTCCTTGATGATGTTCGGCGTGTTCGCAGCGCGCCGGTGCTCGAGCCTTACGACGCGTTTGTGCAGGGAGTGACCCCCTCGTTTGCAATGTGGGATGCCTTTTCTCTGTTTGCCTTCCTGTGCGCAGTCATGGTGGATTTTTTCACGATTCTATTGTCTTATCGTTTGGAATTCACGGCGCCGGGGCCTCTGAGTGAACATGAACAGGACATGGTGTATGAATGCCTCAGCCAGTTTTCTCAGTTGAGAATCAATCACAACGACGAGCTTGAGATTGTGATCGAAAAAAGTCCGATCGAGCAGGCCAGGCGCTATTCGGATTGGTCCAGAATGTTCGGAGTCGCTTTTTTGCTGAGTCGCGGCTATCTGCGCAAGGTCGGGAATCGGGCCGTTGAATTTGCACCGAATCTTTATCCGGTGATCGCCACTCGCCTGGCGCGTCAGGTGAGGAGTCAAAGAGCCGATCAATCAGGCGCCGGTTCTGACGACGTGGTGCGCCGTTTGTCCCGAGGAGCGGATGATGTCGAGTGACGTTGACGACGCGTCGGCTCTTCGTCTCTGGGATCCTGGATTCGAGGGCGATCGGCGAATCGTGGTGGCCCGGTTGGGGCCGTTTTTACGCTTGTACCGGTGCCCAAGGCATTTTGTCAAAAGGTTCTACCATACGGTTTATGATCTTGCCATCGAAGATTGGACCGTCAACATGGAGCAGAAGCTGCTTGGCGGACTCTGTGTGATGCATGTGGAGCTCTCGGTGCGGTTTCAGCCCACTTTGACCTACGTCGAAGAGCATTTCGATGCCTTGCTGGATGTCGCCCGGCACATCAAGTCCCACTACCAAATGCTGCTCGAGGATGCGATACAAGAGGAGCTGCTGACAGCCGAAGCAAACCATTGGATACCGGACAGACTGACAGAGATCGAACACCGCATCGAGGATCGTATCAACGAGTCGCTGATGGTGCAGCATATTCAATGCCGTACCGGTTGTCGTCTCGACCCGGTGTTTCAAGAACTCAACGAAGAGGATTGGGCGCTGGACGGTCGTTTCCGTCATCGGTCGGCTTATCTGGAGGTGATGCGTCGGCACCACGAATTTCGCGATAAGCGAAATCACGAACTGTTTCGACAACTGGAGCATGATGATCAAACGCGTCTGGTCCATGAGGAGAAGGTTTTCGAACAGCAGCGCCATGAAGAGGTGCTTCAGCTCGAAAAGAAGAAGAAGGAAACGGCACAGCTTCGGATGTTGCTGGAAGAAGAGGAAAAGCATCACGCCGCCAGGCTTTCACATGGAAGCCGACTGAAAAGGATGGAGCGGGATGCGGCAATGAAAGACAAAGCAGAGGAGTTGTCGGAACAGTTGCGCGGCGAGCACGAGTTGCAGAGGGAAAAGGACAAAAAGGAAATGGAGCGGCTCAAAATGGTTCTGGAAGAGGAAGAGAAGCGTCATGAAGCACGGCTGGGGCACGGCTCCCGGCTGAAGCGGATGGAAGCGGATGCGGGGATGAGAGACAAGCTGGCGCTTATGCAGGAACAGATGCGCCGCGAGACCGAATTCCAGCGGGAAAAGGGCGGAAAGGAGACAGAGCAGTTGAAAATGGCGTTGGAGGAAGAGGAGAGGCGACGTGCAGCGAGGCTTATGCGTGAGAGCCGGCTGAAACGGATGGAGTTGGAGGCCGATATGAGGGATAAGGAGCGGCGTTTTGAAGCAACCAGGCAGGCGGATGTGTTTCTGCGCCATGAAATCGAATTGCTGGTGCTGGAAAAACAGAGGGCTACGTTGGACAAGGAGATTCATGAAGCGAGGCAGGGACGAATTCCGCAACAGAGTGAGCCGCCTGAAGAACCTCCCGTCGTGCCGGACAGCGGAGGCGAACCGTCATGATGGCGGTGCGCCTATCGAGGGTACTGATGACACCGGCGAAGTCGTCATGTGCTGACGATTGTTGGATGCGGGATCACAGATTGGGTGGGCGTATTCCGGGACTGTTGAAATGCCTGTTCAGATCGCCTTGGCGCTGACCGTTGCAAAATCGGTCTCCCATAATTTTTCGAGCTGGTAAAACGCTCGGGTTTGAGGCAGCATGACGTGCACGATGATATCGCCCAGATCGACCAGAACCCAGTCGCCGACGCTCTCTCCTTCGATGCCGAGCGGTTTGAACTTTTTCTTTTTGACGGCTTCGACGACGTGATCGGCAAGAAAATTGACATGGCGCTCGGAGGTTCCGCTGGCGATGACCATGAAGTCCGCCACGCTGGTTTTTCCCTGAACATCGATGGTTTTGATATCGTTCCCTTTGCCGTCGTCCAGCGCAGCCAGGACGATCTTCAATAGTTGATCTGTTGACATGATTGCGTGTATAAGTGTTGTTCCTTTATCATTTGCAAAACGGAATCCGGCAGCAGCCAGCGCGGGTTTCTCCCTTCTTTGATCAGGCGGCGTATGCGCGTTGCCGAGATGTCCAGTTGAATCACCTCCTGAAACAGGATGAGTCCCGAAGGGTTGGAGTGCAGCATGGAGACTGTTTGTGCTGTTTTATCTTCGATGAATTCGGTCAATGTGTGCGGAAGCGATGGCGCAATGCCTGCCCGCTGCATGACCACGATATGGGCCAGATCGAACAAGGTTCGCCATCGATGCCATGTTTCCAGGCCGGCAAAAGCGTCCATGCCGACGATCAGGCAGATCGGCGTCGTCTCGCCTGTCTCTTTCCGTATCGCCGCCAGCGTATCGACGGAAAAGGAAGCGCCTTCGCGCTGCAGCTCTTGGGGATCGATGGTTATTGCGGGCTCGTTTTGAACCGCGCTGCGCAGCATGATCAAGCGTTGTTCGGCGCTGGCGGCGGGGGGTTCACGATGAGGCGGTCGACGGCATGGAACCAGCCGAACTTGAGCCAGCTCCAGGCTCTCCTTGATTTCCAACGCTGTTCGCAGATGTCCGAAGTGCACCGGGTCGAAGGTGCCGCCGAATATGCCGATCATGAACGGCTATTCGCGTATGTGGCCATCACCGAGGACGATGTATTTCAGCGATGTCAGTCCCTCGAGGCCAACGGGGCCGCGTGCGTGCAGTTTGTCCGTGCTGATGCCGATCTCGGCTCCGAGTCCGTATTCGAAGCCATCGGCAAAACGGGTCGAGGCGTTGACCATCACCGAGCTTGAATCGACCTCGCGCAGAAAGCGTCGCGCGCGGCTGTAATCCTCGGTCACGATGGCGTCGGTGTGCGCCGAGCTGTGCTTGTACAGGTGGTCGAGCGCTGCCTCCAGTCCATCGACGATTCGAATCGACAGGATGGGGGCGAGGTATTCCATGTTCCAGTCGTCATCGGTTGCCGGCCGGCAATCGGTGATCAGTTCGCAGGTTTTTGGACAGCCGCGCAGTTCGACCCCCGCTCGCCGGTACTGATCGGCGAGCTGCGGCAACACCGATGGTGCAATCGGCCCTGCGACCAGCAACGTTTCCATGGTGTTGCAGGTCCCATAGCGTTGGGTTTTGGCATTGAAGGCGACCGCAAGCGCCTTGTCGATGTCTGCCTTGTCATCGATGTACACATGGCAGATTCCATCCAGATGCTTGATAACCGGAACCTGCGCTTCGTGCGAGACCCGCTCGATCAGGCTCTTGCCGCCTCTGGGAACGATCACATCCACATACTGTTCCATCCGGATCAGCTCGCCGACTGCTGCCCGGTCGGTCGTCTCGATCACCTGAACGCAGTGCTCAGGAAGCCCCGCCTGTTGCAGCCCCCGGCGAATGCATTCGGCGATGGCCCGATTCGAATGTATGGCTTCGGAGCCGCCGCGCAAGATGCAGGCATTGCCCGATTTCAGGCAGAGCGCGGCCGCATCGGCGGTGACATTGGGCCGCGATTCATAGATGATCCCGACCACACCGAGCGGAACGCGCATGCGTCCGACCTGTATTCCTGAAGGGCGGTAGGTCAAGTCGGAGATTTCGCCCACAGGATCTGTCAACGCGGCGACTTGACGAAGTCCATCTGCCATCGACTGAATTCGCCGATCGGTCAGTTCCAGGCGGTCGAGCAGAGCCGGTTCGAGACCGCGATGTTCGCCCGCCTCCATATCCTTGCCATTCTCGCTCAACAAATGTGCCTTGTTATCTTCGATCGCTGCCGCGGTTTTCAGCAGGGCGAGGTCCTTCCCTCGAGTCTCGGTTCGGCTTAGGATACGAGCAGCTTCACCGGCCTGCCGGCCCACTGTGTGCATGTACTCGCTTATATCGTGGTGCATGATGTCAGGTAACAGGTAACAGGTAACAGGTATCAGGTCAGGTATTTCTGATCCCTGTTTCCTGATACCCGATTCCCGCAAGTCCGTGGCTCACCCCCAGCAGTGCCATCCATGGGTCGCCTTGCGAAAGCCCCTTGATGATCCGGTCAGCCTGTGCGCATTGGACCAACAGGCGACTGATTTCGGTCAAAGAGAGCCGTTTTATTGCTCGAGTGATCAGTGGCTTGCGTTTTTCCCACACATTGGTTTGGCGCAACGCGGTGTTCAATGGTGTCCCGTTGCTTTTGCCAAACGCTATCTGCTCGAGGATTCGAATCTCTCGGGTCAACGCCCACAATACGATCGCCGGCGCGACGCCTTCGGCTCTAATCCTGCTGAGCATTCGATCAGTGGATACTAAATGGCCTTGCAGGGCGTTGTCAACCAGATTAAAGACGTCAAAGCGCGCACTGTCGGTCACTACCTCGGCAATGGTATGGGCATCCACTGTGCCCGGGCCTTGCAGTACATAGAGTTTTTCGATCTCCTGGGCGGCCGCAAGCAGGTTGCCTTCCACGCGGGTGGCCAGTATCCGCACGCCGGCCGGGTCGGTTTGAATGCCTTTGTTTTGCAAACGGCGTTCTAGCCATTGCAGCAGTTGCCCCCCCTGCAAGGGCCACGCCTGAATTACCACGCCCTGTCGATCGATGGCTTGGAACCAGCGTGTTTTTTGTGCGCCCGCCGCCAGTTTTCCGGCGCTGATGAGAACGATGGCATCATTCGGCGGGCGTTCGGTAATCGTCAGGAGCGCTTTGGCACCGTCCCGGCCCGGACCTCCTGACTCCAGGCGCAGGTCGAGGATGCGGCGGTCGGCGAACAGCGAAGGCGAATCAACCGCTTGCAACAGCGTGTTCCAATCGAAGCCGGTACCGACGTCGAATACCTCTCGGTGCGTATACCCCACTTTGTCCGCTGCAGCGCGAATGGCATCGGCCGCTTCGCCCAGCTGCAGCGGTTCATCGCCGCTGAGCAAGTAAATCGGGACCAGCCCTTTGCTCAGCCTCTTTTCCAACTGGTCAGCCCGTAGTTTCATGGCCGGCGCTGTCAGGAAGGGGAATGACTCAGTGCAATTTCCGTGCGGCGCAGCAGCGTTCGGACCGCTTCTTTGTACATTTCTTCGCGAATTTGATTTTCCTCTTCCGATTTTCCGATCACAAGGACCTGAGGATTGAAATAAGCGCGACGGATTTCGATCGTTTGTGTGGGCAGCAGGTTGCTGCCGTCAGGTTTCTGAAGCTCGAAACGGATGCGGTAAATCAACTCGTATTCAGTGGCCTTGCCTTCTTCGCTCAGAGATGCGACGCGGCGTTCTAACTGCTCATTGTGCACTTTCAGTATGACACCCGCCGACGCCGGGTCCTTGGTGACGCCGCCGCCGGCAAAGGAGAGGTTCTCATTCAGGTCTTGGACGAAACGGTTCTTGCGGGAAAGGCCTTCGACATAAACATGAGCCATTTCCGGCGGCAGGTTCGAGGCGCCCCGCAGCTGCCATCCGCAGCTGCTGACAATGCTGATCAAGATCATTAAGCCCGGCAGCAAAAGCAGGTGTGCGCGGCGGTTGGCGGGGGTGTGTGCATTCGTCATCGTCAGACCACTATATTGACCAGTTTTTCGGGAACCACGATCATTTTTCTAACCGTTTTTCCCTTGATGAATCTCTGTACGTTCGGGTCGCCCAGCGCTATGGTTTCGATCGTGTCGCGCCCGGCATCCACAGCAACCGAAATTTTGCCTCTGAGTTTACCGTTTACCTGCACCACCATCTCTCTCGTTTTTTGGACCAATGCGGATTCATCGACCCATGGCCAGGCGGCGTCGACAACCGGTTCCCGATGGCCAAGGGCTTTCCACAGCGCATGACAGGCGTGCGGAACGATCGGTGCCAGCATCAACACCACCGATTCCAGCGCTTCCCGGCGGACGGCGCGCCCCTGTCTGGTGCCATCGTCGAATCTCGCCAGGCTGTTCAGCAGTTCCATCGTGGCGGCGATGGCGGTGTTGAAAGTAAAGCGCCGACCGATGTCGTCGGACACTTTGCGGATGGTTTCGTGAACCTGTCGGCGCATCTCTCGCTGCGCTTCGTTCAGTTGATCGATCTGCAGTGCCGGCACAGCGCTGCTATCAGTATTTACCGCTGCGGTCACCTGCTTCCATAATCGCTTGAGAAAACGAAAGGCCCCTTCCACGGCGCTGTCGGACCACTCCAGAGATTGCTCCGGCGGTGCGGCGAACATGGTAAACAGGCGCACGGTATCGGCGCCGTAGCGATCGATCAACGCCTGTGGATCCACGGTGTTGCCGGCCGATTTGGACATTTTGACTCCGCCCTTCAACACCATCCCCTGGGTCAACAGATTCTTGAACGGTTCGTCGCAGCCGATCAGTCCTTCATCGCGCAGCAGCTTGTTGTAGAACCGTGCATAGAGCAGGTGGAGGATGGCGTGTTCGATGCCGCCGATGTACTGATCGACCGGCAGCCAGTAATCCGCCCGTTCGTCCAGCATGGCACTATCGCTGTCGGCGCAGGCGAAGCGGGCGAAATACCAGGAGGATTCCATGAAGGTATCGAATGTATCGGTTTCGCGCTGTGCCGCCCCGTGGCACCCGGGACAGCGAGTGTCGACAAAAGAGTCGAGCTTGGCGAGCGGTGAACCGGAACCGTCGAGAGCGACGTTTTTCGGCAGCACCACCGGCAACTCCTCGTCAGGTACCGGTACGGTACCACAGGATGGGCAGTGGATGACAGGAATCGGCGCACCCCAGTAACGCTGCCTCGAAACGCCCCAGTCGCGCAGCCTGAAATTGATTGTTCGGTGCCCTTTGCCGCTCTGCTCGAGCCTGTCGGCAATGGCGTCGAATGCCTGCCCCGAGGTCAAGCCATCGAATTCGCCGGAGTTCTTCAATACACCTTTTTCCGTGTAGGCTTGCTCGGAACAGTCGATACTGGAGCCATTCCTCGGAAAAATCACCTGTTTGATGGGAATACCGTATCTTCGTGCGAACTCGTAGTCACGCTGGTCGTGCGCCGGTACCGACATGACGGCGCCCGTGCCATAGCCCATCAGAACGAAGTTGGCGATCCACACCGGTACTTTCTCACCGCTGATCGGGTGGATGGCTTTCATGCCCGAATCGATGCCGCGCTTTTCCATCTTTTCCAGAGCTGCTTCCGAAGACTGGCTCTGTTTGCACGATTCGATGAAGGCGGTGAGGTTTGGATCGAGTTCGGCAGCTTTGTGCGCCAGCGGGTGTTCGGCTGCCACGGCGACATAGGTTGCTCCCATCAACGTATCCGGACGGGTCGTGTAGACGCGCAGCGGCTGTTCGATGCCGGAGACGGCGAAATCGAGTTCGACGCCCTCCGAGCGGCCGATCCAGTTGGATTGCATGGTGCGGACCTGTTCCGGCCAGCCGTCGAGCTTCTCCAGTGGTGCCAGGAGTTCATCGGCATAGTCGGTGATCTTCATGAACCATTGCGAGATCTCTTTGCGTTCGACGGGGGTATTGCAGCGCCAACAGGCGCCGTCGATCACCTGTTCGTTGGCGAGCACCGTCAAGTCGTTCGGGCACCAGTTGACAGGAGCCGTTTTCTTGTACACCAGTCCTTTTTTCAGGAGGCGCAGAAAAAACCATTGTTCCCAGCGGTAGTAATCCGGATCGCAGGTTGCCAGCTCGCGCTCCCAATCGTAACCAAACCCCAGGCGTTTGAGTTGGTCGCGCATATAAGCAATGTTGTCATAGGTCCAGTCGGCAGGGTGGATGCCACGCTGCCTCGCCGCATTTTCGGCCGGCAGGCCGAATGCATCCCAGCCCATGGGCTGCATAACATTCTTTCCCTGCATGCGCTGGTAGCGGCTGATAACGTCGCCAATCGTGTAGTTGCGCACGTGACCCATATGCAGGCGGCCGCTCGGATAAGGAAACATCGACAAGCAATAATATTTTTCCTTGTCCGGGTCTTCGGAAACACGAAAGGTACCCATTGTGTCCCACGCTTCTTGTGCCTCTTTTTCGATTTCTTCCGGTTTGTAGATTTCTTGCATTACTGGCTCATAATTTAAATTTGCTGGTCAAAAACGAACTGCGATCGGTGAATGCGCGTGATCGGCTGCTGGCTGAAATGGTATCACACCTCAAAATATAATATTATAAAGGCTTGACAAAGTGGATGCTTGTCATCTTACTTGTGGTTTTTCTTATTCTGACAGTTCGGGTTATCCGAGGGAGAAAATCGATGCGCCGGGTCATTTTCAATCAAAAAGGCGGGGTAGGTAAGTCAACCATCACGTGCAACCTGGCAGCCATCAGTGCGGCGGAGGGGAAAAGCACATTGGTCATCGACCTTGATATTCAAGCCAATTCGACCCAATATCTGCTGGGGCGCAAATGTGACGATCCCGATGCGACGATTGCGCGTTTTTTCCAAGACAGTTTAAGCATCAATCCGTTTGGTAAAGCACAGCATGTGCAGTTTATGGGGCTCGTTCAGGAAACTCCTTACGCCAATTTGTGTGTCATTCCTGCCCATTCCGATATGGAACCCCTGCAGAGTCGCCTGGAATCGCGCTATAAAATCTATAAATTAAAGGAAGCACTCGACAAATTAAACGATTTTGATCGCATCTATATCGATACTCCGCCAATGCTGAACTTTTATAGTCGTTCTGCGCTGATCGCCGCCGACCGCTGCCTGATTCCTTTCGACTGCGATGCATTCTCGCGTGAAGCGCTCAACACATTGTTCGGTGTTATCGCAGAAGTCAGAGCGGACCACAACGCCGGGTTGTCGATCGAAGGCATTGTCGTCAATCAGTTTCAAAGTCGCGCCAACCTGCCGCAGAAGTTGGTCGAGGCGCTCGAGGAGGAGGGCCACCCTGTGCTCAAAAGCCGGATTTCACCTTCCGTCAAAGTCCGCGAATCACACAGTGCCGCAAAGCCTCTGATTCATTATGCACCGGACCATAAGCTGAGCGACGAATTCAGAGCCTTGCATGAGGAGCTGAGCGGGGGTTGACGATACAGGGCGTCGTGCAGGGGGCCGCCTGTGCGGTCAGTATCCACGGCTGCTGTCGCGCCTGGTGAGTCGGAGCCGTTTCGTCGCGGCCCAGGCGACGACCAATACGATCAATAAACCGCTCACCAGCGGCCGGTTGCCATAGCGGCTGTAAGGGGTGCTGCCGCGCATTGGAACGATCTCCCCGGTGATGGTCGTGCGCTCGAACTGGGGCGCTCGCGCGACGACATCGCCAAAAGGCGAAATGATGCCGGTCACACCCGTGTTGGTGGCGCGCAGCATGTAGCGGCGCAGCTCCAGCGCACGCATTCTCGCCATTTGGAAATGCTGGAGGGGGCCGATCGAATCGGCGAACCAGGCATCGTTCGTCACATTGACCAGATAGGCACCGTCTGGCATCCCCGTCAGCGCCTCTTCGCCAAAGGCATCTTCATAACAGATCGAGGCGACGAGCGGAAATCCGGCGGCTTTCAACAGCGGCTGCTGGTCGGTACCGGCGCTGAAGTCGGCAAGGGGAATCTGGAGGATGTCCAGGATAAAGCTCGATAATGGTTGTAGCGGCAAATATTCGCCGAAGGGCACCAGATGACGTTTGCGATAGACTCCAGGTGTCTGCCCAAGGCTGATCAATGCGTTGTAATAACGCGTTCCGGGTTGCTCCAATAGTGGAGCGCCGATCAATAGATCGGTCCCGCTGTTCTTGGCCTCTTCTTGGAGTGGCAGTAAAAAGCTCTCCTCGACCTGATGATAGAAAGCCGGGACGGCGGTTTCCGGCCAGACCACCAGGTCGGAATCCCAGTGCTGCCGGGTCATGGCGATATAAAGTTTAAGCGTTTCCCGCTGGTGCTGGGGCTCCCATTTGATCTCCTGGGGGATATTGCCTTGCAGCAGCGTGACCTTAAAGGGTTTACCGGCGGGGCTGCTCCATTCGACCTGGTTCAGCCACGCGCCGCCTGCCCACAGGGCGGCGACGACGATTCCGGCCCCGGTCGCTTTCAGCCAAGGCAGATAAAAAAGGCCGAGGATGAGTCCGGCGGTCAGCGCTGCGAGCCATCCGACGCCATAGACTCCGAGGAGAGGGGCAAAACCGGCAAGTGGTGTATCCAGCTGGCTGTAGCCGACGTTCAGCCACGGGAAGCCGCTGATGAACCAACCGCGAACCCACTCGGTAAGGGTCCAGAGTGCAGGATAGGCCACGATCAATCGGAGTATCGGGTTGGTTCGAAAAAAGCGGGCCGAGACGGCTCCTGCCAGAGCGGGATAGAGGGCCAGAAACGCTACCAGTGCACATGTCAGTGCGACGGCGGCAACAGGGCTGGCACCGCCATAATCGTGCAGGCTGATATAGACCCATGAGACTCCGACGCCGAACTGTGCCAGACCGAACAGATATCCGCGTTGGAAGCTCTTCCATGGACCGGCTCCCTGCCAGGAATAAAACAGCAGAACAAGAGAGAGAAGGGCGAGCGGCGCGAGATCAAACGGCGCAAATGCCAGCGGGAGTATGGCGCCGCCCAGCAGGGCCAAGCAGTGTTTCAACAAGGGCTTATTAATTTTTGTAACTGTCCAGTTGCCCTTTTCGCGCGGGTGTGATGACTTGCCGTCATGGGAAAGTGACTTTTATTCGGCATCCCGGTCCGATTCAGCGTCGGGCAGAAGCATTACTTCGAGCAAGTGGATGCGCCGGTTGTCCGCGCGGAGGACTTCAAACTCAAAACGGTTCATTTTTACACGCTCGCCACGTTCAGGCACATATCCGAGCTTATGGACGATGAGACCGCCGATGGTGTCGAATTCTTCATCGCTGAACTGACTGGAGAAGTAGTCGTTGAAATCGTCGATCGGCGTCAATGCCTTCACCGTGTATTCCCGGTCGCTGCGCCGGAAAATGTAATCCTCCTCGGTGATATCGTGTTCATCTTCGATTTCTCCGACAATCTGCTCGAGTACGTCCTCGATCGTTACCAGGCCGGCGGCGGTGCCGTATTCATCCACGACGATCGCCATGTGATAACGGTTGGTGCGAAAGTCCCGGAGCAGCACGTTCAGCCGTTTGCTTTCCGGGACGAGGCGCGCCGGTCGCAGGATATCCTGGACCAGGAGGTTCTTGTTCTCCTGGATATGGGGCAGCAGATCTTTTGCCAGCAGGATACCGACCACCTCGCTGCGATCCTCTCCAATCACCGGGAACCTCGAGTGTGCCGACTCGATGACCAGAGGGAAGATGGTTTCCAATTCCGCGTCGCGAGGAAGCACGACCATTTGACTGCGGGGGATCATGATGTCTCTGACACGCAGTTCGGAGACCTGTAGGACGCCTTCGATCATCGACAGGGCTTCGGTGCCTATCAAGCGGCGATCGCGGGCCTCTCGCAACAGCTCGATCAGATCGTCCAGGTCCTTCGGTTCTCCCGTCAACAGGTGGCTGATGCGGTCGATCCACTTTTTTTGCTGCGGGCGGGAGGTCGATGGCTCGTCGGTCATCATCGTGCGATCTCTTGATACGGGTTGGCAATGCCAAGCGAATTGAGTATGTCGATCTCTTTCTTTTCCATCAACACGGCGTCCTGTTCGACGATATGATCGAAACCCAACAGATGCAGCACGCCGTGCACCGTCATGTGCGCCCAGTGCGCCTCGGCGCCTTTGCCCTGCTCGCGTGCTTCGCGCTCCACGATCGGGGCACAGATGACCAGATCGCCCAGCAGGCTGGTTGGCACGTTCTCCGGGGCCTCGAAAGGAAAGCTGAGAACATTGGTCGGTCCTGCACGATGACGAAATTGCTCGTTGAGCCTGGTGCTCTCGGCATTGTCGACAATCCGTATGACTACTTCGGCTTCTTTGTCGCTGTCGTCCAGCACGGCATCAACCCACTGGCGAAACTGCTTCGGGGTTGGCAAGCGATCGGCGCTCGCAGCGTATTGCACCTCAACCTGGAGCATCGCGGTCGGTTTGGCGGCGCTCGTGTGCTTCATAGGCGGAAACGATCCGTTGTACCAGGGGGTGGCGGACGACGTCGCGGGCATCGAAAAAGGTGAAACTGATCCCTTCCACATCGCGCAATACGTCGAGCACATGGCGCAGACCGGATGGTTTGTCGCGCGGCAGATCGATCTGCGTGATGTCGCCGGTGATCACCGCGGTCGAGCCGAATCCGACGCGCGTGAGAAACATCTTGATCTGCTCGGTTGTCGTGTTCTGGGCTTCATCGAGAATGATGAAAGAGTCGTTCAGTGTGCGCCCGCGCATAAAGGCAAGCGGCGCGACCTCGATGACGTTCCGCTCGATCAGCTTGGCGACCCGCTCGAAGCCCAGCATTTCATACAAGGCATCGTAGAGTGGTCGGAGATATGGGTCGACTTTTTGCGCCAGGTCGCCTGGCAGAAAACCGAGCCTTTCGCCCGCTTCAACCGCCGGGCGTGTCAGTATCAGACGCCTGACCCTCTCTGTTTCCAAAGCGGCGACAGCACAAGCAACTGCCAGATAGGTTTTACCGGTACCTGCCGGTCCGACGCCAAAATTAATATCACTCGAGAGAATGTTTCGCAGATAGCGCTGTTGGTTTGCGCCGCGACCCTTGATAAGGCCCCGTTTGCATTGTATGCCGGCGGGTTCGCCCGGCGTGCCTTGCTGCGCCAGCATGGCCTCGATATTTGAGTCTTGCATCAACAAATGGACGCGTTCGGGTGTAATCATCTCTTCCAATGCGACTTTGAACAGGTTTTTGACAACCTCCCCGGCGGCGCGAACGGACCGGTCCGAACCGACAATTTGAAAGCGGTTGCCACGATTGGATATTTCGACACCGAGGCGGTTTTCCACCTGGCGCAAGTGTTTGTCGAACGGACCGCACACATTGGCAAGCCGTTGGTTGTCGGCGGGTTCCAGAGCGAGTGCCAGGGAGGATTGGGGGGGCGTGGTCAAACGATCAGGCGGTATGCTGCTTCGGAAGGTTCTCAAACAGCCGATCGACGGAGCCGTCGATCAAGTGCCCACGCAATGAATTGGGTAATGCGTCGGTAATCGTCACGTCGACAAAATGGCCGATCAGTTTGGGATGAGCAGTGAAGTTGACCACACGGTTGTTTTCGGTACGACCGCACAGCTGCAACGAGTTCTTTTTCGACAACCCTTCCACCAGGACGGTTTGTACCGTATTCACCATGCTTTTTGAAATGTAAGCCGCCATTTTATTGATGTGCGCCTGCAAGCGCTTCAAGCGCTCTTTTTTCACCGCCAACGGCACGTCGTCCTTCATCTCCGACGCCGGTGTTCCGGGCCGCGGGCTGTAAATAAAGCTGAACGATTGGTCGAATCCGACTGTCTCGATCAATGCCATGGTCTCTTCGAAATCCTCATCGGTTTCGCCGGGAAATCCTATTATAAAATCGGATGAAATGCTGATGTGCGGGCGGACGTCGCGCAATTTTCGAATGATCTGAAGATATCTTTCCCGGGTGTGGCCGCGATTCATGCGCGCAAGGATTCGGTCGCTTCCGCTCTGAACCGGCAGATGCAGATAATCGACCAGTTGGGGCGTCCCCGCATAGGCTTCGATCAGTCTATCGTAAAACTGAATGGGATGGGAGGTGGTAAACCGCAGTCGATCGATCCCCTCGATCGCTGCGACATGCTGCAAAAGCCGGGAAAAATCGGCGTGACGCCCATCGGCCGTTGTTCCCCGGTAGGCATTGACGTTTTGGCCGAGAAGATTGATTTCGCGCACGCCTTGCCCGGCCAGAGCAGCGACCTCGGCAACGACATCGTTCAACGGCCGGCTGACCTCCTTTCCCCGCGTGTAGGGTACCACGCAAAAGGTGCAGCGCTTGCTGCAGCCTTCGATCGCGGAAACGAACGCTTTAGGGCCTTCCGCCCGCGGTTCCGGCAGGGCATCGAATTTTTCGATCGCCGGGAACGAAATGTCGATGACGGGATGATTATCGCGCAATACATCATCCAGCAGCCCCGGCAGACGGTGCAGCGTTTGCGGACCGAAGACTATATCGACAAAGGAGGCCCGTGCCTGCAGGTTCTTGCCTTCCTGGCTGGCAACGCAGCCGCCGACACCGATCACAACCCCCGGCCGTTTTGCTTTGATCGGACGCCAGCGTCCGAGCTGAGAAAATACCTTCTCCTGGGCTTTTTCCCGAATGGAGCATGTATTGAGCAGCAATACATCGGCCTTTTCAGGATCATCGGTCACCTCCATGCCATGTGATGCTTTGAGCACGTCCCGCATTTTATCGGAGTCGTATTCATTCATCTGACAGCCGAAGGTTTCGATATAAAGCTTCCGGGGCATGAGGTCTGTTTATCGTTCAGCGGGGAACCAGGAAAAAACGTCAATGCGCCAATTCTAACAGAATATTGGCGCGGGGACATTGACGGACAAAAATAACCAGCAATTCTAAATGTGGCGCCG
>DEII01000232.1 GCA_002352385.1 Methylococcaceae bacterium UBA2778 | reverse complement strand
CGCGGACATGATCGGCAACGCGCTGTTGTTGATTGTTTGGACTTTTTTCTGTAGTTTGCATGATGGCTGGTGACTCCGGATGATGGTTGGGTGTTTGGTTGCATCCAGCCTATCATCCCACCAGCCATCTTTCCATGTATATTCAGTCGCTTGGGCGTATTTTGCAAAGGAAAATGGGCTTAAGTAAGTGCCATTCCCCCCGGCCCCCTTTTTCCAAAAGGGAGAGTGAACGGTTGCCAAAGCGACGTAGGGCGGAACGCGAAGCGGTTCCGCTATGATGCGGCGTTCGATGGCGGATTGCCTTTCGGGCATCCGGACCCGCATGCGGAGTGTTGTGAGGGCCGGAGGGGCTATTCGATGCGACGTGAGAAGATCTAAACCGCCTGCAAAGCTGATTCCCTAAGGGCCTTGACATGTATGAGGTTTAGTATCGATATGCGTTAAAACAAGACCCGACCCCGTTCCGCGACCCCGTTCCGTTTGTGACAGCCTGCGATGCCGGGCTGCCGATCGTTCCCATTACGCTCCATGGCACCCGCTCCTTGCTGCGTGATAAGAGCTTACTGCAGCGACATGTTGGCGTTTCAGTCATCATCGACAAGCCGATCGATCCGAATAACTTTCTTCAGAAGAAAAAACAGCCGGACCGATTGCCGGCGATATTGGCGTTGCGCGACACGGTCAGGGAACGAATGTTGAAGCGAGTGGGCGAACCGGACTCGGCCGAAGAAAATTTTCCCGTTTAACAGCTGTGAATCGGCGCATTTCATCTATACCTCGGATCGGTTTCATAGGGCTTCCCGATAGCGGTTGCCGGAATCGAGAAAACAGCTAGCTGGATTCATTGTTCCTCTCGACCTCTGGTGGAGGCGCTTTTCTCGCTCTCCGGCAAGGGCGCCCCGTTTGATTTTGCGATACCATTCCCCGGTTGCGTGAGATTGGTCGTCGCTGCTATAGAAGTCGATGGCTGTGCGGTTAGTAGATCGGCGATCGGCCGGGTGATTTCGAGCTGCGACGACAGCAGGGTCAATGCGCTGGTAATGGGAACCGCCAGCAGGATGCCCATCGGGCCCCACAAAACACCCCAAAACACGCAAACCAAAAGAACCACCAAGGGTTCCAACTGCACTGACGTACCAAAAACTTTAGGCTCGATAAAATTACCCACGAAGAAGAAAAATGTTCCTGGGAAAAACATGCCCAGCACGGTCGAAGCGGTGGACAAATCGGGCGCCATCAATATGATCGGCCAAGGCAGCAAGGAAGCTATGATCGGGCCCAGGTAAGGAATAAAATTGAGCAACCCTGTCAATAACCCAAAAAGCAGCGCAAAGCGAACTCCGAAAAAATAGAGCGCTAATCCAACGACCAAACCCGCCGCCACCGAAACGACGACTTTCGCCACCAAATAACGCTTCACCCGGCTTTCGATTTCATCCCAGACCCCGCTCATCTGCCTTTCTCTGGAAAGAAGCACAAGCAGGAAGGCCGTCAAGACGAATGTGAGCAGGAACAACGACAACGCATGAAAAAGGCTGTTCGTCATGTTGAGAAAAACGTTTTCGATAGGAATATTCTGCAGCGATTGCATCAGCTTTTCCGTGTCGATATGAAACCGCTCCAACGGCAAGCTTTTCAGCAGCCCTTCCATCACTTGAATCAGATGGGCTTCATAAATTTCCGCCGATTGCGCGAGCTGCTCGATCGATGCCGTCGCGATCAGCCCGCCCAACCAAAACAGCAGCAAAGTCAAAGAGAGTGTCGTAACGACTGCCAACACCACGGGAAAATGCAATATGCGTTTTTGAAAGTTTACGATCGGTAACAGCCCGAGTGAGAAAAATACCGCCAGGACGAAGGGCATGAAAACATCCTGCAGGAGGTGCAGCACAATACCGCAGACGATAACCGTCAGGGTCAGCAGACAGATCGTTTGCAGCCGTCTTTCACTAATCTTCATCGTCGCAGCACCGAGATACTGTTCCAGGCGCAAACAAAGGCGCCAACAATGCCAAAACCAACCCTAAACTCGATAGTACAGAAAAAGTGATAAACAGGTCGAACGATGGTCGATTGGGTAGAATGCTGATCAACCAGGTACTGGCGGAGGCCATACTCATGCTGATACAACCCGCCATCGATGAGGCTGATCCTGCCACCTTTTGAAATGGGGACAGTGCCAGCGATGTGCCCACGGGAACCACAAAGGCGATGCCGCTGAAAATAAATGAGATGGCACCCAGCATGGTGGGCAGTGTGACCCAGTCTTTATAATCGAAATAACCCAGCGCCAAAGAGCCCGTCAGCATGATGAGCAAACCGATAATGACGAGATAAGCGTCGGAGTAAAACTTGCTCAGCAGGCCGCAGATACCGGCACCCAGCATAAAGGCACCGGTCACGCACAGCGTCACCACGACAAAAGTCTTGGAGGGCAGCCCGATCTGATTCACAACCAGTGCGGGCGCTTCGACCAGCGCGCAGTAGACCACGCCGGTACCCAGTCCCACCACAAGGACGTAGTAAATAAAATCCACGTGGCGAAACAAGGAGAGATAATTTTTCAACAGTCGAGTGGGATGAGTGGCCTTCGGGTTTTTGTGTCGATTCGTCTCCGGGAACAAAAACACGATGCAGATCAAAAGCAGAATCGCCAGCACCGAGAGCAGAAAAAAATTGGACTCCCACCCCCAGTAATGATCGATGAGACTTCCGGCGATCGGCCCGATGCCGGGCGCCAAGGAAAAAGCGGTATTGACTTCCAAAAACATCCTGGTGCGTTTTTCCGGCGGAAAAGCATCGCGCACCGCTGCGTTGGAGATGATTCCGCCGGCACAGGCCCCTAATGATTGCACGAAGCGGCCGAACAACATCATGTAAAGATTGACACTGACCATGCAGATCATTGATCCGATGAAAAACGTAGTAATTGCAAAAAGAATGGTGGGCCGCCTGCCAAAGCGATCGGAAACCGGACCGTAAAGCAGCTGGCCGAATGCAAACCCGACGAGGTATATGGTCATCGTCAGTTGCGCCTTGCTGTAGGTCACATCCATGGCGCGGGCGATACTGGGCAGCGAGGGCGTGTATTCGGTATCGCCGAAAGGTCCCAGCGATGCCATAAACGCCAGAATAAAAAGCGATGGGACGGCCGCCCGGGCGGGCGGCAGCTTTAAGAACCCAACCATGACGGTCCGTAGCGATTATCAAGCGGAAAAATCAATGGTTTCAGTCGGATAACAGGTTGATGCGAAATCTTACGCTTGTGCTTCTCGATCGCCAGCCGCCGGTTATCGGATTAGAATACCAAGGCACTGACAGTCAGGAAGCAGATGATCAGGCTCAAAAGATCCTGGATGATCGTGGCAATCGGGCCGCTGCCATAGGCGGGGTCTTTGCCCAGCCTATAGCAGCAGCCATGGAAACAGCAGGCCGATGCTGGTGTAGCCACACTGCTGGCAAACACCTTTGCTACCGGCACGACGCCCTGAAAGTTTCCATTTGAGTCGCTGACAAAAACGTACGGATCGGACGTTTCTCGGGTGATCCGCTTTCTTACCTCGCCGACAAGGTCGGCATTCTGCACTGCAACCGCTGGGATTGCCATGAAAGACTCGATGCGGTCACCTTTGTCATGGAGCCTTGGATGGGGGCTCGGACGCAGCTCTTCCAGAATCTGGCCTAGGAGCCCGTCGGACTTAGAAAATACACCTCTATAACTCATTGAATTCACGATATATTGCTTCTGGTTATTTATTGATTAATACAGTGAATATACATTATTATCAATGAGTTAACTATTTCAGCTGGCTTAAGTCCGACAGCCTCCTAGGATTTTCTGGCTCCAGGCAAGAATCTTCTCTTGCAAACGCCTTGCATCGGAACGAATGGACGGCATCGTTTCTCCTCCTCTGATCATTTGATTTTCATTTTAATGGCTGGTGGTGGAAAATGATACAGAGTTGAAAGCCCAGACGATACTGCGGACCATGATCGACTCTTTGCCGACTGAGGGTTGGCTCAAGGATCGCAGTGCAGCGGCGATCCACTTTCCAAATGGAAAATGACGATCGCTTGTGCAGTCATTAGGATGTCGTGCTGCTTCAAAAAAACACACAAAGGCTAACACAATGAAAACGACCACCATCTCAGCGATACAGGCCATGGAAATCCTCGATTCGCGCGGCAATCCCACAGTCCGCGTCTTCGTGGAACTGAGTGACGGAACGACTTCTGCTGCATCCGTTCCCTCCGGTGCAAGCACCGGCGAAAATGAGGCAATCGAGCTGCGGGACGGCGACGCGTCCCGCTATGCCGGCAAGGGCGTGCTGCGGGCGGTGTCCAATGTGAATGAGAAGATCGCTCCATCGCTGATTGGCATGGACGCCCATCAGCAGGCAGCGGTCGATCGGCGGATGATCGAACTGGACGGTACCCCGAACAAATCCGATCTTGGCGCCAATGCAATTCTCGGTGTTTCCATGGCGGTCGCCCGAGCAGCCGCCGTTTCGGCCCATATTCCGCTTTATCAATACCTGGGCGGTGTGGGAGCAAGACGGCTGCCCGTCCCCTGCATGAACATTTTGAATGGGGGGGAACACGCCGACAACAATGTGGATTTTCAGGAATTCATGGCCGTTCCACTCGGCGCACCGACTTTCCGTGAGGGCCTCCGCTACGTGGCGGAAACCTTCCATGTCCTCAAAAACATCCTGAAAGAGCGCGGTCTGGCAACCAGCGTCGGCGATGAAGGTGGCTTTGCCCCCAATCTAGAAAGCAACGAAGATGCCATCGAAACGATCATTCAAGCCATTGAGAAGGCAGGGTATAAGCCAGGCGAGGACATTGCGATCGCTTTGGACAGTGCTGCCAACTCATTCTCGACGGATAGGCACGAGCCCTATGACCTCAAATGGTCGGGCGGCGGGCGAATGCAGAGCAGTGATATCATTGCGCTGGCCGAGGAATGGGTTTCGAAATATCCGATTGTTCTTTGGGAAGATCCCTTGGCGGAAGGCGACTGGGATGGTTTCAAGCGTTTTACCGGCCAGCTTGGAGAGAAGATCGAAGTGGTGGGTGACGACATCTTCGTTACCAATACTCGTTACATCAGCCGCGGGATAGCGGAAGGCACAGCGAATTCGGCGCTCATTAAATTGAATCAGATCGGCACAGTATCCGAAACGATCGAGGCCGTACGCATGTGCCGCGATGCAGGGTGGCGCTATTTCATATCCCATCGCTCAGGGGAAACCGAAGACCCGTTCCTGGCCGACTTTGCAGTCGCCATGGATGGTGGGCACCTGAAAACCGGATCCGCAAGCCGAAGCGAGCGTATTGCGAAATACAACCGGTTGTTGGAAATCGAACGAGAACTTGGAGAAGCGACGCTCTATTACTGAATGAACCAACCTGACAATTTCACAATCCGGGCCTTCTACGTTGAATAAAAATAATGCGCATTTTCCACCGCCCTTGGATGCCGATAAAGCGCGGTCGCTGGAAGCGGCAGCTCTAATCAAGTATCTGCAAAGCCGCCTGGACGGGCTCACCTTCGAGGAAGCCGATGAACGGCTTGCGTACTATGGCCTCAATACGATTCAAGAAAAACGTACGCACCCCCTGATTAAATTCCTTTCCTACTTCTGGGGGCCGATTGCGTGGATGATCGAGATCGCCGCCATTCTGTCCGCGATAGTCCGGGATATTGACGATCTGATCATCATCCTGGTGCTGCTGGTGTTCAACGCCGTAGTTGGATTCTGGCAGGAATATCAGGCAGGCAACGCCATCGAGCAATTGAAGCGGAACCTGGCGTTGAAAGCGCGGGTCCGGCGTAAAGGCGAATGGATCGAGATCGAAGCCAGCCGACTGGTGCCCGGCGATATCGTGCGATTGCGTCTCGGCGACGTGGTGCCCGCCGACATCGCGCTGGTCAATGGTGATTATTTGAGTATCGATCAGTCCGCGCTGACGGGCGAATCGTTGCCGGTGGACAAAAGAGTCGGGGACCTCGTGTATTCGAGTTCGGTCGCCAAACAGGGTGAAATGACGGGGATTGTGACGACTACCGGGAGCCATACTTATTTTGGCGCAACGGCACGCCTGGTCAGTACGGCGAAGACCGTCTCCCACTTTCAGAAAGCGGTGCTCACCATTGGCGACTATCTGATCTATATCAGTCTGGCTCTGGTCGCCGTCCTGCTTCTGGTCGGCTTCGAGCGCCATCTGCCTCTCCTCAAGCTGATCCAGTTTGCGCTGATTCTGACCGTCGCTTCCATACCCGTCGCGCTCCCGGCGGTGCTTTCCGTCACGATGGCGGTCGGCGCGATGACCCTGGCCAAGTTGAAGGCGATCGTTTCGCGGCTGGAATCGATCGAAGAAATGGCAGGCATGGATATCTTGTGCTCGGACAAAACGGGCACGCTGACGCAGAACCGATTGACCCTTGGCGAGCCCGCGGTATTCGACGCCGCCGATGCCCAGTCGATGATTCTGACCGCCGCGCTGGCATCCGAGCCTGACAATCCGGATGCGATCGATCTGGCAATTGTGCAGGGAGTTGACGACAAAGGACTCTTGAAACGCTATCGACAGGCTCGCTTCATCCCGTTCGACCCGGTCAAAAAACGTTCCGAGGCGCATATCCAAGACCATCAGGGAAAAACCTTTCGAGTGAGCAAAGGAGCGCCCCAGGTGATCCTGGATCTCTGCGACTTGGATGATACGATGCGTGCGCGCGCCGATCGGGCGGTGACGGAATTCGCCATGAAAGGCTACCGCACGCTGGGCGTGGCGCGCAGCGATCAGGCCGGCGGCTGGAAATTCCTCGGGTTGCTGCCGCTCTTCGATCCGCCCCGTGACGACGCCGCCGATACGCTGGAGAAGGCGATGCAGCACGGCGTCGATATCAAAATGGTCACCGGCGACAATATTGCCATCGCCCGGCAGATCGCGGGCGAACTCGGCCTGGGACGAAACATTCTGCTCGCCGACCAGATCATGAAAGGAAAAGACAGGGAAGACATTACCCATGAAGTCGCCAAAAGCGCGGAGCGGGCCGACGGGTTCGCGCAGGTGTTTCCCGAGCACAAGTATTGGCTGGTCAAGGACTTGCAGGCGAACAATCGTAAATATTCGGCCAACCCATATCCAACAAAATCATCTGGTTAGGTGTGCTCGGAACCGGCGGTCGAGCGGATAGAGCCATATATCTTTGATGGGAACACTCTGTTTGCCTGCCGGGCCGAGCTTTCCTCGCCCTTTGGTCTGGCCGACATGGCTCCAATTGGCGGCCTTGTAGCAGGT
>DEII01000170.1:2698-2928 GCA_002352385.1 Methylococcaceae bacterium UBA2778 | reverse complement strand
ACAAACTGTCCGAATCGGTATTGATCTTTGTTAGACAACTTCTTGAAGACAGTCCAGGCCTTTCTTCAACCACCCTGGCCCTGCGAATCGAACACCAGTTCGATCTTTCTGTCCACCCCCGCAGTATCGAACGGGTTTTGAAAAGCAAGAAAAAAAAACGGTGAACGCATCGGTGAAACCGGATTTACCCACCGAGCGTCTCGATCGTTACGAAACCTTGCGCGCCCATG
>DEII01000170.1:2262-2661 GCA_002352385.1 Methylococcaceae bacterium UBA2778 | reverse complement strand
ATCACCGCCCGTCCAAATCAAAGCCAAGGCTGGGTTCTGTTCATGCGTTATGGGATGCTGATCTGGTGTCAGACGGACTCAGCATTGCCGGGTGTGGGTCGAAGCCAACCGACCGATGTCATCGTACCGACCGAGACGATGCCGGAACGGGTTGCTCAATCAGCGATCCAGGTTCTGGCGGGTATTGTTCTTCATCTTCACCAGGAGATCACTTATGGTTAATGATGTGCAACAGAAAGTGATGGCGAGTCATCTTAAACGGGACGCTTATTTGTACGTTCGCCAGTCGACGGTCCGACAGGTCTTTGAAAACACCGAAAGTACCCAGCGTCAATATGCACTCCGCCAGAAGGCGGTGACTTTGGGTTGGCCGATCGAGCAGATTGTGGTCATCGATAG
>DEII01000170.1:0-2215 GCA_002352385.1 Methylococcaceae bacterium UBA2778 | reverse complement strand
AGCCAAGTGGGTCTAGGCACTGTCGGCATCGTCATGGGGCTCGAAGTTTCACGGTTGGCACGTAATTCGATGGATTGGCATCGGTTATTAGAGATCTGTGCATTGACTGATACGCTGATTTTGGATGAGGATGGTATTTATGACCCCGCCCATTTTAATGATCGATTATTATTGGGACTCAAAGGCACAATGAGTGAAGCGGAACTCCATGTCTTGCAGGCTCGGCTGCAAGGCGGTCTACTCAACAAGGCCCGTCGTGGAGAGTTACGGATACGACTGCCGATGGGGTTGATTTATGATCCGAAAGATCACGTGGTTTTAGATCCGGATCAGCAGATTCAGGGCGCGTTGCGCTTAGTGTTCGACACCTTTGCACGGACCGGAACAGCCTGCGCCACGGTTAAAGCGTTTCGGACACAAGGGTTGAAATTCCCAAGGCGTCCCCGTAGCGGCCCCAGCCAGGGTGAATTACTGTGGGGTGAGTTAGATCACTCGCAGGTTTTGCGTGTTTTGCATAATCCACGTTTAGCCGGCGCCTTTGTGTTTGGTCGGCACAAAACCCAGCGCGGTGTCGAGGGTCAGACCACCACGCGTCAAGTAAAATCCGATCAATGGCAGGTGGTTCTACGCGACGTCCATGCCGGTTACATTACCTGGGACCGTTTCGAAGCCAATCAGCAGCGTTTGTTGGACAATGCGCAAGCCCAAGGTAAAGATCGCCGTAAAAGCCCCCCGCGGGAGGGACCGGCATTGCTCCAGGGCAGGGTTCTGTGTGGTCAGTGCGGGGAACGCATGACGGTACGCTATTGTAGTTTGGGCAATCAATTGGTTCCCCATTAACTGTGTCAACGCCAAGGGATTGAGCAGGGCAAGCCGATCTGCCAGCATATTCCCGGGGCAGGCATTGATCGGGCCATCAGCGCGGTCTTGTTGGAGACGATGACGCCGATGAATATCGAGGTGACCCTCGCCGTCGAACAGGAATTACGAGCCCGCATCCAGGAAGCGGACGCACTGCGCCGGCAACATGTCGAACGGGCGCGCTATGAAGCCGAGTTAGCGCGGCGTCGCTTTATGAAGGTGGACCCGGATAATCGCTTGGTGGCTGATGCTTTGGAAGCCGACTGGAATGACAAGCTGCGGGGACTCCAAAGTGCCCAAGACGAATACCAACGTCAAAGTCAAGCAGACCATCGCGTGTTAGATGAACCCCATCGAAAGGAAATTCAAGCGCTCGCCAACGATTTTCCGCGGTTATGGAATGATCCTCAAACGCCACATCGCGAACGTAAGCGCTTGGTCAGGTTATTTATTGAGGATGTCACCCTACTCAAAGCCGAACACATCGAGGTGTCAATTCGCTTCAAAGGTGGCGCCACCCGGATTCTGACTTTGCCGCGCCCAAAAAACAGTTGGCAATTACGGGAGACTGATCGAAAGGTCATTGAAGAAATTGACCGTCTGTTGGATCATTACACCGACCGTCAAATTGCCGATCGACTCAACGAAAAAGGCTTTCACTCCGGCTGGGGACGTTCTTTTCATAGCCGGATGGTCGCTCGCTTGCGCAAACAGTACGGTTTAAAGCCCCGCTATGATAGACTCCGTAAAAGGGGTCTGTTGACCGCAAAGGAAATGGCGGAATTGCTCGATATTGATGTCTCAACGGTTAACATTTGGCGTCGAAAGGGATTGTTAGTCGCACACGCCTACACAGACAAGAGCGAATATCTCTATGAACATCCGGGCGACAATCCCCCCGTGAAAAATCAATGGAAACGGCCCGTGAATTCGAACCAAAACGAACTATCCCTTCAACGTACGGTAGAGGTGCAGTATGAAACATAATCTTTGCCTTCGGGAGCATAAGGACGACAGTAAATAATCTGAATCGAACAACGGCCACAGATCCCCTGCAAACTGTGGGCACGATAAGCCGCTCCATTATCAATGACGAACCGTTTCGGTAACCCGCGCTTCAATAACGCCTGTTTCAGAACCTATTCAATGTCTAATGCGGTTTCGCCGGGGCAGAAAGCGCTATGTAAAACCAGCCGCGAACGGTCATCAAAAACGGTCACACAATAGCTTTTTTGTGTTTTACCGTTCACCGACACGACCGGTCCGTGCATGACATCACCGTAAACGAGTTCACCGGGCTCATCGGCCTGGAAACTGCGGAACTCGATCAGTTGGGACGCACTGCCCTCAGGAC
>DEII01000075.1:286-3953 GCA_002352385.1 Methylococcaceae bacterium UBA2778 | reverse complement strand
CAGAGAAACCCATCTACTCTACCATCTGTGATCAAGCCCTTGTCTCTATGAATGAGCCGGCAGAAGGAGAGCTTGCATTGATTCTAGAGCGACAGACCTGCTGCGGTCTGCCAATGACTCTCTATATGTGTTTAGCGCAGAACCTGTCCGTGAATTGAAAGGCAGAATACCTGTACCAGCGGATGTTGAAGTGTGCTGGAGATCTTATTCTCCGGCAGTGTTTTTATTGTGATTGTTGACTACCGTGGCCTCATATGTGTTAGCTGGGGATGGTCAACCAGCCGTCACTCGTCGCCCGCGCCAATGGTTCTCGCTTCCATAACGCGGGCAAGGTTGAAACTGCCGGGCTGCTGGCGCGGCGAAACTCACGGAAGCTCTGCAGTCATCGGCCGACGTGACGGTTACACCACGCGCTGTTAGTTATGCTGCGGCTCACTTATCTTCTTGAGTGCGTCGCCCACGCTGAAGCTCGCTGGCAGGCCACGCGGCGGGTAGTCCTTAAAGGATTTCACGAACGTCCCGACGAAGTTCTGGGCCGGTACATAGAGGTAGCCGCGGCGGAACATCCATTCCTGATTGTTCCAACTGGCGTTGAGCTGCTGGGAGAACTCGAAGGGATCCTGGCGCAGATTGACGATGCGCGGAGCGCGATGCGTCTTATATTCACAGTCCCAGACATCGAAGCCATTGCATTCCTGTGTCAGGAACTGAATCTTCCACGGGCCATACCGGAACGCGGCGTAGTCGCCATCGTCTGTGACGTAGTGAAACTCTTTACGTACACCTGGCCCTTTACCCGAGAGTAGCGCCGTTTGGTCATAACCGTCTAGATGAACCTTATATTTTTTGCCACCGGCATTGTGACCCTTCAGGAGCTTAGCCTTGATGCCGGGCTCTCCAGCTGCGACGAGAAATGTCGGCAACCAGTCCATGTGAGAGAAGATGTCGTTGATGACGGTATCCGGCTTGACGACTCCCGGCCATTTGACGATGGCCGGCACGCGCATACCAGCTTCCCAGGTGGTGGCTTTCTGTCCCTGGAACGGTGAAGTCGCACCGTCAGGCCAGCTGAACTTCATGGCACCATTGTCAGAGGTAAAAACAATTATGGTGTTGTCGGCGATCCCAAGATCATCGAGCTTCTTCAACAAGGCGCCGACGGTATCATCCAACTCGGTCATGGCCGCGCCCATGAGACCCTTCTCGTGGATCATGTCTGCATATTTCGGCCGCAGGTGGGTGAAGGTGTGCGTGCGGGTGGTGTTGTGCCAGACGAAGAAGGGCTTCTTGTCCTTGACGGCCCGCTCGATAAAATCGATGGATTGAGCAAGCGTCTCATCGTCATAGGTCTTCATTCGCTCGGTCGTGACCTGGCCGGTGCTCTTGATCTTCTGCTTGCCAACCACGCCGAAACGCGGGTCTTCGGTCTTGTCGAATTTGTCGGTCGCCCAGGTGTGGATCGAGTCCCGCGGTCCGAAATTCTTGAAGAAATCGGGATCCTTCGGGTAATCGACATTCTCCGGTTCCTCAAGTGCATTGAGGTGGTAGAGTACGCCCGCATATTCGTCGAAGCCGTGAACGGTGGGCAGATATTCATTTCGGTCGCCGAGGTGGTTCTTGCCGAACTGTCCTGAGGTGTATCCATGTGGCTGCAGCAGTTGTGCAAGGGTCGGGTCCTTGTCACTGATGCCTTGCTTGGCGCCAGGCATGCCGACCTTGGTCAGGCCGACGCGGAAGGGACTCTGGCCGGTGATAAAGGCGGAACGACCGGCCGTGCAACTCTGCTCGCCGTAGTAATCCGTGAACATGGCGCCCTCACGGGCGATCTTGTCGATATTCGGGGTTTGGTATCCCATCAGCCCATGGCTGTAGGCGCTAATGTTCGTGATACCGATATCGTCGCCCATGATGACAAGGATGTTGGGCTTGACGCTCTCTGCATGAACTGCCCCCGTAACCAACACGCAGGCTGCAACTACAACGAAGGCGGAAAAAGCGCCTGTGACTTGTGAGTGGTTGTACATGGTTGAATCTCTCCATTCTTCTAGTTGGTTGACTGCATACACACAGATACAGTGTGCCCTTTATCCAGCTAACATATAAGCATTTAACTGCTGTGCGCAGCATGGCGGTTAAATGTCTGGTCGAGTAGGCAAGAGGAACCTCCCCTCAGGCCTCTCACAGAACCGTACGTGAATCTCTCGATTCATACGGCTCTTATCATTCAGTCAAGCACGGAGAAAATCCCAGTGTACAAAATAATTGGGAGCCTTGCATTTTATGCGCTTCACCCAATTTTCTGCCTTCTTGAAATTGCTGCCATGCTTCTTATATCTCCTGATCACCCAATGATAGATCAATTTATCCAGATGAAACACCAGAAAGATCAATTCAGACTGAAAGAATGCCCCATAGTACTCAATTCAGCCTCGAACGACAGGATTCAACTTGTTGGCTAGTTCTTTCAATGAAAGATCACTTCTTCGGTGCAGGCACCACTGCCTTATCTCAGAATAAATTGCTTTCTTCGATTTGGGTGCAATTGCTGGTGAAAAGTTAACAAAATACTGGCCATGCTTGCTGCGTGAAAGCCTTGGTCGAAAACAGAAACCCAGAAAATCAAAGCTATGGAGTTCGTGATCTTCAGTACGATTTGCATCCTGACAATAGACGATTTTTGTCTTTTCAGGATGCAGTTCTAAACAGCACTGTCCCATTCGTTTTGCTATTTCAGATTTTAGTTCCCAAGCCTGTGCTTCTGAATCGCAATGCACAACCGCATCATCCGCATACCTTTCAAACGGATTCGATGGATAGTTCCTCTGCATCCAGTCATCGAATGCATAATGTAGAAACAGGTTTGCCAGCAACGGACTGATCACGCCGCCTTGGGGAGTACCCATTGTTCTTTGGTATGCTTTTTAACTGCTTTCATCATCAGATTATGCGGTATGTTGTCAAAGAAACCTTTGATGTCCATATCGATAACCCAATCATTTTGCCAGCAACGCTTTCTAGCAAGCGATAACGCCTGCTTTGCTGATCGTTTTGGTCTGTAGCCATAGGAATCAGGATGAAATATGGCTTCCAATTCCGGTTCAATATGGTTCTTGACCACCATCTGTGCAATTCGATCGGCAACCGTAGGTATACCCAACGCTCGCATTTTCCCGTCACCTTTAGGAATTTCCACTCGCATAACAGGCGGTGGAAAATAGCTTCCTGATGACATCCGGTTCCATATCTTATACAGATTGTTTTTCAGATCGCCCTCAAATTCTGAAATCGAGCAACGATCAATTCCGGCTGCGCCCTGGTTATTTTTTACCTTCAGATAACTGTCCCAGACAGCTTGTTTTGAAATTATGAATGACTTTGTTTTACTCAATAGGTTCCTTCGAACATAATTGTCCGTTGTCAAATCAGTAAAACTGAATGATTTGCCCCCTTCGCTCCAATTCCATTACAGAATCTTCAACACTACTACGAGACAATCCGCCCCTGTGCTTTGTATTGAGTACTCTTCCTCTTTCGAGTTTCTCCCCTTAACACCAAAACGACAGGTTCCCACGTTCCATCTATAAGCCTGTACTAACTTCGCGCCATCTCTATACCGGTTGCCACAGGGTCAGTAATCGGATAACTCCCCTGCTCATCCTGAGAAAGT
>DEII01000075.1:0-210 GCA_002352385.1 Methylococcaceae bacterium UBA2778 | reverse complement strand
CAGCATTAAGTGGTTTGAAATCTGTTTCCGAAAGCCGATTTCGAAGGGCCTACCTTCATCTTATAAACAGCTCCAAACCCTTTCGGGTTTGTTCGTGGCACACTCTCTATAAAGGGGATTGTTTTGCTGCGGCAGCTTTGTAAACGGGCTGTTTGTGCCACGTGGGAACTATTTTCTCCCCCGTTTTTCCCTTGAACTGATTTTCTCTGC
>DEII01000145.1 GCA_002352385.1 Methylococcaceae bacterium UBA2778 | reverse complement strand
CAGGCTGTCCATGATCAGCTGCAGAGAGCGGGGGCAAAGCATATTCAACGTATTGCCGCAGCCGGTATAGTCCTTATAGTAGCGACGCTGCTCGGCAAGCCGGTAATAGGATGCGTTGTCGATGCCTCGCAGCGACAGTGTCGGACCGAAATGATTGCCTTCGCCGGTGTGATTGTAAACCACGTCGAGAATTACTTCGATGCCCGCTTTATGCAGGGTCTGGACCATCTGTTTGAATTCGGTGACAGCGTCGCCTGCGCCGTTCGCCGAGGCGAAGCGGGTATCGGGAGCGAAATAGGCGAGCGAGTTGTAGCCCCAATAATTGCTTAATCCTTTGTCGAGCAGATGTTGGTCGTTGACGCGGTGATGCACCGGCATCAGTTCCACCGCAGTGATGCCGAGCTTCCGAAAATGGTCGATCGCCGGTTTCGAGGCGAGGCCGGCGTAGGTTCCCCGCAGCTCTTCCGGTATCTCCGGATGCCGAATGCTGAAGCCCCGTACATGAACCTCGTAAATGATGGTCTTGTGCCAAGGCGTGTTCGGTGGGCGGTCGCCTTTCCATTGGAACGCCGGGTCGATTACCGTGCTCAGGGCGGCGCAGTCCGCATTGTTGCGCTCATCGAATGACAGGTCCTCCCGTTCATCACCAAGACGATAGCCATACATGGCGTCCGACCACCGTATGTCGCGGCGGATCAGTTTGGCGTAAGGATCGAGCACGACCTTGTTCGGATTGAAACGGTGTCCATCCTCCGGATGGTAGGGCCCATGCACCCGATAGCCGTAGAGCTGACCCGGCCGAACGCCGGGCAGATAACAGTGCCAGGCCCGATCGGTCTGCTCCTGCATCGGGATGCGTGCACTTTCACGGGGTGCGTCGGCCGAGTCGAACAGACACAGCTCCACGGCGGTGGCATGCTCCGAAAAAAGCGAAAAATTGACACCTTCACCGTCCCATGTCGCACCGAGAGGATAGGGGCGGCCCCGCCAGACTTTCATCGGCTCACCGCCCGATGGCATGAAAAAGTCAACGCAGTGATCCGTCGGCGCCGAATCGATGGCTTTTGTTTCTGAGGGAGCGGGTTGTTCTGAGGGAGGGGGGTGGGAATCATCAATACAAGCATTTTTTTTCTTTTAATTAGTGGGCTCGTTTCGTACCGGTCAGGCAAGGAACCAAAACCGTTTAGCGGTACGGAAGTGTATTGAAAAATCGACCGGTCGGCAAGTCAATCTCACGTAAGCGGGTGGCGTTTCGGTGCCCATGAAATGGCCTGAATCTGCGTGACCGAGTCATGCCACGATATCATTCGAACCGATCCAATTGGCGAGTGCCGCCGGCCCCAGCCTTTTACGGAGAATGCCTATGCGTCGAAAGGGCCTGGATCGCATCGCGAATGACGTGGAACGCAGAATGAATGAAAAGCACGGCGATCCCCAAGCCAACCAGCACATCCGGCCACTGGGAATTCGTCCTCCAGACGCCGACGGCGGCCGCCAGCACAGAAATGTTCGCGATCATATCGTTGCGTGAACAGAGCCACACCGACCGCATGTTCATGTCCTCGGAGCGGTGGCTCCAAAGCAATGCGAAACAGACCGAATTCGCGGTCAATGCCAGGAAGCCGATGATGCCGATCGTTTCAAACTGGGGAACGTCCGGGTTGATCAGCTTGTAAACAGCCTGCCCGAGCACGAACAGACCGAACGCACCCATAATTCCGCCTTTGATCAAGGCAGAGCCGGCTTTCCATACGCCGCTGCGCGCAACGACGTACAAGCTGAACCCGTAAACCAGCGCGTCGCCCAGCATGTCGAGCGAGTCGGCCAACAAGGCCGTCGACCCGGCGAGCAACCCCGCCGTGATTTCGACGACGAACATCACAAGGTTGATGACGAGGACGGCCTTAAGGGTCCGTGACTGGCGGGTGCGCAGCTGTTCGATTTCGCAGTCGGTGTCGTGGCAGCAGTCGGGCATGGTGAAGGTTTTTCTTGTAGGAGGAAATGTCTTGATCATTGAACCTTGTCGTTCCCGAAGCAATTGCCGGCATTCGCTTCTGTCTGTTTGCGCTGCCCCTGTGGTTGGCAAATGTTTCTCCTTTTCCAATGAATGTCACATGCGCTTCGGCGCACCGGAGCCGATGGTCGAAATCCTTTGCGACTGCTATACCAAGGGGCTATGCCCTGCATACAGGGATACTTAGACTAGGAGACTGTCCGAGAATGAGACTTTGAAATCTTCATATACTATATATTGTTGCAACATGTCATTTATACGCACAATATATTGTATTACGGATTTCGTGATGCCTGTTCTTGGACAGCCTCCTAGGTTTGCTGTGTTTTGACCTGAAATCAAAGTTCACTTGCTTCGGCATAGTAACTGATGACTTTCTCCAATTCGGCATCAATCAAGTTTTCTGATGCAATACGATTTGCGAGGCAGCCGCGCATCTCTTCCCACGGCTGCACACTATCGATCTTGAATGTACGGCTGAGATAATTGCAAACTCGGCTAAGCGCTTTCTTTCCATCCACCAAGCGTGTTAGGCGCTCCCAGCGTTTGTCCGACTCTTGTTCATTTTCTGAAAAGGCCCGAATTTTGTTGATGTCCTCGGAAAGAATGGCGTAACCCGCATCCGCTATTGCGTGACTCAGGTGGCTTTCGATTGCATGTCGAAGCTTTTCGCCAGAGTGCTCCTGTCCAAAGCCGGGTTTGGGGGACCGCTTCCCTTGACGCACCATAAAGGTTGTCAGTGCCGTCACATCAACGAGGTCGTCTTCGAGATGAAGTAAGAATTCGCTCGACACCTTTGGCGAAGGCGAGCGGGAAAGGGCGTAACCCGCCTCCCGCG
>DEII01000115.1:29643-30477 GCA_002352385.1 Methylococcaceae bacterium UBA2778 | reverse complement strand
CGCCTGATGTTCATCGGGCGCCAGCACCATCACCACGTCGCCCTCGCGAACCGCCTCTTCCACGGACAGGACGGTCAAACCGGCGTTCTCCGCTTTCGCCGCGGAAGCCGAGCCGGAACGGAGGCCAACGATCACCTCGACGCCGGAATCCTTCAGGTTGTTCGCATGCGCGTGGCCTTGTGAACCATAACCGACGATGCTCACTTTCCTGCCTTGAATGATGGAAAGGTCGGCATCTTTGTCATAATAAACGTGCATCTGTTTCCTCGTGCTGTTAAAAAAGGTTTCAGCGAGACCCGCTACTCAGTGCGGCCGCCGACAAAGGTTGAAACAATCAGTCAGACATGGAGTGCGCGCTCCCCGCGCAGTATCCCCAACGGGCCGGAACGTACCACCTCGATGATCGCATCGTCGTCCAGATCCTGAATGAACGCATTCAGCTTGCTGGAAGCACCGGTCACTTCGATCACATAACAGGTCTTGGTGACATCGACGATATGGCCCCGAAAAATCTCGGTGAGCCGCAGGATCTCTTCCCGCGCCGGACCGTCCGTCCTCACTTTGATGACCATCAACTCGCGTTCGATATGATCGGCGTCGGCCAGATCGATCAACTTGACCACGTCGATCAGCTTGTTCAGCTGTTTTTTTATCTGCTCGATGATCGGGTCGCTGCCGCGGGTGACCAGGGTCATCCGCGACAGGGATGGATCTTCGGTCGCCGCCACCGTCAGCGATTCGATGTTGTAGCCGCGCGCGGAAAAGAGCCCGGCCACGCGGGACAAGGCCCCCGATTCATTCTCCATCAGGATCGAAATGATATGGCGCATCTCA
>DEII01000115.1:29144-29579 GCA_002352385.1 Methylococcaceae bacterium UBA2778 | reverse complement strand
GCTTCGATCATCGGATAGACGTTTTCAGTCGGGTCGGTCTGGAAATTCAGAAAAACAGTACGATCTTTCAACGCAAACGCCTCCTCCAGGGCTGCTGTCACATCTTCTGGTTTGTCGATGTGCAGGCCGACATGACCGAAGCTTTCGGCCAGCCGAACAAAGTCCGGAAGCGCATCCAGATAGGAGTGCGAGTAGCGGCTTTCATAGGTGAACTCCTGCCACTGACGCACCATTCCCATATAGCCGTTGTTCAGATTCACGATCTTGATCGGTGTTTTGTATTGCAGCGCCGTCGACAACTCCTGTATGCACATGATGATGCTGGCCTCGCCGGTGACACAGGCCACATCGGCATCGGGATGCGCCAACTTGACGCCGATCGCTGCCGGCAGACCGAAGCCCATGGTGCCCAGACCGCCGGAATTGATCCAGCGG
>DEII01000115.1:0-29127 GCA_002352385.1 Methylococcaceae bacterium UBA2778 | reverse complement strand
ATAGAATTGGGCCGCCCACATCTGATGCTGTCCGACATCCGAGGTGATGAACGCGTCGCCCTTCGTCACCTTGTACAACTGTTCGATGACGAATTGCGGTTTGATTTTCTGGCTGTCGCGATCATACTGCAGGCAGTCGACGCTGCGCCAGCGATCGATCTGCTGCCACCAGGCATCGAGTGCCTTTTTGTTCGGTTTTTTCTTGCTCTCCTCAAGCAGTGTCAGCATGTCGTCGAGTACGAGCGCCACTTGGCCGACGATCGGAATATCGACCTGAACCGTTTTCGAAATCGAAGAGGGGTCCACGTCGATATGGATGACCTTTGCATAAGGGCAAAATTCCGAGAGCTTGCCGGTGACGCGGTCGTCGAAGCGGGCGCCGATGGCCACCAGCACATCGCATTCATGCATCGCCATGTTGGCTTCATAGGTGCCATGCATGCCCAGCATGCCGACAAACTGCTTGTCGGTAGCCGGAAAGGCGCCCAGCCCCATCAAGGTGTTGGTGATCGGAAATCCCAAAGCCCGCGTCAGCGCTGTCAACTGTTCGGACGCGTTGCCCAGAACGACGCCGCCTCCGGAGTAAAGCATCGGCCGCTCCGCCGAGAGCATCAGCTCCAGGGCCTTCTTGATCTGCCCTTTATGCCCCTTGACGGCAGGATTGTACGACCGCATCGAGACTTTCCGCGGGTATTTATAGGGAATACGGACAGCCGGGTCGGTCACATCCTTCGGAACATCCACCACTACGGGTCCGGGCCGCCCGGTGGTGGCGATGTAAAATGCTTTTTTGATCGTTTCGGCGATGTCGCGGACATCCTTGATCAGAAAATTATGTTTGACGCACGGGCGCGTGATGCCGACCGTATCGACTTCCTGAAATGCATCGCTGCCGATGACCGGGGAGGGAACCTGACCGGAAATAACCACCATCGGAATCGAATCCATATAGGCCGTGGCAATGCCGGTCACGGCATTCGTCGCGCCGGGACCGGATGTCACCAGCGCCACACCGGGTCGTCCCGTCGACCGTGCATAGCCGTCCGCAGCGTGAACCGCTCCCTGCTCATGACGGACCAGAATATGTTTGATTCCGTTCTGTTTGAACAGGGCATCATAAAGATGCAACACAGCCCCGCCCGGATAACCGAAGATGTACTCGACACCTTCGTCTTCCAAACTCTGAACAATGATTTCCGCGCCGTTAAGCTCCACGATCGTAACCCTCTGTCGAAAGCAGAAAGAGCGCTTTGAGCGCCCTGACAACTGCCGGCCCCATTCGGCCGAGCCAAATTCTGATACACTACTGATGTAGACTCGATCCGTCAAGAAGTTTGTGATTGAATCAGCAATTCCAAATGCGCCGAATTAACCCTGCGTTGGTTGGGTCGAGCGGTAGCGAAACCCAACGGACAGGCATATATCGAGGCTGTCTGGTTGCGCCATTGCGTTACGCAAAATGGTGCACCGTGCGCACCACTCGCCGCTGTGATTGAATGCTTGGGACCATCATCTAAGATTAATTAAGAACCGGCCCTTCGCGGGCCCAAGAAGGAGAGCGATCTTTATGACCAACGAACGACAGGCTTCGTCAGGACAACGGTTAAAGTCGTGCCTGAACAACCGCTACCGCAGGAATCTTTCCATCATCGGCATCGCCTTATTGGGCATGATCGGCGCAACGGTTGGGTGGGACGTCGCATTTGCCCTGCTGTCCGCTGCATTCGCGGTCATTTACGGCATTGTCACCATAGACTGGATTCATTCGCAGCCGGCCGGCAACAGACGCATGCAGGAACTGGCCGATGCAATCCACCAGGGCGCCATGGCATACTTGAATCGCCAGTACCGGACCATCAGCTATGTCGGCGCCATCCTTTTCCTGGTGATCGGGTTCGGTCTGGATTGGACCATCGCCTTCGGATTCGCGATCGGCGCTGGACTGTCAGGCGCTGCCGGTTTTATCGGCATGAACATCTCGGTTCGCGCCAACGTACGCACCGCCGAGGCCGCCCGCCATGGTTTGTGCAACGCGTTTCAAGTGGCTTTTCGAGGCGGAACGGTCACCGGAATGCTGGTCGTTGGACTCGGCCTGTTCGGAGTCGCGGGCTATTACGCGCTACTCAAAACATTCGCTGCGGCCGACCCATTGCATGCACTGGTCGGACTGGCGTTCGGCGGTTCGCTCCTTTCCATCTTCGCTCGCCTCGGCGGCGGCATCTTCACCAAAGGCGCCGATGTCGGCGCTGATCTGGTTGGGAAGATCGAAGCCGGCATTCCCGAAGACGACCCCCGCAATCCGGCCGTCATCGCCGACAATGTGGGCGACAACGTCGGCGACTGCGCCGGTATGGCGGCCGACCTGTTCGAAACCTACGCCGTAACGATCGTCGCGACGATGCTGCTTGCCGGTCTGATGGTCGACGATGCCGCATCCGGAGCCGTCACCTATCCGCTGGTGCTGGGCGGGATTTCGATCATCACCTCCATCATCGGGACCTATTTCGTCCACATCACCAAAGAAGGAAAAATCATGTCGGCGCTCTACAAGGGCGTCGTGGTCTCCGGCGGCCTGGCGGCGGTTTTCTTTTACCCGGCGACGACCATCATGCTCGGTGACACATTGATGGTGAACCAAACAGCGATACCGACCGACAATCTCTATTATTCGGCCCTGATCGGGTTGGCGCTGACCGCCGTCATGGTCGTCGTGACCGAATACTACACCTCGACCGAGCGCGCGCCGGTCAGGCGCATCGCCCGCGCCTCGACGACCGGCCACGCAACCAATGCCATCGCCGGCCTCAGCGTCTCTCTGGAGGCGACCGCTGCTCCGGTTCTTGCCGTCTGCATCAGTATTTGGGGAGCGCACGAGCTGGCGGGCCTCTTCGGCATCGCCATCGCCGCAACTGCGATGCTCTCCATGACGGGCATGATCGTCGCGCTGGATGCCTATGGGCCGATTACCGACAACGCCGGCGGCATTGCAGAGATGGCAAAACTGCCCCAGGCGGTTCGCGATATCACCGATCCGCTGGATGCGGTGGGCAATACCACCAAAGCGGTGACCAAAGGCTACGCCATCGGTTCAGCCGGGCTCGCCGCGCTGGTTCTGTTCGCCGATTACACCGCCAACCTCGGCGGCAATATCACCTTCGATCTGTCCAATCATCTGGTCATCATCGGCCTGTTCATCGGCGGTCTGGTGCCTTACCTGTTTGCCGCCTTGGCGATAGAGGCAGTGGGGCGCGCCGCCGGCAGCATCATCGAGGAAGTCCGCGGTCAACTAAGGCGGCTTCCGGGCATCATGAGCGGCATCGTCAAGCCTGACTATTCGCGAGCGGTGGATATGCTGACCAAAGCAGCGATCCGGGAGATGATCATACCGTCGCTGCTGCCCATCGTCATCCCCATTGTCGTTGGATTGACGCTGGGCAAAGAGGCATTGGGCGGCGTTCTGATCGGATCGATCGTCACCGGCCTGTTCGTCGCCATCTCCATGACCACCGGTGGGGGCGCTTGGGACAATGCCAAGAAGTACATCGAAGACGGCCATTTGGGAGGCAAGCGCTCGGAAGCTTATAAGGCCGCCGTCACCGGGGACACCATCGGCGACCCCTATAAGGATACCGCCGGCCCCGCGATCAACCCGATGATCAAGATCATCAATATCGTCGCTTTGCTGATTATTCCACTGCTGTAGCGGTTGATGGTTTCCACCTTCCCGCGTAGGAACGCATACCGAGGGCGTAGGGCGGAACGCGAAGCGGTTCCGCCATGATGCGGTGTACGATGGCGGATCGCCCGCAGGGCCTCGCCCTACAATCGACGTCGATCCTTATTTAATGGCAGTGACGCTCCCACGTAGGAATGCTTACCGCGCGACAAGAAATTCCAGCGCTCAGCACTTTTGGTAACGAAACGATGCAAACCCCCGCCAATAAACTAAGAACCCTGCTAACCAAACCCGGACTGATCATCATGCCGGGCTGTCACGATGCAATCTCCACCAAACTGATCGAGCAGGCCGGCTTCGATACCGCTTTTATGAGCGGCTTTGCCGTTTCCGGCTCGCGCCTGGGACTGCCCGATACCGGACTGATCTCCTATGCCGAAATGATCGATCAGGGGCACAATATCTGCAACGCAGTGAACATTCCGGTGTTCGGCGACGGCGACACCGGGTTCGGCAACGCAATGAACGTCAAACGCACCGTGCAAGGATACGCCCAAGCCGGCTTCGCCTGCATCATGATCGAGGATCAAGTGATGCCGAAGCGTTGCGGCCATACTCAGGGAAAGAGAGTGGTCCCTCGGGAGGAGGCGTTGCTGCGCATCCAGGCGGCGGTCAATGCCCGCAACGAGGGGCCCGATATTCTGATCATGGCGCGCACCGATGCCCGGGCCACCGAAGGCCTCGAAGAGGCGATCGCCAGAGCGCAGGCGTTTGCCGAAATCGGCGCCGACATCAGCTTCCTCGAAGCACCCGAAACCGAAGAGGAGATGCAACGCTATTGCGGCGCGGTCGCCGGCCCGAAAATGGTCAATCTGATCGAATACGGCAAAACGCCGCTGCTGCCGCTCGATCGACTCGAAGCCATGGGGTATAAAATCGCCGTCTACCCGCTGACCTTGCTCAACACCTCGATCAAGGCGATGACAACGGCCCTGCAGCAGATCAAACAGGGTGACACGGCGGAGCAGATCCTGGACTTCGAAGCGCTCAAAGCAGCCGTGGGTTTCCCTCAGTATTATGCTGAAGAGAGCCGCTACAACAGCGATTGAGCGTAGGCGACACATCCGGACGGCATCTATGCAACCGGAGTCACCGGAGTTTTCGGGATTGACAGGTTATTTTTTGTCTCCGTCACCGTTCGGCCCCCCTCTCCCCACCAAAGCCCGCAGTTTTTGGCTGCGCCCATAGAGGTTCTTGCTGGTCGGCGCATGGGTTTCATAGCAAGCCAGCAGATCATCGACCCGATTGCAATGCCGAGCGGAAGTTTCCAGGGACGAAAGAAACTTGACGTTGCTCAGGCTCGACGGCAGCGCTTTGAGGAACAGCGCCATCGCCAAATCGAAAGCCTGCCGATGGTAGCAGATCCAGCCCAGAGAAACCGCCGTTTTGTCATCGAAGGCGTCGAGCCGTTCCAGGATGAACCGGCGCGCTGTTCGGCTCTCCCCCGTTTCGAGCAAACCCTTGATATAGGCATCCAATAGTTCAGGAGGGATCTCTTCATCCAGCTCCACCAGCATGTCGACGTCCGCCTTCAGCGTCTCGGGATCCTGCGCGTTGGCGAACAGACGCTTTCTCTTGGCGATCGCATGGTCGGCACTCGGATGCTTCTGGAGATAGGCATCCATGCAGGCGATGGCGCGGTCGATGCTTCCCATTCGTTCATAAAGCCAGGCCAGATCGAGATTGACGATGTCGTGGCGCGGCGCCAACTCGTGCAGCGGCGCCTCAGCATCCTCGAACCGCCCCATCTGCGTATAGGTTTTTCCCAGCCAGCGCTGGCTGTCCCAGCGCCGGGCTATGCGCTGACTTTCGCTGAAGCAGTCTACGGCCTTCGCGTAATCCTTTCGCTGATAATAAACGCGTCCGGCCAAAAACTGAACGCGGGCAGAGTCCGGAAAAAGCTCGAGCAGCTGTTCGGCCAGCGCCAGAGCATCCTCGCTGCGCTTCACTGCCACGAGATACTCCAGTTCGAAGCAGCGCGTTTCACCCGCCAAAGGATCTTCCTGCTTGAGGCGATCGAGCAACTTGGCCGCTTCGTCGAACTGCCGCTGCCACAGGGCCTGTTTGATATTGTTGCGTAAAACGCGTATAAGTTGGATTTTAGAGGACATTATCCGTTCGTTTTCCGAATGATCACCTGACAACGAGCACCATGCTAGCTCCGATGAATTCAAAAACAGCCGTCATCCGTGAGCTGGTGAAGGTGCGCCCGCACCCCACGGTGGTCCGGCTCGACGATCTCGAAAAACCGGATACCGCCTGGCTGACCGACAGCTTCGTGTTGACGCCGGATGTTCGAAAACACATCGAAGCGCTGAAAAACCTCTTTCGCCGGGACCATGGATGCGGTGTGTTCCTCATCGGTCATTACGGTTCCGGAAAATCGCATTTCCTTGCCTATCTGATCAAAAAATTGCGCGCGCAGGCCTTGACCGCCGACGGTCCCAAGGCCGTTTCCATCTCTTTGGTCAATTATAGTGCGGATAACCGCCTCGAGGCGATTGTCGGGCAGGCGCTCGGGATGGAAACAAGCACCGGCGACCGGCGTGTGGCTTGGGAGCGGGGATTTGCACGGTTCCCCCGCGGCGGCGTGCTGGTTCTCGACGAGCTCTCGGAATTCCTGCGCTCGAAGCCCGACATTCGGGCCTTCACCGAGGATGTGCGCTTCCTGCAGTTCATGGGGGAATGGGCTCAGGACCGGCGTTTCTGGGTAGTGGCGGCAATGCAGGAAGGGATCGAGCACACCGGCGAGCTGGAGCACAGCCTCTATCGAAAGATCAAGGATCGCTACCCGCTGCGTCTGCTGCTGACCCCGGCCCATGTTCAGTCCCTGATTGCGGAAAGCATTCTGGTCAAGAAGCCGGGATATGAGATCGCTGTCGAACGGTTGGCGAACGACCTGCGTGCCGCCTATCCGGCTACCGCAATCGACTTCGAGATTTTTCGATCGATCTATCCCCTGCATCCGGCGACCTTGTCCTTGCTGGAAGAGGTGCGCGACCGCTTTTCGCAGGCTCGGGGCGTCGTCGATTTCACCGTCACCCGCCTGCGCGGAGATCCCGCCCGCCGCATCGAGCCCTTTCTCGAGCAACCCTGGGGCGCCCTCCTCACCCCCGATGTGATCGTCGACCACTTCCGCGATCTGTTCGAAATCCAACCGGAGTTTCTCGCCCTGGCTCAGCAGGTGCTGCCCTGGTATCTCAAACATCTGCACGAGCTGTTCAATAAACCGGCGCTGAAAACCTTGGCGGAGCGCCTTCTGAAGCTGCTCATTCTGGTCCACCTGTCACCCGCGCGGCAAGCACTCAGCATCGACGAAGCCGCCGGCTGGCTGCTCTTCAGCGCGATCCGCACCGACCCGGCCAAAAACATCGAGATCGTCCGCCGGGTCTTGGAGACCCTGGCGCGCGAAGGCCGTTATGTCGTCGCCAAGGGAGACCGCTACCGACTCGAGTTGAAGGACGACGGACGTGCAGCGCTGGAACGGCAGCTTGCGCAAACGATGCGCGAACTGCAGGGACAGGATGAACTGATCCTCGAAACCCTTGCGCCTTTGCTGCCATCAGAGGGCATCAACCCCTTTCTGCTGCCGCGCAATCGCTGGCAGCAGCGCCGGCTGCTGTGGCGCTTCCATGAGCGCCGCTATGGCGTCTGGTTCGGGGAGGAGCAACCGCCGAGCCCTCCGGAAATCGCTTTCTGCATCCGCCCGCCCTGGGGTGTCGTCGAACCCGCTGTCGATGCGTACACAGTCATGCCGCCCCGCCTGACCGTGACCGACGAATGGCTGGAACTGGCGGCCCTGCTCCGTTTGGGAGAACAGCCGGTCGGCCCCGAGGTGATCGAGCAGATCGGCAAACGCATCGAAAAACGGACGCCCTGGTTTCAACAGGCGATGCGCAGCGTCTGGTCGGATGCCGCTCTGATCACTCCCGAAGGCAAACGGGAAGCGATGCCGCCGGGCGACAAAGAGAGCAGCCTGGCGGGCTGGCTCGATTCGATCGCTCTGTTGGTGCTGCGCCGGCGTTACCCCGCCTTTGAGCGTTTCGCCCCCGGCCACGGCCCGCTGCCGCGCGAAGCCTGGCTGCGCCTCATGCGCTTCGCTGTCGAGGACGATATCGGCCGCTACGACGCCGACGAGTACGTTAAATTGATCCGCGAAGCCTATCTGGTGCCGATGGGTCTGATGCACCGCCAGGGGCGCGACTACACCGCAGCGCCCAATCCGGAAAAGCTGGAACTGGTGCGGCTGCTGATGCCGCTGCTCGAACACAATCCGAGCCCCGAAACGATTCACCGTCACCTGGCCGAGCCAATCTACGGATTGGTCCCGGATCAGATCAAAGCGCTGCTGCTGTTTCTCTTCCTGCAGGGCGAAATCGATATCCGCAAGGAGGAACGCTCCTACCGGGACTGTTTCGAGTCGTTGCCGAACCCTTTGCAATACGATACCGTCGAGCTTGCTCATGCATTGAACACGAAGCAGCTCCAGGCACTGGAGCGACTCTGCGAAGGACTCGGCATCCGTACACCGAAACAGTGGACGGTTCTGGCGCAGCGGCGCATGGTGGAACGACTGCGAGAAACGGGTCGCAAGCAGGTCGATCAACTGCATACCCTGGTGTTGCAACTCAAAAGCGGCAACCAGGGAGAACACCTGATCCAGGCGCTCGACGATCATATGGAAATTTGGCGCACCCTCGACAAGAGCGAGAACCTGCTGCAGGGATTCGAACGGTTCTTTCATGCGACAGGATCGATCACCGGCTTTCTCGAGCAGGTGCGCAGACTCGGCGAACTTCCCGAGCGCATACCGCGCTTGGTGGGCGAGCTGCAAAGGCTGCAGCATCTATTGCAGCACCCCGCCATCCGCGAAAGCACCGATGATGCGCTGCGCGAAGCGATCGACCGGCTCGGCGGCGCGCCCGATCTGGAGCGGATAGACGACCTCAAAGCCTGGCTGCACCAGGCGAGGCAGATCTACAGCGACTACAAGACAGCCTATCAGCGTCAGCACGACGCCTGGTGGCAGGCCCAGGAGAATCATGCGATCTGGCAGTGGCAACCGCCGGACGTCGCCACCAGCCGCCACCTCGGCCTGTCGGGCCTGATCTCGGAGCTGGAGGCGTGCCGCCAAGAGGCAGCCGCACTGCGCTGCCGGAACCTTGTCAATCTCGATTATCAGCCTCTGTGTCCCTGTGGCTTTCGCGACGGCAGCGCACCCATCGCACAGCTCTTCGACCGTTTCGATGCCCTTCGCGCTCGACTCGGTGATGCTCTGGTGCAATTTTTCCAGCAGGATTCGGTGAAAAACAAGATCCGGGAATGGCACCGGGAGGGTTTTGAACTGCCCGAGCAGACGATTTCTTATCTGGACGGGTCGAATCCGCTGCCGGAGATTTGCGATGTCGAGCTCTTCGACCGCTCGCTCGCCGGGCTCGATGAGGTGCAGGAGATCGAGCTGTCACGGATCACGGAACTGCTGCAAAAAAAAGTGTGGCAGCCGGACGATCTCGCCCAAGCCATCGCCCGGGAAATTCAGGCCCTGCCGGGACGGCGCCTGCGTTTCACCGGCGGCTCGGTGCAGGAGGAGCAAGAGTTGCAGGAAGAGATGGCGGTCTGGTGCGCGCAGCAGTGCCTGTGTCACGCTGCCCCTTTGCCCCAGCGGCTGCATCACGGACTGCTGCAACAGATCACCGCAGCGCTGCGGCCGGAGTGGGCGGCGCCAAACAGCATAGCGAAACTCGAACAACTGGGGCTCGATGAGGAAGGTCAGGAACGGATACTGAGTTGGTTGATCGACGGTCACATTCCGTTGCCTGAGACAATCGCCGATGCCGACTCACTCTGTTCAGCCGTCGCTCAGCTGATTCGCCCCAGCCGACCGGCAACGCCGGAAACTCTTTCAGCGTTGTGCGAAGGGCTTTATCGACACCATGCGATCCTCCGCAAACTCGCCGGTCGCCGCTGGCTCGAGTGTCTCGAAACCCTCGCTCGCACCCCCCTGCCCGCCTTGCCGCCCCTCACCGATATTCTGCAAGAGCACCGCGACGCTCAGTGGCTGATACTGGACTGCGCCGGCCTGCCTCTGTTCGACTCCGTCAAAACGACGCTCGAACAGACGCTGACCGACTGGCACCTTCACCAGCATCATTTCGCCCAAGTGTCGCTGGATACCACCACTAACGGCTGCTACCGGGAACTGCTGAACAACGGCGTCAACCATTTCTTCGAAAAAATCGACGTCATCGACCAGCTCATCCACACTCGAACGCTCCGCTTCCCTGAACTCACCGAGCTGGCAGCCACCGAACTGAAACTGGCACTGCACAGGACGCGTCCGCGGCTGGACCCAAACCGGCCGCTGCTGGTCTTTTCCGACCACGGCTTCCGCCTGGCGGCCGACGGCAGGAAGTATGAGCATGGGGGCACTTCGACGCTGGAACGCACGGCACCGGTTTTTGTGTTGGAGCCGCTGTAGTTGATCGATGCGGTTCGTTTCTCTCACCGCATCCTACGCGTTCTCCAGCCTCGAAAGCCTCATCGGCCACTCCGGCCCAATTCTCCGGGACGATGCCTCGTCGTACATAGGTGTGAAAACTCGAATGCGGCCAATCCTTGACCTGTTTCACCCAGCCATGCTTGACCGGATTCCAATGGATGTATTCGACATGCTGCTCAAAATCCCTATCGCCACGGATCAAATGCTCCCAATACCGGCGTTGCCAGATTCCCCGCTCGCCCCGCTTCATGCGGCTCTGTGAGCGTTGCTCACCCGGCGGGATATCACGGGAAAATCCCGCCTTGAGCAAAGCCCATCGTATTTTATAGTCCGCATCACCCGGCGGCAGGGTCCAGATGCAATGCAGGTGGTCCGGCAATACGACCATTGCATCGATCGTGAATGGATGGTCATCCCTCACCTTGCGGAATACCTGTCGCAGCAAATCGATATGGGTTACCAGCAGATGATTGCGATGACGCTCGGCGCAATTGACCGTGAAAAAATAGGTTGCCCCTTCGACTTTTGCGCGACGATATTCAACCATACCCGCCTCCTGACATTGCCCGCAAACGCTTTAACGCCATTGATTTCGTAGGATGCGGTGAGAGAAGCGAACCGCATCGGTCAACGGAACCCTCGTCGATGCGGTTCGCTTCTCTCACCGCATCCTACGCAGGTTCGGGTTAATCGTTAAGCGCCCACATCCACAATCTCAAAGGGAATGCGGCTTCGATCCGGGGTCATGCCCAACTGGTTTAAGTGATCTTCAACCAATAACCGGCTGGATCGCACATGGTTCTTAGCGGCTTTCTTGTTTCCGCCATAGTCGGCTTCAATTCGCGCTTTGGTTGGTTTCGACAGACGATAGAGGATGCCATGATCAAACAGCGCGACTGATTCCGGGCTAAAGTTAGCAAAGTCAAGGGATTGATCTCCGGTAATATCACGTAACACTTGATTCCCATAAAAGTTTGCCGGTGTGGGTTCGTCTGGGACTGAATCCCCGCTGCCTCCAAAAACGGTTAAGGCTAGTTCTTGCAAACTTCTCATTTGGCTTAGTTTGGCATCAGGAAACCCTGGGAATATTCTAGGTATTAAGACCGGTGCAACCTCTGTTCCTGGAGATGGAAATTGTGAGGAGCCACTATTGAAATAAGTTACATTCAGGAGATTTCCTCGTTGTTGGCTTAAGGGGGTAATCGCCAATTCTTGGTCTACATAAGCTGCGGGAAATTTTTCTTTCTGTTGAAGGCTCATGAAATTTTCCAGAAGCTTGGCGGTGCCTTCTTCAAAGCGCCCATTACCCACCGAGTCCTGATGGACTATTTCATGAGCAATGAGCGATAGCAGGTCTACAGGGATAGAGCCGCGCAACTTTTCATTAATTGTTACAATCCTTTGACCTGTAGCAGTATCCGTATTGGTACTGGCAGGGACTTGTGGACGATCAACCCCTCCAATATGAGGTGTCCCATAGCGTAAAGTAATGGGTTGATTTGAATCGTTCATCCCAATGAACGTACTGACAAAGGTTCGCCCGTCAATGCGGCCAGGGCGCAGGAGCCTTTTCTTATCAGGGGTATAGGTTTCTTCGTAGGCGTGAGCGACGGCGGCGCGTAATTCCAAATCGGGAATATTGTCTGCCAAAATGTCCCCGGCTTCCCGTGCATCTACAGTGGTACCTGGGGATATGAGGAATTCCGCATGCTGCCACTTCCGACCTAAAATCGTTGCATCTGGATCAAACAGTAACCGGGTCACTGTCCGTTCCTTTCCATTCAGGCTAATGCCCCACTTGGACTTTAACTTTTCAGCCTGAAACATGGCCTGGAGCTCTTCATCAGACAGCTTTCCCGAAAACATTTCTTGGAGGAGCGCTCTCTTTGTAGCAGACCATTGGCCTTTGAGTATTAAGGCTTCCTTAAATTCCTGACGAATCTGTTCTTCGGGTTTGGTAGCCGGTATAACAGGAAGCAGCTCATCTTCGCTGGTTGGATTGACACCTGGTTTCTTGCTGGCGGCCGGTTTCAAGGACATCAGGGCTTCTATGTCCGATACTTTCGCCTGCAGCGGGTTGTTTGATCGGTTCGGCTGAATGGGAATCACCAGTTCCGGGAGAGGAATGGAGGTTGTCTCCTCTTGGTCAGAGAGAGTTACGCCACCACGCCGATTTTTTCGATGGATCGCTTTATCGTAGTGACGGGTAATTTCCAAAGCACCCTCTGGCAGGATCAGTTCGGCGCCATCGGGGAGCAATATGTTGTCCACTGTCGCTGTGAGTGTATGTCCATCTTGTTTCAGCGCAAAATTCTCAATGGATACCGCCGGGTTGGCCGGATTGTCGGAAGTGGTGGGGATAATGACATCCATTTCTTTCCCTGTAGCGGGGTTGGGGAGTCGAACAATAATCCGGGCGTTTTCGGCGATTGCCTCGTTCAGGCGGATATTCGGCTTTTTGAGTACGATTGAAATATTTGTGGCGTTAACGGGCCGTCCTTCTTCCACCACAGGTGCTGCGGAAGTTTTGCCGATCAGATTTGGAACGAGCTTTGGTCTTGCTTGCGATTGCTCGGCCCGGGCATGAACCAGAACCGGTTGCAATGCCGGTACATACCAATTGATTGAAGGGGCGCTGACAGCTTGGGCGGTTGCCCCTGTCAAAAAAGCGGTCAAGAGTACCGCTTTCGGGGACAATGCAGGTCTCGCCGAGAAGCGAAGGATCTGACCTCTCTGCAGAGCCGCAGCACTTCTTACGGGTAATGGTTGTGAATGGTCGATTTTAATACTAGTCTGAACTTTTGGATACAGCGTGTTAACAGTAACCATCAATGACACTCCTCCCTCTTCAGGAGATGGGGCTGGAGAATAGGGGAACAAACCGCGGCTTCTCGCCTTTTTCGGCTTGCCTGACTTTGAAGCGACGTTTTATACCGTTCAGACTACTGCTGCCTTCCCTTTCTGTCAATGTGACATTCAGCCTGGCATCGGGTTTCCGGCGTATTGCCTTCAGGAGCGTCTCCAAGGGTTTCGTCCCTTGGGTCTGTCGTCTGTGTCACCAGCCGGTTGATGCGGTTCGCGGGCTCACCGCATCCTTCTATGCAGGCTAAACATGTATGGTGAGGATGCCCCAGACTCCGCCTCGCCTCCAAGCCATCCTTCATCACCCACAGGGAGGGTCGTTCTGTAATCCGGTTTTGTATGAAACAGCAGGCCGCGATAAAATGAGGGTCACATGGTGAAACTCAATCAAACGCTGCACGAACGCCTGGAATTACTTTAGACGAAATGAGGCTTCGCGAAAAACGCGGAAGCGCCGAGCGAGTTGGTGTCAGGTCTTGAAAACGCGAGTTGGTGTCAGGTCTTGAAAACAAGCATCTTTCTTGCATGGAATATTGCAGTGTTTCAAGTTCCGCTCAGATACATGTTTCAAGACATCACCACGCCATGAAAGTCAATTACTTCGAAGACACCGATACGCTATATATCGGGTTCCGTGATAGCGACATTGCCGAGTCAAAGGACCTCGATGAGAACACAGTGCTCGACGTCGATGCAAAAGGAAACGTCCGCGCAATAACATTTGAGCACGCGAGTCAGCGCACCGACGTGCTTCATTTGACCGTTGAAGGTATTGAGGCATAACAGCCCTTCGAAAACCAACGGCCTCTTTCACCGGCCACGGCTCAAGAGTGATGCAGCAAACAAGCGAGCATGCATTAATGGGACAAACGGCGTGGCGGCTGTCGCCGGAGGGCCGTTTTTCAGTCAGGCCGATGTCCTGGAAGTCAAGGATAGGGGGAGCGGCATGGTCACAGTGAGCGCCGAAATGCTCAGCAAGGGGCTGGGCACTGCGCAGAAATTCTTGGGGATTATTCGTTTTTCAGGACTCCGGCCCGCCGATGACCTCCCGCCAAGGGACTCGAACGGATGACCGACCAACATAAAACCGACTTGTTGATCATTGGCGCCGGTCCCTACGGGCTGGCCATGGCCCTGGCCGCTCAAGCACAGCACATCGACTATCTCGTGACCGGAAAGCCGATGGCGTTCTGGAAGAACCACATGCCGTCCGGAATGTATTTGCGGACGCCGTGCGACTGGCATACCGTCGACAGTCTCGAACGTTACCGACAGGCCAGGCGATTAACGGCTGAAGAGATCCAGCCGGTTCCGGTCGAGTTCTTCATCGGCTATCTCGAAGAAACGATTAAAACGCATCATCTGTCGATGATCCAAACGGAAGTGGAACAACTGACCTACGACAATCCAGACTACACCGCGCAGCTGCGGAACGGGAACACCGTATGCGCCTCGAACATCGTCGTTGCCACCGGCTATTACCCTTTTCGCTATATCCCTGAGGAGTATGAAAGGATATTCCCCGAAGGGAGCTTTGCCCATTCATCCGACGCCTGCGATCCCGGTTTGCTGGCGGGAAAACGCTGCCTCATCATCGGCGGACGGCAAAGCGCATTCGAGTGGGCGGGGTTGTTGAGCCGTCATGCAGCCAGCGTCGATATCGTATACCGCCACAAAACACCCGAGTTCAAACCGTCGGACTGGTCCTGGGCCCACGCTTACATCGAGCGGATGCGCACCGATCCGGGCTAGTATCGCCGACTGCCGCAACCCGAGCAGGAAGCGATCAACAAGCGTTTCTGGAAAGAAGGCCGATTGGAGCTGGAAGCGTGGCTGCTGGACAGCCTGGCGCATCAAAACTTAACCCGATGGCCCAACACAATGGTCCTCGGATGCAAGGGATCACCGAATGGCGAGTTGACAGTGACGTTGAGCAACCGGCGTTCGCTGACGATCGATCATGTTATTTTGGCAACCGGTTATCAGGTGGATGTGCAAAGGCTGGATTATATCGCGCGAACGAACATAATCGAGGGGCTTGCCTGCGACAACGGGTTTCCCGTCCTGGACGAACGGTTTCAAAGTATTTTGCCCGGACTTTACTTCACCGGTATCCACGCCGTCAACGATTTCGGCCCTTTTCTTTTTTTCGTCGCGGGCGCATTCGCTGCCGCTGAGATCACCAGCAAAGACATCATGCAAACACTAGCCTCCCTCAAAAAAGGACCGTAGCGCAGCGACGTGCGTCATTTGACCGTTAAAAGTATTGCGGGATAACAAACCCTTCAAACCCTTCGCGAATCAACGACCCCTTTCGTCGATCGCGGTTCAAAGGCGGGGTCATGCAACATGCGGTTGTCGCAGGACCGTGCGGAATCAGTCGTCAAAGCCTTGATCGATGAATACGCCATTGCCGCCGGCATGAACCATATAACAGGAGCTTGGCCGTGCAACGATATTGAAGGAAAAAAGCCGGAAGTCGTGTAAAATATCCTCGTCCTTCCCGCTGCATTCCAACGATTTCCAAGCTTGACTCTTTGACAGTCTGAGACCATATTTTCAATTATGAAATTACTTTGGTTGTCGCTCCTTGTAGGGCTGATTTTACTGGTAGTGGTTGATGCCGCATTCAAAATAGACAGCATGAACCAGGAGATGCTGCTGCATAACCTATATCACTTCTTCACGGGCTGCGTGATGTTTTCCCTATGGGTTTGGTATAAGCATAAGAAAAAGATAACGTTCTTCATTTATATTCTTCTGGTGCTGTTGCTGTTAGACGAAACCATCGATTATGTCCGGGGTGTCGAACATATGAGCCTGCAGATGTTTTTGCATAACCTGTATCTGGTTTTCTGGGGAGTGATTACTGGTCTTTTATTTGTGAGATGTTTTAAAAACAAAAAGCATCCTGTGTCAAAAGAGTGATTCCAAAGTCCAAGCATCGATCCATCCGCTCTCACCGGTGAGTTCCTGATCGTTCACAATCCCATTGAAACGGATCTTCCCCTATTAGCCAAACAGAAAACGCTTCTCAACCTATTTTAACAAGACCGGGGGTTTGCGCCATTGGGTTGCGCACCACTCGGCGCTCGAATTCGTTCACCGGTTTTGCGCCGAAGTAACTGCATCATTCGTAGCCAAGCAAATAAAGAGCAACCGTTACGGATGTCCTGACCGGCGGAGTTACGGCCGAAGCACGGCGTTGAACTCAATGGCCAACGTTTTGTTCTGGTTTTTCGGATCGACGAGCGTAAACGTTTCACTGGTGGAAGGTTCGTTGCGGATATCGGCCAAATAAAAGTGATCTGCAACGGGACGTGAATTTTCCTTTAGACAGAAGTGCGGCGCAGACCGGTCGCACTGCAAACCGCGTCACAGACGTGCTTATACACTCATTGCGGTCAGGGCATACAAACGCGCTTCAGTCCCGCTCAATACCCAGCCCGCCACTGATACCACTTCGCCACGGGTAAATTCCTTACGCACCAGACGCTGCAAAGCGCTGCCGGTCTGTTCTGCATCCGCCGTCAGGGAGAAGGAGGCATCCTGCCTTTTCAGTGCCTTTTCGATGTCCGCGATCAGCCGATGGCATCGGCGATAGTTGGGGTGCAAATCCAGATAAGCCCGGCCGATTCGTGCTGCGGATTGTCGATCGCCAATGGTTTTGTGCAACCATCGCGGCTCCACGCAGGGATCCGGCGAGGTGTCGGCCGGAGATCGGCTGGCAGCAAAGCCGCCCACCGTCAGGCCGAGAAGAGCCGTCAGCAGAAAGGTCCTCCGCGTATATCGGCCGCTGCCGCCGGGCCGGGGCAATAAAAATCGATGCTCAGCATTCATCGTATTCGCTCCTTGAGGTGGTCGGCAAGCCGCAGGGTCAGTGCCACGATGGTCAGTGTCGGATTGGATACGCCTGAAGTGGGAAACACCGAACTGCCGGCCACGTAAAAATTGTCGACCGCATGGACTTTGCAGTTGCCATCGACCACGCCGCGTGAAGAATCATCGCTCATGCGTGTAGTGCCCATATGGTGGCTGCCGCCGTGCACGGGTTGAGACCAATCGTGCCGGTCTGCGATCAACTCTCGCATACGGCCGATACCGAGGGCGCCGAACTCGAGTGCCAGCGACCGGAGGTTCGTATAGAAGCTGAGGCGATCCTGTTCTGTCAGACGCCAATCCAGTTTGATCTTCGCTAAGTCCAAGACATCGCGCTGCGCCGAGAGTGTGACGCGACTGTCCGGATTCGGCACCTGTTCGCAGGCGGCACCGATGCCCAGCCAGACGCCGACATCGTCCTCCTGCCCGGGTTTTGCCGCATGCTGTTCATCGCCGAGAAAGTGCCGCGCAGCCAGGAGCATGTCGCGACGAGCCGCGTCATGCGCATCTGCTCTGTTCGGCTGCTTGCCAGCAGGGACTGCACCGGCAACACCCATCGTGAATGTGGCATTGAGCAGGCGCTGTTCGCGCAGAAACGACTGCGTGGGGTTGAAGGCCGCCTTCGCAAAACGACCTTGCGCTTTTAACCTTTCTCGCACGATCTTCGGCAAGCGCCCGATATCCACCACCACCATCTCAGCAAAGCCGCTCAGGTGCGGGTGTTCCATGAAGAAGCGGCCGACCAGATCGTTCTGATTGCCCAGCCCGGCCTGCACAACATCGTTGGACAGCAACAGGATGCGCGCATTTTCCAGCCCCCCCGCCGCCAATACGTAATAGCGGGCTTTGACGCTGTGCCTGAGGCCGTTCAATGTGCGGATGTCGAGCCGTTCGACGGCGCGGGCATCATCCCCAGCCGATATCCGGGTGACGTTGGCGTTGAGCAGCACGCGGATGTCAGCGGCTGTTTTAATTTCATCTTGATAACGGCTGCCGAAACGGGTCGGAGGGCTGAACTGAACGAACTGCAGGCGCATGCGGCCGGTCACCCATTCGGGCAATTTTTCCCCGGTCACCCGCTCCCAGTAGTCGCTATCGTCAAAGCGGCCTGGGGCGACTTCGACGATTTCGGCCGCCGGTTCGTAATAGCGTCGCAGCTCATCAATCGTGAACGGCCAGCCGCTGAATGGCACCCAGTCACGCTGCTCCAGATCAATGGGATCCAGCGGGCGGCAGAACCCACCCCAGTGGTTCGAGCTGCCGCCGAAAAAGCGCAGGCGAGTGCCTGACGGTGAATAGTCGATACCCCTGTTTTCTCCCTCATAGAGCGACTGAACCTCGGGATCCGGCTTCAGTCCACCGGCCTCGACCACGCAGACACTGATGCCGCTGCCCGCCAGAGCACGCGCCAGCGTGATGCCGGCGACGCCTCCCCCGATAATGGCAAGATCGGCCTCCACACTGGTCCGATCGGGCAAGTTGCGTGCATCCGTGAACATAGCTCGTTACTGCCCGCTGCTGACTGTGTTCGAATCCAGCACGCTGTACGCCGCCTGCTGCATGCTGCCGGTTTCACCGATCCAGCCGGCCGGCAGAGCCGGCAGCGCACTGATAATGGAAACGATGACCGAAGCGGCATAGGGCACCGACTGCAGCAGCAGCATGATCGACCACATCAAAAGGTCCAGTGTCTCGGTTCCAAAAGCCTCGATGATGGCGAAGGCGGCCAGCCAGAGCGCGAAACAGATCAAAGCCTCTTCCCGCACGGCGCTCAGCGCCGTAAACATGGCGTGTTTGTGGGCCTGTTTTGGGGTACGGAAAAAGGGTTTACTGCGTATAAAAAAGCCGGTAAGTATCGCCAACCCGATAGTGTGGGTAAGTGCCAGGCCTGCCAGGGCTGCAGCAATGGTCTGCACGGTATTCGCCCCCACTCGGGTCCGGTAGAGATAGACCAGTTTTCCGATTTTGAACACAAACAGCGCCAACGGCAGGATAGAGAATACCAGCAGAGGGGGATCGATATATTCGGGCGCCGCAATCATCGCCAGCGACCAGTAGAGTGCGGCGACGTTGAACAGCAGATTGATGCCGTCGGCGATCCAGGGCAACCAGCCAGCGAGAAAATGATAGCGCTGCCCTGCGGTCAGCTTGCCTGTGCCGCGCAGCAGGCTACCGGCATGGCGGCGCATGATCTGTACCGCGCCGAATGCCCAGCGGAAACGCTGTTTCTTGAAGTCGATAAAGGTGTCGGGCATCAGCCCGCGCCCATAGCTTTTGGCGATATAGCAGGCCTCGAAGCCCTGTTCAAAGATTCGCAAGCCGAGCTCAGCGTCCTCCGTGATGCACCATTCCGCCCAGCCGTGGACCTTCTCTAATGCCGATTTGCGCACCATGGTCATCGTGCCGTGCTGAATGATGGCATTGCGCTCGTTGCGGGTGATCATGCCGATATAGAAAAAGCCGCGATATTCCGCATAGCACATCGCCTTGAAGACGTTTTCATGCGCGTCACGATAATCCTGAGGCGCTTGCACGATGGCGACATTTTTCTGCGTGAACTGGGGCGCAAGGTCGCGTAACCAGCGCGGATCGACCAGATAGTCGGCATCGATGACTGCGACGATTTCAGCGTCCGGGTCGGTATGCCGAAGTGTGAAGTTGAGTGCACCTGCCTTGAACCCGGACAGAGGATCTTCGTGAAAAAATCGGAACCGTGTACCCAGTTTCGCACAATGGTCGCGCACCGGCTCCCATACCGCCGGGTCTTTGGTGTTGTTGTCGATGACAATGACTTCGTAGCGTGGGTAGTCGAGCTGCGCCAGCGCATCGAGGGTCTCGATCATCATCGAGGGCGGCTCGTTGTAGGCCGGCACGTGCACCGAGACCATCGGCAGTACTTCGTCCTCGACCGCTACCGGCTTGAACGGGCGCCGGTGCTGCCGTGTCCAGAGTGCCTCAGCCCACTCATGCGCCTCCGCCAGCAACACCACAATAATGCCGATCATACCAAGCATCAGCAGTATGCCGACAACCACACTGGTGAAGGTGAGATATTGATGAGTGTAGTCGTAGATGATCCACACGGCTGCGGTCGTGGTTGCATAGGTTATCAGAGCCAGAAAGCCGCGGCCGCGAGCACCCAGCTGCCTGCTGTCGATAAGCGTCAGGGAGAAGGTGATCACGGCGATGATGACGGAGATGCCGGCGAGGATCGGCCAATCCGGTATCTTTATAATGGGTTCGGTGAACTGAAATTTGGGTTTGCGCTCGACGTCATAGACGCCCCAGTAGGCGCCGACCGCGCCTTCGGTTTCACGCTTCCATTTCTGGTCGAAGGCTTCCATCAGATAATAGATATAGTGTTCTTCGGCGGCGCGCGCCAGAAAACGCCGCAGGAAGGTTGCTTCATCGGCCTCCGAGGCGGTCGCAGCCTTGATGCTGCGCCCGTTGCTTGGCCAACCGACTTCGCCAATGACAATGGGTTTTCCCGGGTAGAGCTGCTTCAATTCATTGACGTTGTCGACAACAAAATCGAGAGCATCTTCGAGCGCCACGCCTTCCCAGTAGGGCAGCAGATGTACGGTGATATAGTCGACGTGATCAGCCAGTTCCGGATACCTTTTCCAGATGTATGGGGGTTCAGCGGTGCTGACCGGGATATCGGTCCGGGTGCGCGCCATCTCCAGATATTCGATCAGTTTCTTTACTGGTATGTCACCACGCAACAAGACTTCGTTGCCGACGATGATGCGGACCACATTGTGCGAGTGGACCGAGATGTCGAGCATTTTCCTGATCTCGTTGCGCGTCTTCTCCTCATTGGCATCCACCCAAGCGCCCAAGGCAACATTGATACCGTATTTTGCGGCCAGCCTCGGAATCTCACTCAGTGTTCTCTCGACCGTATAGGTGCGGACGGCATGGGTTTTGCCCGCCAGCAACGCCAGGTCCGACTCGATCTCTTCGCTGCTGGGGTGCTTATTCCAGATAGGTGCCTGCTCTGCCTGATAAGGAGAAAAAGCAAAGCCCTGAATACGCTCAGGCCACGCCGGTTCGCTCTCGGGGCGATTGTATAGCGCCCAAACCATGATCGTGAGCGAAGTAATCGCAATCGCTATGATGAAACTTGACTTTTGCATGCGTGAATAATAACGCAGACGATAGAGAAGCGGTTAGTGACAGATTTGCCGGCGGAGAAATGAACATGGATTTTAACGCTCGCCCTTTGGGATCTGCAACGATTTGTTCCCAACACATTGCCCACAACCTGAAGATTGGACGACATAGCCTCCTCTATCGAACTTCGGCAGTATCGGAAAACCAGTACCGGGTTCGGTTGCAGAAGACACAGACCGACAGCATCACCGGCACCTCAACCAGCACGCCGACAACGGTCGCCAGCGCGGCCCCAGATTCCGGGCCGTACAGCGCAATAGCTGTGGCAACGGCCAGTTCGAAAAAGTTGCTGGCGCCGATCAGCGCGCCTGGAGCGGCCACGTTGAACGGGACTTTGAATAGTTTCATCAGTCCGTAAGCCAGGGAAGAGTTGAAATAGACCTGGATCAGCAGCGGGATGGCGATCAACACGACATGCAGCGATTTGTCGGTGATGTTGTCCGCCTGAAAAGCGAAAATGAAGATCAAAGTCACCAACAGGGCGATGACCGTAATCGGATGAAAGAATTTGACGAAGCGGTTTTCGAACCAGGCCGCGCCTTTCAGTCTGATCAGGATCATTCGGCTGAGAGTGCCCAGCGTCAGCGGAATAACGATGAAGGCGATAACACTGTCGAGCAGCACATCGAACGGCACGGTCAGATTGCTGGCGCCGCTAACCAGAAAGGCGACGATCGGCGCAAACAGCAGCAGCATGATCAGATCGTTGACCGAGACCTGCACCAGCGTATAGGCCGGATCGCCATCGGTCAGATAGGACCAGACGAACACCATTGCGGTGCAGGGTGCCGCCGCGAGAATGATGCAGCCGGCGATGTATTGGTCGGCCGCCTGTTCGCCGATGATCGGCAGCCACAGATGCTTGAAAAAGACCCAGCCGATCAAAGCCATGGAAAACGGTTTCACCAGCCAATTGACGAACAGCGTGATCAAAATGCCGCGCGGCCGCTTGCGGACGCCGAGTACGCCGGCCAGATCGATCTTCAGCATCATCGGGTAGATCATCAGCCAGATCAGCACCGCGATCGGCAGGTTGATGTGACTGTCCTGGCCAAACTCGAGCTTCCGCAACGCATCGGTCGCCTCCGGCAGCTGCTTGCCCAACAGGATGCCGATACCCATACAGAGCGCCACCCAGATCGACAGATAGCGTTCGAAGAAACTCAACCGCTTCTTCGTCGACTTGGCTTTTTCTCTATGACCCGAAGCATCCGGCTCTTTTTTCAACGCTCCTTTGTGTTGCGTTGGATCGGTCGTCGACATACAGTCCTCCTTCGCTTATCAAAATGTTAAGCCACACCCGGAGATCGGTCACGCATCGATCTTGCCGATTTCGTTGAGTTGGTCGACCAGCTTCTGTTCGGAGAGCGACTCCAGCGGCAGTGCCAGAAGACGCTCGACCCGCCGTTTCAGCGCATCATAAGTCGCCTGAAAAGCCGCCTTGACCTCCTGTTCGCTGTCGGTGACCCCGGCCGGATCGGGCAGCCCCCAGTGGGCTTTCAACGCCTTGCCGAGATAGGCCGGACAGGTCTCCCCGGCGGCCCGGTCACAGACTGTGATGACAATATCGATCGGCACGCTTTCGAGCGCCGCCCACGATTTGCTGGAGAATCCGGTTGTCGGAATGCCGTGCTCGTTCAATATCGCCAGCGCGTTTGGGTTGACCCGGCCGGTTGGATGACTGCCGGCGCTGTACGCCTCGATCCGGCCTTTGCCGAGGTGATTCAGCAGCGCCTCGCCGATGATGCTGCGGCAGGAGTTGCCGGTACAGAGAATGAGAATCTTGTACATAAATCTGCCCTCACTTATTTGACTATATGCATAGGCGCATGTCTTAATGAAAATAAAAGCGTCAGATGGCGCAGCGAGTCTCTTTGGGCCTTTTGTTCATCGTTTGCAGCCGTTCATAATCCTGCCGATAGCGTTCTTCCATTTCTGTTGCGACGACGGCCGTATTCAAAATCTCCCGCGCCCATCGAGGCAGTTCGTGGTTGAGCTGATAGTAAACCCACTGCCCTTCCCGCTTGTCCGTTAACAGGCCACTGTTCCGGAGTTGCGCCAGATGCCTGGAAATCTTCGGCTGTGAGAGATCGAGTGCATGCGTCAATTCACACACGCAAAGCTTTCCTTCCCGATGCAACAGCATCATGCAGCGCAGCCGGGTCTCATCGGACAGGGCTTTGAAAACCTGAACAGGGCCCATAATGTCTATCGCAACACTCTCTTACTCCGGGCAAGCCCAGTCGGCCAACAATTTCATAACAATATTCGCATTAGCATATATATCCGCGCGTTCGCCGTCAAGCATTGCTTCGCAATCCATAAAAAAATCGGGATTCCGCACAGAACCGAGCGTCCTGAAATCGAAAATATCCCCGTGAAGTCGGGGCCGACACCATGGGCCCGTGGCAATGCTGTCGCGAATCATGCTGACACGTTGGCGTTCGGACCCTGTCGCTATAGCCGGGCCGCGTGCCGCCTTTAGAATTGTTGGGGAGAGTGGGCATGGCTTGAAGTCTGCACAGGCAAGCAGGTATGATCTGCATTTTGGACGGGGGCTCAACGCGATGAAAAAGGTTCTGCTAACCGGCTTCGGTGCCTATGGCGACACACCGATCAACCCCGCCAAAGCGGTCGCCGAGGCACTGGACGGCCTGTCACTCAACGGCGCGAGCGTGGTCAGCCATATCGCTCCCGCCCTCTTCTTCAAGTCGATCGAGTCGGTGGTGTCGGCAATGACCGGGCTCGAACCGGATGTCGTCCTCATGCTGGGGGAATACGGTGGGCGTGCGATGGTGACCGTCGAGCGGCTTGCGCACAACCTCAACGATGCCACCCGCTACGGATTGACTGACAACGACGGCTACGCGCCGCAGGATGTTGCAACCGCGCTGGATGGACCAGCGGCCTACTATGCCAGCGTTCCAATCCGCGCCATGGTTCGAGCAATGCGTACGGCCGAAATTCCGGCGGACATCTCTGACACCCCCGGCACGCTGATTTGCAATCATCGGATCGTAGGTTCGAATCCTATCGCCAGCTCCAATTAAATCAATGGCTTGTGTTTGTTTCCTGGCTTGTTTGTTTTTCTGAGTCACCAATAAGTCACCAGCCGGCCTGACTTGGTCCAACGTCTGGGCCTTTTGCTGTTGGGTTTTAACTTTGGACGAGTTCGAATTTTTGGGTGGCATCAGGGTTGCCGATCTGCAGAGATCATGTGATTGCGTTCCTACCGAACGTGGTGTACATTGGGTTGCTCGAGAATCGGCCGATCCTGTCAAGTTCTTGGTAACAAGCGTTGGCGGACATTTTAATGGCAGGGATCCTACAGTTCCTGTCGCTGCACTCGAGCGCCGTTGGATTTACGGAGAGAACGTTCTTTACATAGGCAAAGCTGGCGGTGCCGGCAAAACGCGACACTCAGGGATAGGGTGTATTGTTTCGTCCAGTTCGGCCAAGGGCTCCCTTGGCCTCATTGGGGTGGGCGTTACATTTGGCAGCTTTCCGATGCAACGGAGTTGCTGATTTCTTGGTTGCCAACACCCAATAGAGAGCCGCTGGAGGTCGAGACAGAGCTCCTCGAGGAATTTGAGAGCGAACACGGCCGACTACCGTTTGCAAACCTCCGGCGGTAGCGTAGAAGTTGTCAGATCTACTCACGAGCGCATCCTTGCCGGCGATACTTGATAAGAAGGCCCCGCAAAAGCGGGGGGCCTCTGCCCGCAGCCGTTTATCTTGTTGTTACGCATTCAATTCCGCAAACCGCTACCCGAGCCACAGCCCTAGTTACAAAAGCGCGCTTTCGCGGCCCGCTTGGCCATCTCTTGACTCAGAATGCAGATCAAAACGGCCGCCACACTTGGTATCAAGCATCTTTACCACTATCAAAGCTTTGAGAAACCAGAGCGACTTGCTCGCATCTTGACCGACGGGGTGCTCTACTTTTCAATGCCTCGTGACTTCAATGATCCGTGGGATTGCCGGCCCTTTTACAATAAGTCCGCCCTCGACAACCCGCGTAATTACGACCGTACGGTGCGCTGGTTTGTCCAATGCGCAAAGGCTCGAAATCGGGGTGTGACAATCAATGGAACGAAAAATTACTCTAAGCCCCACGGCCCCTCGTCATCAGAATGATTCAGTGGGCGCAGTTCTCCGTTGGCGACCGGCTCGGCGAGGGAAAACGTGTAGCGTCCGAGGACGTTGATATGCCGGTACATCAAAGGTGACAGCCGTGCGACATCGTTGTCGTTGATCGTTGCGGCCCGTGCTTTGAGTTGTTCCAGAGCGGCCTCAATGTAGAGAGTATTCCAGAGCACCACAGCGTTGGTCACAAGGCCGAGTGCGTTCAGCTGATCTTCCTGCCCCTCACGATAGCGTTTCCGAATCTCACCCCGTTGGTCGTGACAGATGAACCGTGAGACAGAGTGCCGCCCCTCACCGCGGTTGAGCTGGACGAGAATGCGTCGCCGATAGGTTTCGTCATCAATGAAATTGAGCAGATAGATCGTCTTGGGAATGCGTCCCAGGTTGATGATCGCCTGTGTCAGGCCGGATGGGCGATCACTTTTCAGAAGTGAGCGCACCAGTTCTGCGGCATTGACCGTTCCGAGCTTTAATGAACCGGCGATGCGCAACATATCATCCCAGTGGCTCTCGATGCGTTCGGTGTTAATCCGCTGGCAAGCCAGTTCATCGAGGGCTCCATAATTGGCAGCGGTATCGATTCGCCAGAACCGAGCACTGCCGATATCGGCCAGTCGAGGGCTGAACTGATATCCCAACAACCAGAACAAACCGAAGACTACGTCGCTGACCCCGGCGGTGTCGGTCATGATCTCCGTGGGTTCCAGGCTTGTCTGCTGCTCGAGCAGTCCCTGCAGGATGAAGATCGAATCCCTTATTGTGCCGGGGACGACGATGCCATGGAAGCCGGTGTATTGATCGGACGTGAAATTGTAGTAAGTAATCCCTCGCTCATAGCCGAAATACTTTGGATTCGGACCGGAATTGATGGTGCGGATAGGGGTGACAAAGCGCAGGCCGTCGGCCGATGCGACATCGCCACTGCCCCAGTGGCGAACCAGAGGTATAGCGTTCTGATATTCGACCAACCTGGCATTCGCACGAGTCAGGGTTTCGGCACGGATGAAGTTCTGTTGTATCCAGCCCAGGCGGTCACGCGTCAGCGCCGGATGGTCCTCCTGGAGCACGGGTTGTAAGCCGATGTTACAGGCCTCCGCCACCAGAGCTGCGCATAGGCTGATGGGTAGGTCCTCGATGCGTACTTTCCCTTCACTGATGTGTGTAAACTCGTCCACAAACCCTGTGCGCGAGTGGATCTCAAGCAATAACTCCGGCAGATCAACGCGGGGCAACAGTCGGTCAACCGAATCACGAAGTGCAATCAAGGACTCCGGCTCTTCCAGTTTGTCGAGTCCCTGAAGCGTCAGATCCACTCGACCATCCACCTGTTCGATGCGGACCGCCGTGTTCTGCGGAAGATTCTTCTCCGTTCGCCGACATGTAGAATCGAGTTGGTCTCCCAACTGCTCGAGTGCATCCCGTGCAGTCACAGAAAGCCCGAGGGAGTTACATACCTGGTGGCGTTTCTTTTTCCACTCGACTCCACGGAGGAGTTTTTTGCGGGTATCTCCCCACCGATCACTGCCGACGACGAAGAGGTCGCGCCGGCGCAGGCCGTCCTGGAGTTGCTCGAGCACGCAGAGTGTATAAGCGGGTAGATCGACTTGACCGTTTTGATCGAGTACCAAACGTTGCCAGACCTTCGAGATAACTGTGCGCGGTGCCTCGTGCATATCCACCTTGCGGCGTCCCTCAATGCCGGTGAGAAATTGCAACGCATCCAGTATCGGTTGGCCGGAGGAGGTCGCCTGGAACTGAACCGTTTTCAGAAGGGTTGGCAAAAACCGCCGTACCTTTTTATAGCGATCCACAAGTTCTTGGTGATAGTTGTCGTTCGGTGGTCGGGCAAGACGCTCGACTGTTTCGATTGCCGCCTGTAACCGCTCTGGACGGATACGGTCAAAGACTCGCTCTCGCAAGCGTTCATCGGCGATTTGCTCGTTAAGGAATATGGTGGCCACCTCACGAAGATCGATGGCCGCTCTGTCCAGATCCCGGAGAGTCCGTAGTCGCTGTTTCTTGCCGAGTTTCCGGGCCTGGGCCACGGTTTGCGTGATCAGCAGGTCCAGCAAGTCCAGCGCATCATCAAGGGCCGTGGTCTCGAAGGTGTATGCAAATGCGACTAGGGTGGCGACCCGCCGTTCGTTGGGTGTCCGAGCAATGATGGGCGCCCAAGCGATCGCGGCATAACGCGCCAGAGTCCGCAAACGCACTGGCGGAATCTTGGCGACATTGAGTTTCCCGACCCCGAGGTCGCGGAATACTTCAAAACGGCGTAATGCTTGGATCAACGCGGGGCTGCTTACCCGCGTAGGACCCCGTCGGAGCCGATCCAAGTTGCTTTGCTGGGAACCTTCCGGGACAGACAGCAAATCCTCCAGGAGGGTGATCTGTTCAGGGGAAGGCAAGGACGCCAGCATCCGCCAGAGCCGATTGGCGGCACGATCACGAACTTGGGCGATCAACCTCGACAGGATTGTGACTCCTGGCAGGAGGATCTTTCGTTTGACGAGCTAGGCCGTGGACAGATCGAACAGGATGCTGGGGCGCTCGCTGGTGAGCCACGCCCGCGTATATAGCCAGCGAGTCAGGCGAAACCGCCAAGGTGGTTCGTTGAAATCCCGGTAGCCATACTGCTCTCGAATTCTGATCGAGTGGGCATGCAGCGTTGCACGTCTTTCCGAATAACGAGAAAGGTCGCTCCAATCATCGATGACCAACTGCCGGGCCATGTACGTGATCACGCCAGCAGGGACATTGGCTGGATCGGTTAGAAAGGTTCCGAGAAAGCGCACCGTTCCCAACTGTAGCGCAAAGCCCAACCGGTTGTATGTACCACGGAGCTGGCGAATGATTCCGCGATCCTGATCGTCCAGATAGAAGTACCGGCTCAGCTGTATTTGTGATGGTTCGCACTGGAACCGGCCATAGCGGCGCTTTTGCTCTTCTGTCAGGAAATCGACCGGCATCAAGCCTCCTCTCGGGATGTAAACAAAAGCCTGGGAGCACCGAATAGTAGTCTATAAAACGGGCGTTTTTCGGACCCTGCCAGGACTGTGCGTCAGTATCTCAAACAAGGGGCAGGATAGTCTATATACTGGTCCACGTATCAAAGTCCACCACGCAGCTATCATTACCAGTATTCGAACTATGCTCATCGGTTACGCACGCGTCTCGACCACCGACCAGTCCCTCGACCCGCAACTCGACACATTGAAAGAGGCCGGTTGTGAAAAGCTGTTTTCGGATATCGCGAGTGGTGCAAAAACAGAACGACTGGGCCTCAATCAGGCCATCGCGTTCTGCCGACAGGGCGATACGCTAGTGGTGTGGAAATTGGATCGGATGGGTCGTTCGATGTCGCACTTGATAGAGGTGGTACGGACCTTGGCTGAGCAACAAATTGGCTTTCGCTCGCTGACGGAGCAAATCGACACCACGACTCTGGGAGGACGGCTGATTTTTCATGTCTTCGGCGCACTGGCCGAGTTTGAGCGGGATTTGATCCGAGAGCGCGTGAACGCTGGACTCAAGTCAGCTAGAGCTAGAGGCCGGAGGGGAGGACGCCCTCCTGTTTCTGAGGAAACCAAGGTGATGGCCAGGGCTCTGCTGGCTAACAAAACTCTATCGATCAAGCAAATTTGTCAGAAATTGGGGATCGCCAAAAGCACTCTGTACAAGTACGCACAACCCGAAGAGCGCTTAGAGTAATTTTTCGTTCCATTGATTGTCACACCCCGAAGAGAGCCTGGATCAACATGCACAGCAGTTTGGGAAGGAGACATTGGCGCTGCTTGGCAGCCTCATCACCGCCGTTCGTTGTGCACGC
>DEII01000071.1 GCA_002352385.1 Methylococcaceae bacterium UBA2778 | reverse complement strand
AAATATTAACTCGTAACAGTCAACAAATTTGAGGCTTGTTTTCCTTTGCGGATAAGGATAAAATAGCCCGTTTTTCACGAACCTCTGGTTGGAGTTTAAGGAGCATGAAGACTTTTAGCGCGAAACCGGCCGATGTCAACCGCGCGTGGTATGTGGTCGATGCAGATGGGAAGACGCTCGGGCGGCTTTCCAGCGAAATTGCACGGCGTCTTCGCGGCAAGCATAAGGCTGAATACACCCCTCATGTCGATACGGGCGATTACATCATCGTCGTCAATGCCGAGAAGGTGCGTGTGACCGGCAACAAGGAAAAGGATAAAATCTATTACAGGCATACAGGCTATATAGGGAATATGAAGTCTGTCACCCTCGGAAAGTTGCGCCAGACGCACCCTGAACGGATCATACAGACCGCTGTCAAGGGAATGCTGCCGAAAAACCCGCTCGGCCGCGCAATGTACCGCAAGCTGAAAGTTTATGCGGGACCAGAGCACAAGCACCAAGCGCAGCAGCCTGTTGCATTGGAACTCTAAAAAACATCGGAACCCCAAAAAACCAAATTTAAAACAGGACAACCATGGCAGAATCGCAGTATTACGGAACCGGGCGCCGCAAAAGCGCGGTGGCCAGCGTTTATGCAAGGCCCGGATCAGGCCGAATTACGGTGAACAAGCGTGCCTTAGACGATTACTTTGGCAGAAAGACCGACCGGATGATCTCCCGCCAGGCCCTCCAATGTGTGGATATGGCGGACAAACTGGATATCGATATCAAAGTAATCGGTGGCGGGCCGTCAGGCCAGGCAGGTGCTATCCGCCATGGCATCACGCGGGCCCTGATCGATTATGACGAAACACTTCGTGCACCCCTGCGCAAAGCGGGATACGTCACGCGTGATGCACGCGTCGTGGAGCGTAAGAAAGTCGGGCTGCACAAAGCTCGAAAGCGTCCGCAATACTCGAAGCGCTAGTTTCGTCAAGAGCGCTTGTGAGTCGCTTCGCAGTTGCTACCAGTTCGAGTGGGGGATCGTCTAGCGGCAGGACTACGGACTCTGACTCCGTCAACCTAGGTTCGAATCCTAGTCCCCCAGCCAGCAGCACAGAAGGGTTGCAGATCTGAATCTGTAACCCTTTTTTTTGGATACGCGCTCGCCTTTCAAAGGTCGTTTCAAAAAGCGCTTTCTAATCCACGATGCCAGGCTGACTGGTGCTCTACGGTGATTGGCGCATTAATCGTCCATCTTGAGCGCCGCCGAGCTTTGCAGTATCCGGGCGAAGAGATGAACCGAAAAATGGTAGGGCAACGCCAATCCGGATGAAAGGGATTTAAGCTATTTTTTCAAGAGCATCGATGATTTAGGCATGCAGCGGGCACTTCACACCGCAATTGAGGCCGGCTGTTTGCCCGAACGCACCGATAATATCATCGGTTTTGGAATTACTACCGAGGGAACCGGGATTCGCTTTGCCAGAAACATCGGTGATTTAACCGTCAGACGCCTGTTTGGCGCCGCGGCCCGCAAAGGCTATCTCGCCGAGATAAAGCAAAATGCTGTCAGTTTCAAATGTCGTGACGAAGAGGACGGTATGTTTCGCGTAATCAAAACTGATGATAACTTCATCATGAACCTGCTGAGCACGGCAGTCGACAACGGCTATCTGCCTGAGCGAATTGGCAATATAATTGGTTTCCCTTGTAAGGATGGAGAGAACGTGATTCGCTTATCGGAAAAAGTCAAGGATCTGTTCATCAAGCGTCTTTTCAGCGTTGCTTTCAACAGCGGTTATCTGCTCGACCGTGACAGCAAAATCCTCGATTTCGGGTGTGGCTCCGGAAACGATGTCTACAGCTTCCGCGATCTGGGCTTCGACGCGTACGGCTTCGATATTCATGATTACCTTCAGCTGCGAACGGAGGATGACCGGAAATACTTCACGATTCTGGCACAAGAAGGCGCAACCATTTCGGATTTCCGCTTCGATTGGGACACCTTCAAGCTTCCGTATGAAGATAAGAGTTTTGATTTCATCTTTTCCAATCAAGTCCTGGAACATGTGCAAAACCACGACCGGGTGTTCGCGGAGCTGGCCCGGGTGATGAAGCCGGTCAGCCTTGCAATCCACATATTCCCCCCGAAATATGCATTCAAGGAGCCCCACATATTCGTCCCAATGGGAAGCTGGATCAACAACCGCTACTACTACTTCCTCTGGGCGCTGCTCGGGGTGCGCAACCAATACCAGGCCGGCCTGAGCGCGCAGGAGGTGGCGGACGAAAATTACCGCTATGCCCGGCAGGGATTGAACTATCTGAGCCCGCGAGAGATCCTCACGATCGGTCGTCGCTATTTCCCCAGCGTTATGTTCGTGCCGGATTTATGGGAGCAAGGCGGCCGATTGGCCCGTCGGTTGAAATTTCAATGGTATCATCGCTGGTATCTTTATACCAAAAACACGGTGCTGCGAATGGAAAAAAGTGATTGATGCGCACCCTCCCTGGCGCACCCCCTTCGGGCGCCTGGCCGGCGTCCAAATTGTTCGCCCCATCCTTGGGGCTCACCCCGATGAGGCCCGCTTTGCGGTCCAAAATCGCTCCAGGCGATTTTTTCGTTCCTGACGAATTTGTGACGATTAGAGGCATGCCATAGGAGGCGCCGCAACGACGCGTGCTTCTCAAACCGCTCTTTCAAGAAACAACGGAGAGACGACCATGTTACCTGGATTAACAAAGACAATCGTTCTATCGGGCATTTTCTTCCTCACAGGGTGCGGTACGATTTACCTAAACGCACCGCCCGGCAGCGACGTCAGAGTACTGACGAAAGATGCTCCGACGGCCGTTCGGGTGGAAAAAAAAGTGTGGTTCAAATGGTGGGGCAAGTATCCGATGAATGAGGCCGACGTTAACGCGGCGACGATCATCGAACAGGAGGGGCTGACTGAGGCGCGCATTCGGATGACCAACACCCTGGCAGACGGACTCGTTACCGCGGTCGCCGGCATCGTCGGTTTTCCAAGACGCACTCTGATCGTCGAAGGCAACCGGAAGCGAACCGCCGCCGAGACATCGTACGGACCCGAAGCGGTTCAAACGGATCACGGTTCGGCTGCCACAAAGACCTTCTTCGTACAACAGCATGACCAAAGCAACGGACAAGGAGAATAAGATGCGAACCTTAATTGCACCGGTAGGCTTGGTTTTCCTGGCACTGCTGCTCACGGGCTGCTTCACCACCGACCTGACTGCGCCGCGGGGTAAGTCGGTCCGCATCATGTCCAAAAACGAACCGGCCGCATTCCGGGACGAGCACAAAGATTTTTATCTTCTCTACGGGATTCTGCCCATATGGAGAACGAAGCCGGAAGAGATCATCGAACGCGAAGGTCTGGCCGAAGTGCGCGTACAGACCGAAGACACGGTTTCCGATGCGGTCATCAATGTGATAACGGGGCTCATCGTGTTTCCGCAAACCGTCGTGGTCGAAGGCAACTATGCGCCGGGTCGCGGGCCTACCGATGATACGAAATAACGCTGCTCGCATACCACACCGGCGGTTTGCGTCGCAGCGAAGCAGGTAGATAGGCCGGACAAGCAACTCGCATCCGGCAAACTCATCGAGGAGAAGCAGCCCGATACGCTGTGCTTATCGGGCCTACAACCCTCGAATTTCCCCAGGCCTTTAACAGACCTGTGCGGATCTTGAGATGGAGGCTGCGGTCTCCCTCACATTGAATTGCAAGCAGCTGTTTGCAGGACTCTTTTTAAACCAGCCATTGCGCGATACCGTGCCCGATACCGTGTGCGTGCAAGCGCTTACCTGGTTTGAATCCACCCTATCCGGGATTCAATTCCGCGATCCACTACCGAATAGACGCCACCTGGTGATCGCGTTTTAGTTTGGCGGCTCGGTAGCTTGAAGACGTGCCGCCTTTGTGCTTGTTGATATTTTCATTTTTATCAACAACCGTATATTGATTTCCAGCATGCTTCGGATCATTCAACTCAACTGCCTCCTGTGCTGCCTTCTGCGCCCTCTCAGCCAACGGCATCTTGACGTGCTCGCCTCGCTTCAGCGCAGCAACGATATCGGCAAGCGAACGCTCGTCATCGAGTAGGGCGGTTGAAAGTGCAACGCATTCATTCAGGCACAAAAACCCCGTACCGAGCGGCGACAGGGTTTTAGATAAACCAAAAAACCACTACCACGCGATGAGGGGTTTTTACCGAATCCACGCGCGCACGGGAGCTGCCCTTGAAATTAAGGCGAATGATAGCCCACTATTTGAACCGCTCTCCAGTTGAGCCTATAAGTACAAATAGTCATTTTTTGCCAAATTCAGGCAAAAGCAGTGTATTATCTATCTATGACCGAGCTCTCAGGAATTGGCAAGACCTACCGGACCAAGCTAAGCCGGATCCTTGAGCGCCACGCTGGCGTCATCACACCAAGGATCGTATCGGACGTGCTTGGAGTTTCCACCCAGGAGTCGGGGCGATTGCATGCTCGCGGGCATCGCCGTTTTTAGCTTCCGGCAGATCTGCCGGAACCACAGAACGCCCATGACTAGCGGGATTGCCGAGCTTTAATCCAGCGTTCCTCCGCTCCTTTGCCCGCTCCGCATGCCACCCCTTGAGCTTGGCGCCTGCCATTGCCAGCTGCGACTTGCTAAGTTGCCGCCGCGCTAGGTTCTGGCTATAGACGAAGGCGACGGTTTGCGATTGAGGTGGTTAAGCCGGATTCTTCCAACACTTCTTTTTTTGTCACGCTCTTCCCACCGCTGGGTTGAGCGTCAAATAGTGACGAATCACCGCCTTTTCTTTTCTCCAACTCCAGCGAAATCTCCCCGATCCGCCGCCTACGCTTCTTCCTGCTTCACCAAATAGTGGGTTAATTGCGGGGATTTGGCGGCGCGCATGTAGCTCCATGCCTTCTTTGGTGTGAAGGCAAATCTTACGTTTTCAGCCTGTTTCGACGTAAGATTTGCCCCCTCAAAAAGCCCCTCCCAATTACCATGCCC
>DEII01000061.1 GCA_002352385.1 Methylococcaceae bacterium UBA2778 | reverse complement strand
CACTTTTTAGTGCGATTGCCCTGCATGTGTATGATAGTTGCTTGTCCTGATACTTTACTATATGTTAAAATTCTCCGTTTTTACAGACGCGCGGCAATACCGCACTGTCCAACCCAAGCCGGTGTAGCTCAGTCGGTAGAGCAACTGATTCGTAATCAGTAGGTCGGCGGTTCGAATCCGCCCACTGGCTCCACATCATCATCCTTTCATCGAGCGTATGAGTGATAATCAGATTTACAAAATCGTTTTCCTGAGCCAGGACGAAGTCTATGAGATTTACGCGAAGCACGTCTTTCAAGGGGATCTCTACGGCTTCGTTGTGGCGGAAGATTTTGTTTTTGGCGAGAACAGCTCGATTGTAATCGACCCGTCAGAAGAAAAGCTCAAAGCTGAATTTGCAGGGGTCAAGCGCTCCTTTATCCCAATGCATGAAATCATGCGCATCGACCAGGTGGAACGCCGGGGCACGGCAAAAATCGTTCCGCTTGCCAAAAACGCCGGATCATCCGGCAAGGTATCGAAACTTTATACGCCGGAAAAAACTTAAGGCAAAAGGTGGCCGGTCGTTTCACCACCCTCATAAGGATCACGTCACCTATTCGACCACTTTGAGCACCGGTTTTTGGGGTTTGGGTTTGGGTTTGGCTTTACCCATATCGGGGCTTGGCGGGACATCATCACCGCTGTTTTCTTCTTCATCGAAGACCATACCCTTCCCGCTTTCCTTGGCATAAACGGCCAAGACCGCTGCAACAGGGAACACCACATGCATCGGCGCGCCGCTGAATCGGGCATCGAATTCGATCCTGTCATCACCGAGGCACATACCCTGAATCGCTTCGGGACGCAGGTTCAGCACAATCTTGCCTTCCTGAACAAATTGACTCGGCACAACCGCCTCCTTGGTCTCAGCGTTGACTAAAACGTATGGCGTCATGTGATTGTCGACAATCCAATCGTAGATCGCCCGAATCAGATAGGGTTTAAGGGAAGTCATCTTCATGCGGAAAGGCGGACTGAAACCGCCAAGTCTCTTAGATCACTCTCTTCATCACTCAAGCTGGCACGAAAAGAGTCACGCGCGAAAATTCTGTCAGCATAGGACACAATCGCTCCCGCCTGCTTTGGCAACTCGATGTTCAGACTCGGCAGACGCCACAACAAAGGCGCCAAAACACAATCGACCAGAGAAAAATCATCACTCATAAAATAGGGCTTGGCTTTGAAAATCGGGGCCGCTGCGATCAGACTTTCACGCAACATCTTTTTCGCCCGACCCGCCTTCTTTTCCCCGGAGGTTTCGATCTCATCAAGCAGGCGATACCAGTCTTCGTCGATACGCTGAATGAGCATTCGGGCCTGAGCACGCGCAACCGGATCCAAAGGGTGAAGCGGAGGATGAGGAAAACGTTCATCCAAATATTCCATAATGATCCGTGAATCGAACAATACCAGATCGCGGTCGATCATGGTCGGCATGGTACTGTAAGGGTTCAGTTCAATCAGATCTTCACAAGGTTCGTTGATATCGACATATTCAACATCCGCCGAAACGCCTTTTTCTGTCAACACTAGACGTGCGCGGTGACAATACGCGCACAAAGGAAACGAATAAAGTATCATTCCGGATTTACGGCTGGCGATGTTGACCATGGCATTGATCCTCACTGCTTGATATGGCATTAGTGGCTGTTATCCATGTTTCAAACGCTGCCAACGTTTCTCATGTGGTGTTGCCTGTTAATCGAAACAGAGCCCCATCCAAACCTTACTTAGAAAAAGCGACATGAACTCGCCAAGCACTACCGGAGCTGAAAAAACAAACCAGCACTATGCCGCTAGGAGGCTGTCCGAGAATAGCGATTGTAGCGAGGGCGCAGTAGATCAGTCTGTGTTTGGACAGGCTCTTAGTGCACATCCTTCCAGAACTCTTTCTTGAGGCGGTAAGCCAGAACCAGAAAAACGATGAGAAACAATATCACATATTTGCCCAGACTGGTTCTTTGCAGCTGCGCCGGCTCACCGGCGTAAACCAGGAAATTGACCAGATCCGTTATCGCAGCATCAAATTCCTGCGGCGTCATCTGCCCTCCCTCCACCAGCATCAACCGGTCAAGTACCTCCGTCTTTCCCTCTTTTTTGAACACCGCTTTTTGCTGCCCTTGCATCTCCCATAAGACGTTCGGCATCGCCACGTCAGGAAAGACGACGTTGTTTACACCGAACGGGCGTGCGGCGTCCAGATAAAACCCGCGCAGGTAGGTATACAGCCAATCCGGCCCCCGAGAACGGGCGATCAGCGAAAGATCGGGCGCCTTCGCGCCAGCGAACCATTGTTCCGCATCCTTGGCGCTCATTGCGGTAGTCATACTGCTGTACAAAAAGCCGCCGCCCGGGATCAGTTCCTGCTCGACCTGTTTTTCAGGAATGGCCAGATCGTCAGCGATCCGCGAGTAACGCATATGCTTGATCGAATGGCAGCTCTGGCAATAGGTGGCAAAATACTGAGCGCCCCGCATGAGAGAGGCTTTATCGCTCACATCGACATCCACCTCGTCCAGACTGACACCGACACTCGCCTGCGCAAGCATCGGCAGGATCAACAACACAATTCCGACTAGTTTTTTCATTTTTTATTCTTGAACTGAGCAACGCTCTCTTTTATCACATAAACAATGCCTTGAAAATCGATCACCCGGATACGGACGGTTTTTCCGCTTTTCAGCTGGAAGGCTACCGGCTTTGTCACTTGACAAAAGAGGCTCTTGGCTTTCGGGCAATGATCCTGAAAAGATGCTATCAGCGACCGGTTCTCGGTGACGCGGTCCGGCACCGGTTTGTCCTTGTCCCACCGGGAATAAAAGGGCATAAACAGAAAGAACGCAAAGTAGAGCAGAGTGAATATTCGTGCGAAGATGGTCGCAACAGGCGTTGCCGGCTGCGTCCCCAGATAACCCAACACAAAGAAGGTGATAACAAAGACCGCCACGGCCTTTTTGAACAGCCCGCTGCGATAACGGATCGACTTGACTTCACTGCGGTCGAGCCAAGGCAGAAGGAACAGCACAAAGACGGACGCTCCCATTGCCAGAACGCCGCCAAATTTATCCGGTATCGCGCGCAATATGGCGTAATAGGGCGTGAAATACCACACCGGCACAATATGTTCAGGCGTTTCCAGCGGGTTCGCCGGAACGAAGTTGTCCGGCTCGAGAAAATAACCGCCCATTTCCGGCATATAGAAAAGGATTACCGAACAGACAATGAGAAACACAGCAACACCGACGATATCCTTGACCGAATAGTACGGGTGAAACGGGATGCCATCCATCGGTATCCCCCGGCTATCCTTGTTTTTCTTGATCTCGACCCCGTCCGGATTGTTGGAGCCGACCTGATGCAGCGCCACAATATGGAGGAAAACCAAAGCCAACAGTAGCAGCGGAACAGCGATAACATGAAAGGCAAAAAAGCGGTTCAGTGTGGCGTCGGCCACCACATAGTCACCGCGGATCCACAATGCCAAATCCTCCCCGAAATAAGGAATGGCGCTGAACAGCGAGATGATCACCTGCGCCCCCCAGTAGGACATTTGCCCCCAGGGCAGTAAGTAGCCCGTGAAGCATTCCGCCATCAGAGCAAAGAAAATCAGCATCCCGAAAATCCACACCAATTCGCGCGGCTTTTTGAACGAGCCATATATCAGCCCTCTGAACATATGCAGGTAAACAACGACGAAGAACGCTGAAGCGCCGGTCGAGTGCATATAGCGGATCAGCCAGCCCCAATTGACGTCCCGCATGATATATTCCACCGAATCGAACGCCAGCGCCGCATCCGGCTTATAGAACATGGTCAGCCAGATTCCCGTCACGATCTGGTTGACCAGCACCAGCATCGCCAATGAGCCGAAATAGTACCAGAAATTGAAATTTTTCGGCGCATAATACTCGGACAGATGCTCTCTCCACACCTTATCCACAGGCAAACGGGCGAGCACCCAGTCCGTCGCCGCAGCCATCCTGTTAGACATCACGCAACCTCCTCGCTCTCTTCTCCGACAATAATTCGTGTCTCACTCAGATACCGGTAAGGTGGAATTTCCAAATTGGTGGGTGCCGGCACGCCCTTGTATACACGACCGGCCAGATCGAACCGCGAACCATGGCAGGGACAGAAAAAACCGCCCTTCCAGTCCGAGCCGAGATCGGGCGGGGCAATTTCGGGGCGGAAGGTTGGTGAACAACTAAGATGTGTACAGATACCGATCGACACGAAAAACTCGGGTTTGATCGCGCGCGATTTGTTCTTGGCCGCCTCAGGCTGAATCGATTCCCCGGAATCCGGGTCTCGCAGTCGATCTTCCAGCGTGGCCAATGTCGCCAGAGTTTCCTCGGTCCTACGGAGAATCCACACCGGTTTGCCGCGCCACTCCACGACAATCAGCTGGCCAGGCTCCAGCTTGCTGATATCGATCTCCACCGGCGCACCTGCCGCCTGAGCTTTCGCGCTCGGCTGCATCGCCGCAATGAACGGCACAGCCGCGAACCCGGCTCCGACCGCCCCGACAACCGTCAAGCTCGCTGTCAAGAACCGGCGTTTACTGGTATCCACGCCTTCGTTATTCATAGTCGTCCCCAATGTTGCACCTCCGAGCCATTCACGAGTAAGGTGGCCGGAATTATTCTGATGTTAAAGAGTGCTGATTTTGTGCGAAAAGCGCCGTCAGGTCAAGCACAGAATACAATCGATGCGGATGCGTGAGCCGTTTTTTTTCCACTCCCGACGCCCGCTCACCGAGGGGATAAACGCCTCGCCATCTCACCCCGGACAAAAGAAAAAGTGCTGGGAGGCTGTCCGAGAATAGCGATCGTAGCGAGGGCGAGGCTGATTGAGTCGGATTATTGATGGAAACCGTCCTTGGTTTCCACCCCTTCGGGGCCGCTAACGCGACCCAAATTGGCTCCCGTCCAATTTGTCGATCATTTGAGGCGAATAGCGGGCCTATTTAACAAAAATGATCGGGAAATCCGGCCAATCAGGCTTGGCCGCAGTAGATCAGTCTGTTCTCGGACAGCCTCCTAGTCGCCACCCGCTCGATTCACGAGAGAATGCGCTT
>DEII01000154.1 GCA_002352385.1 Methylococcaceae bacterium UBA2778 | reverse complement strand
GGCGGACCATATATGACCCCTTGAGACCCTGAAAGGGGAGCTCGACCAAACCCGGCTATTTTCTCCACTGGTACAAATATCGGCACAGGTGGTCGCTTTTATGGGGGAGCTGCGTAGCGCGGTGGATCGTCGCAACAAGGTCGTAATCACCTATACACGGGCCGATGGTGCGAATTCGAAGCGCATCATCCGGCCACTGGGGTTATTCTTCTGGGGTACGGTCTGGACACTGGGTGCATGGTGTGAACTGCGCCAGGCCTTCAGGAACTTTCGGCTGGATAGAATTGAAACGCTCCAGGTCTGTGATGAGCGATACCCAAACGAGCCAGGCAGAACCCTGGAGGATATGATCGCATACGAGAAGAAAAGGATGAATGATGAAACGCTGTGACTGGGCGACGGATGTGGGACCTTTGTATACGAAGTACCACGATGAAGAGTGGGGCGTCCCGGTCTTTGATGACAGGAAATTGTTTGAAATGCTGATACTCGAAGGGGCGCAGGCCGGCCTCAGCTGGATCACGATCCTCAGGAAACGGGAAAACTACCGCAAGGCGTTTTGATCATTTCGATGCCGAAAAGATTGCCCGTTACAGTGAACGCAAGCGCGCCGGTCTTTTGAATGACGCCGGCATTGTCAGAAACCGTCTTAAGATAAATGCCGCCATTGTCAACGCACAGTGTTACTTGGCTGTGCTTGAGGACTACCCAGGCTTCAGCAACTATCTCTGGCAATTCGTCGACGGTGAGCCCATCAGGAATCGATGGAAACGCATGCGGGATGTGCCCGCTACGACCAACGAATCAGACGCCATGAGCAAGGCGCTCAAAAAACGAGGCTTCAAATTTGTCGTATCCACGATTTGTTATGCATTCATGCAGGCGGTCGGTATGGTTAACGACCATACAACCGGTTGTTTCTGTTACAAGGCTGGATGAATATTGGTAGGCCTCGTCTGACGCGCGCCATTTCACGCGATCAATCACGTGTGCTTTATGGGTGCACTCGCTCACGGGATGGGGATGGCATCCGTCTGGAATGCATCGTATGGGTTTGACAGAATGAAATGATTCATCGACATGTTTGACCCTGATATAGAATATATAACGTAGAAAAGGAGATTACATTCCCATGAAGACAGATTGTTCCCGTAAATTAGCAGCCTGGTTGACCGTATTCGTATTAGTCGGGCTGGCCGGATGCGTCTCTACGACATCCACAACTGAACGGCAAACTACGGCTACCGTCGAGTCAGCCGACGGCAGCCCGATTGTGTACGGCACGCGTGGGCAGGATGAGCCGGTGATCGTCTTTGTCCACTGCTGGACCTGTAACCATACTTTCTGGGACGCGCAGATTGACTATTTTTCTAAACGGTACGAGGTCGTCTGGCTGGATCTGGCCGGCCACGGCGAGTCGAGCAGCCGTCGGCAACGTTACGCCATGCAGGCCTTCGGCCAGGACGTGGCGGCTGTCGTAAACCAGCTTGGCGCCCACAAAGTCATTCTGGTCGGGCATTCCATGGGTGGGCCGGTAGCGGTAGAGGCGGCTAAACAACTGGGAGATCGCGTAATAGGGATTGTGGGTGTTGATACCTTTTATACACCCTTCGAGTATCCGGCCAGCCAGGAAGCGATCGCTGCATTCGTGAAACCATTTGAAATGGATTTCCACGGGACGAGTGACAAAATGGTGCGTTCCATGTTTACACCGCAGGCTGATCCTGCTGCCATCGAGGCGATAGTCACGAAGTTCTCTGTTGCCAATCCCGAAGTCGGGGTCAGCGCCATGTATGAGCTGTTCGAATGGAACGCCCACCAGGCCCCCGCGGACCTGCGACGCTTTTCCGACATTCTCTATAACATCAATGCGGCACCCACGGGTAAGGAACAACCGCTCAATCCGCATGTCGTTATGGTACCGGGTGTCGGACATTTCGTTGCGCAGGTGAAGCCCGAGGCTTTCAATCAGGCGCTTGAGCGTATTATCACCAAACTAACCGGAAAGACTGACTAATTCGGAGAAAGTGATGTCGCAAATGGCATTTACCGGGGGCTGTCTGTGTGGCAGTGTTCAGTACAAAGTAAGTGGTGAGGTGCTACGGTTTTACCACTGTCATTGCAGTCGTTGTCGAACACTGACCGGCACTGGACACGCGACCAATATCATGGTCGAGGCTGATAGAGTGGACTGGCTCAAAGGAGAGCCACTGCTGGGTTGCTACAAGATCCCAGAGGCAGAACGCTTCTTTAATCAATTCTGCAAACAGTGCGGGAGTCCTCTACCAAGATATGTGTCGGAGCTGGATATGGTGGTTATCCCCGCCGGTTCATTGGATAGCGACCCGGGTATCAAGCCCGAGGCACGGATATTCTGGGATTCTCGTGCTGAATGGTCGTGTGAAGCGGGTGAGGTGCCGACGTTTTCAGAGTATCCAGAGACATGATAGCCATTGTATACATCTGCATTCAGAGCCAGGATGTGGTGTAGCGATGCCGAGGAGATAACGAAATGGGCCAGCGCCATACCGAGCTATCCGACAAGCTGAAACAGTTTGTCGAGGAGCAAAAAATATTCTTTGTGGGCACCGCCGCAGCTGATGGCAGAGTGAATATATCGCCGAAAGGCATGGATTCTTTAAGAGTGCTTGGGCAGAACAGAGTCGTGTGGTTGAACGTGACCGGCAGCGGTAATGAAACGTCTGTCCACGTCCAGGAAAATTCACGGATGACTCTGATGTTTGCTGCGTTTGAAGGAAAGCCTGTGATTCTGCGTCTTTACGGTGATGCAAAGGTTATCCACAAAACAGATCCCGAGTGGGAAGAACTCTTCACTTTGTTCGATCCACTTCCCGGCGCAAGGCAAATATTCGATCTTTCCATCAGTCTGGTTCAAACTTCTTGTGGTATGGCGGTGCCATTTTTTGAATATATCGGCGAAAGAGAGCAGTTGAACAACTGGGCGATCAAAAAAGGCGATCAAGGAATAAGGGAGTATTGGAATGAAACAAACCAGATCAGCCTTGATGGCAAGCCAACCCATATTATGGAGAAAAATGTCTAAAGCGCTGCTCCCTGACGCTTGACCGCAAGGGCTAAAAATACCGGAAAGGCTTTTTCAGCTCTGTCAACGGTGTGTGCTGTGACAAAATAAAGACCTTCAAATCCGCGTTTTTCCAAACAGGCCTTAAACGCGTTGCGTTCAAAACCGGAATGGAAGACCCCTTACCGAGAGAAAAGGGTTAATGCGGATCATCATCGCCCATTTAATGACGAAGCAAGAGAGAAAGATATATGAAGCAGGTTAAATAAAATGATGAAAAGAGGTCTGAATATAAGAAAGAGGACCTCGGTCTCGGAGTGCGCGGAAAATACTATGAGGCGTACAAGGAATCTCATAATCTTGTGCTGCTCAAACCAGAAGTAGCCCAAGCGTTTCCAACAGAAGAGGCGGTAAATGAAGCCTTATTGTCTTTGATCAAAGTGGCGCAAGCGTCAGTTCGCCTAACCAATCAGTCACCCTGACCGACCAAACGCTTTGGTTCTATATAAAGGTCTGAGGTTCAATTCATCTTCCATGCCTTTTCCAAGTCTCTGGAAGGGTTTTGGTCACGTAAAAGGGGACGTAAAAGGGGACGCTACCCTTATCTTTTCCTGTGGGGCGTCCCTGTAGTCGATACTGCAATATCCTATCTTCTATTTTTTCAATGCCTTGCACGAACCTCTCTGTTCTACAAGGCAGCCCTTTTTGGAAAAAAGGGAAACGTCCCCTTTTACCACCCTTTTACCATCCTTTTACCATGAGCTGGTTTCCGACAATCCGCCGTGGACCCGGGTGTACCGCGTGAAGCCGCCTTGACACGGCCGCGGAGGTGATTCCAGCGGATTCTGTGGGCAAAAAAGCGCGCCCACCCTACGATTCTTGAAACGATCGCGGAAATGATTTATACCGCGCGCTGTTTTCTGCTACGCTCAGGCGTTGATTGTCTTTGTTCCGAGTCGGGGAGTGGGCGTGCTGCGGGCAAGCGCCGGGAGCTGCCTTATCGACGACTTGTCGGGGAAGGCGGTCTGAATTTCAAGCACAATGCGAGGAGACCACCGATGAAAAAAGCGAAAACAATTCATGCCGCGGTTAACAGCACGATGTTGATCGGGGCGGCTTTGGCGCTTCCGGTCGTCGGCGTCCAGGCGTTCGACCCTACCGGCACATACGAGGGAGTTCGAAAATGCGAAGTGTTCGATGAAATTGACGGAAAATCAGAATTCAAATTCCGCAAGGCCCTGAAGAACGGCAGGCTGGAAGTGTGCGACACCTTCCGGGCAAGAACCCTATGAGCATCGAATTCCTCCTTGGCGGCAATGGCCGCAGCGCGGTGAAGTTCCGCGCCGACAAGGCCAACCGCCACGGCATGATCGCCGGCGCCACCGGTACCGGCAAGACCGTCACCCTGCAGGTGCTGGCGGAGGGTTTTTCCGGCATCGGCGTTCCTGTGTTCATGGCCGATGTCAAGGGTGATCTCTCCGGCATGGCAAAACCCGGCAAGCCCCATCCCGGGATCGACAGCCGGGTGCAGACCATCGGCATGGAGGATTTCAACTTCCACGCCAACCCGGTTTTGTTCTGGGACCTGTTCGGCACGCTGGGTCACCCGGTGCGCGCCACCATCTCCGACATGGGGCCGCTGCTTCTATCCAATCTTCTGGAGCTGAACGATACCCAGACCGGCATCCTCTATGCGGCGTTCAGGATTGCCGACGACACCGGCATGCTGCTGCTGGATCTGAAGGATCTGCGCAGCATGCTCCACTGGATGGGTGAGCACCGCAAAGCGCTCTCCAACGAATATGGCACCATCTCCAGCGCCAGTATCGGTGCCATTCAGCGCCGTCTGCTGGTGCTGGAGGAACAGGGGGCGGAGCACCTGTTCGGTGAACCGGCGCTGCGGCTGGAGGATCTGATGATTACCGATTTCTCCGGCAACGGTGTGGTCAGCATCATGGATGTCACGCAGCTCATTCACGCCTCGCCGCGGGTCTACGCCACCTTTCTCATCTGGCTGCTGGCGGAGCTGTTCGAGCAGCTGCCGGAAGTGGGCAACCCGGAAAAGCCGGTGCTGGTGCTCTTCTTCGACGAAGCCCATCTGCTGTTCGACCGGGCGCCGAGGGCGCTGGTGGACAAGATCGAACAGGTGGTGCGGCTGATCCGTTCCAAAGGCGTGGGCGTCTACTTCATTACCCAAAGCCCGCTGGATATCCCCATCGACATTCTGGGTCAGCTCGGAACCAGGATTCAGCACGCCCTGCGTGCTTTCACGCCGAGGGACAAAAAAGCGGTGAAGACGGTTGCCGAGACCTTTCGTCAGAACCCGGAAGTCGATACGTATAGGGTCATCACCCAGTTGAGTACCGGCGAGGCGCTGGTGTCGGTGCTGGACGAGAAAGGCGCACCAACGCCGGTGGAGCGCATCCTCATCCGTCCGCCGGGTTCGCGTATCGGCCCGCTCACCGATGCCGAGCGTCAGGAGATCCTGAAACGATCGCCTTTGAAAGGGCGTTATGACGCGATGGTGGATCGCGAGTCCGCCTATGAGATGCTGAAGAAACGCGCCGAGGAAGCGGCGCGTATGGAGGCGGCCGAGCGTGCGCGTGCCGAGCGGGAAAAAGCGGCGAGAAAATCCGCTGGACGGCGTTCCAACCGGCAGAGCGTCTGGGAGGCGATGGCCAAGAGTGCGGCCCGTTCCATCGGCAGGGCAATCGCATTAAAATTT
>DEII01000238.1 GCA_002352385.1 Methylococcaceae bacterium UBA2778 | reverse complement strand
GCGGTACGGTTGCCCGTCCTCGGGACGGAGGCTACAATGTTCCGGGAGCTTCGCACCCCGGCGTTACCACCGACGCACGTCCCGGTAGGGTACAGGTGGCAGAACACCTGATCTCGCGACCTGTCTATTGTTTCAGGTCTCCTTGATAAATATGCGTGCAACTTCGTGTCGCACCAATGCTGTTGACTTAAGCCCCCTCCAGCGGGAGAGGGTTGGGTGAGGGGGCAATAAACGAAGGAGCTCAGCCATTTTGATCCCCTCATCCCAGCCTTCTCCCGGAGGGAGAAGGAGCACTCCACCTTAATTCAACAGCATTGTGTCCGGATGTCCCCCCGACTAAATATGCCTGCAAGCTGTTTCAACTGCTACAAACGATATCCCTGATGCAGCACCGGCATCTCAACCTGCGTGCCGGTCAGCTTGTCGCCGAAGCAGCGCATGGCGTCCTCGTCGCCATGAACCAGAAACGTCCGCTTCGGCCGCCCCGTGTGACGATACCAATCGAGCAGCTCCTGCTGATCGGCGTGCGCCGAGAAGCCGCCGATGGTGTGGATGGTGGCGTTGACATGGATCTCATCGGAGTAGATGCGCACTTTTTCGGCCCCGTCGATGATGCTGCGCGCCAGCGTGCCGCGGGCGGCATAACCTACAAAAATGACGGCGCTCTCCTTGCGCCAGAGGTTGTGCTTGAGGTGATGACGCACCCGCCCGCCGGTGCACATACCCGACCCGGCCATGATCACGGCACCGCCGACAATCTGATTGAGCGCCATCGATTCGGCGGTTTCCCGGGTGAACCGAAGGCCCGGCAGATCGAACGGATCGTCGCCCTTTTGAAACAGCGCGCAGGTCTCTTCGTCATAACACTCAGGATGATGCTGAAAAATCTCGGTGGCGGAGATCGCCATCGGTGAATCGAGAAAGAGCGGCATATATTTGGGCAGACGGTTGTCCCGCACCCCTTCCCGCAGATAGTAGAGAATCTCCTGCGCACGCTCGAGCGCAAAGGTCGGGATGATCACGTTGCCGCCCCGCTCGAGCGTTTCGTTGATCACCTGATACAGCTCGTCGAGGGACGGTTCCAATGTTTTGTGCCGGCGGTCGCCGTAGGTGGTCTCCATCACCACATAATCGACATGGGGTGGAATCGCCGGATCGCGGATGATGGCTCGGCCGCTGTAGCCGAGATCGCCGGAGAAAAGGATTCGCTTGCTGCCACCCTGCTCTTCGATTTCCAACAGAATCGACGCGGAGCCGAGGATGTGGCCGGCATCGAGAAAAGTGGCGGTGATGCCGTTGGCGACCCGCAGCGGCTTGTCGTAGCGGATCGTGCGGCCGAAAAAATCGAAGGTGTAAAGCGCATCGACACTGTCATAGAGCGGCAGGACCGTTCCGGCTTCCCCCCGTCGGGCGGCCCGGCGGCTCTGGTAGCGCGCCTCTTCCTCCTGCAGATGGGCGGAGTCGAGCAGGACCAGTCTGGCCAGCTCGCGCGAAGCCGAGGTGGTGATGATTTCGCCCTGAAAGCCGCGCTTGACCAGCAGCGGCAGCCGGCCGCAGTGGTCGAGATGCGCATGGGTGAGCAGCACAAAGTCGATCCCGCCCGGCTTGAACCCGAACGGCTCGCCGTTCTCCTCGGCCATCTCCCTCCCCCCTTGGTAGAGGCCGCAGTCGATCAGCAGCTTCGTGCCGTGAACTTCGATCAGGTGGCAAGAACCGGTCACATCGCGGTCTGCGCCGTGGAATTCGATTTTCATGATAAGCGCCTCATGGTTTGGCTGGTGTCAGACGGGTTTCCCGATCGTTTTCGACGCAAAAACACCATGTTATCCGGTATTGGGCCGAACTGTGTGGGCAGCTTGAGCGAAGGACGAGTGCTCCATGCGCTTGTCTGTCCAGGACGGGCACATCCCTTCACCAACCCTCACCGACTCCGCTCGCCGAGCCTGCATCCACACACGTAGGTCTCTCTCACCGCGACCTCGTTGCAGGCCATCAGCAGAGTAAACAACCGCCCGTGGCTTCGTTGCGCCGGATCGTCTGCGCTCAGCCCCCATTCGAGGCTATTGGCCAGCGGGCGCCACCTGGAGGGATCGATGATCACCATATCGGCTTACCGGCCCGGATCGAAGTTGCCGATACGGTCCGGATCGAGTGCGCGCGCAGCCAAATGCAGCAACTCGGCAGGATGGAGCGATGCGCCCTCTTCGCCGAGTTATTGTCAAAAGTGGTGTTTAGGCAGCTGAGTCAAGCGGCGGCCTGATCGACGTCTGTTACCTCGACTCCATCTTTAAATTTGATTCCGATTACCACCTTCGCCAGGTAATCGAAACCGCGTAATCGTCTCCACTTTTTCTCGGCACACAAACCGAGCTTGAACATCATATGCAGCATGCCGTCACGCGATAGGCAGCCCTTGGAACGTTTCGTCCGATGGCGGATTGTCCCGAAGGTTGATTCAATCGGATTGCTGGTCCGAATGCTCTGCCAGTGCTGTGCCGGAAAGTGATAGAAAACCATCAGTTCCTCGCGGTCTTTCTGTAAACAGATGCCAGCCTTCGGGTATTTCGGTTCATAGGTCTTGATGAACAGATCAAAGGCTTTTTCAGCATCCGCTTGGGTTTCCGCCTGCCAAATAGCGTGCAGCGCCTGCTTCGCTTTTGGCTGAGCTGACTTCGGCAGGCAATTGAGCACGCTCATCGTCTTGTGCATCCAGCAGCGTTGC
>DEII01000063.1 GCA_002352385.1 Methylococcaceae bacterium UBA2778 | reverse complement strand
ATCACACGGGTCTAAACAGTTAGGGCGTAATCTGTCGTCCGCGCTACAACTTGATTGTTTCTTCCATGACGTAGAATGAACCCATTGTGCGTGTAAGTGCTTGATTGTTTCATCTAATGGGAACGCTAAGCTCTTGATTTATAGAGGAGCGCGGAACGCAGGTTACGCCCAAGTAGTTATAACCGTTACAGCACCGAGTACCGCGGGAGCCATACTCAATATTGTGGAGGTAAACTCACTCACCGAAAATGTAAATTCCGGTGATAACAGCACACAAGTAATCACAAATGTAGTCCCAGTGCCGCCGCATAAAACTGAGTCCGACCTGGCCGTGCGAAAAACCTCTCCCAATCCGGTAATCATTAACGAAGACTTTGACTACACAGTAGTCGTAGCCAACCTCGGCCCAGACGATGCCTCAAACGTAACCGTAACCGACATACTTCCCACAAGCGTGGATATAGTTATGCCTTTACCAACTGGATGTACTGAAACTGCGCCCATGTCCGGCACAGTAGAATGTGCAATAGAAACGCTTCCTGTAGGTGAAGTCACCGAGTTTGTCATTACAGTTAACCCAAAGAACCTCGGATTTATAATCAACATAGCACAGGCGACTGTCGGCGAAACCCCTCTTGAAGACACTGTCCAGACGGGACCCGTTCCACCCAACAACACCGACTCCCTTACTACAGAGGTAATATCCCCACCCCCGCTTGTCACATTTTCTGATTTATTCGTCGTGAAAACGGACACTCCCGACCCTGTGGTTGTGGGCGAAGCGCTTACATACGATATATTCGTATATAACTTCGGTCCTGATACAGCCCAGGACGTTATCCTGACCGACATACTCCCTGAGATGGGGATTGACCTCAGCATGGTAACAGCCCCTGGCTGCGTTCAGGGAAACAATCAGCTTGTCTGTGAGCTTGGAGATATAGAAGTGGGAGAAGTCGCTATTATCCCAATTACGGTCATCCCCACAGAGGTGGGATTTATACTGAATTCGGCTCAGGCGTTATTAACACCGAAACTCCCCGATGGGAAATTTCAGACCGATATCGCCCCGGGCAACAATACGGACTCTGAAGTTACGACCATAGTACCGATACCACCGCCCATGGCTGACCTGTTTGTTCAGAATACGGACCACCCGGATCCGATAACTGAAGGACAGAAGCTTAAGTATACATTATTTGCAACCAATTACGGCCCAGATGAGGCAAGCGATGTGGTGCTGACGGATACCCTCCCGCTTGAGGGACTAGACCTTGATACAGTTACGTTTGAAGTGGACCCTCCAGGAGCTGGGATGTGTGTACAAGCAGGAGCGGATAATAACATAGTGACCTGCGAATTCTCTCAGCTAGTCATGGGAGAGAGTATTACAGTACAAATAAACGCTGAGGTCTCCCTGACAACCCCCGGTGAGGAGTCCCTGACTATATTCAGCGTGGCGGAGATAAACAGTAGTATAGCGGAGGACCCGCATACGTTTAACAACGTATCGGTGGCGTCGACGCTAATAGGGATGATTGCGCCTTCCATACCTATAGCCGATCTGAGCATATTGATGACAGATTCGCCCGACCCAGTTGAGATAGGCAAACTTCTCAAGTATGTAATATTTGTAAACAATGCGGGCCCCGACCCCGCGACTGGGGTAGTGGTAAAGGATCAGCTTCCTCCGAGTGTGGAGTTGGTAACTGTCGACTCCGATCAGGGGTCCTGCTCGGGTCCGGCGATGAATGTGATTACGTGCGAGCTTGGGGATTTAGAGGCAGAAGAAATCACCCGGATAAAGGTGGTTGTAAAGCCGACGAAGATCAGAGCTATACTGAACGTGCCACAGGTGAGCGGTAATGAGTACGACCCCGTATTGTGGAACAACTCATCTCCTCAGGTAACGTTCGTATTATTTCGGGTTAACGACAGTGACGGAGCGGCAGACCTATTCATTGCCAGCCTTGCCTCACCGAGCTCCGCTGTGCAGGGACGAGAGCTCAATTACACTGTGCGGGTAGGGAACACAGGATCTCAGGATGCTGAAGGTGTGACTCTCACGAGCATACTTCCGCTGGACGTATCATTCGTATCGGCGAGTTCCAATCAAGGTACGTGCAGTGAGTCAGGTGGTATAGTGACGTGCAGTCTGGGGACGCTGCCCGATATAGAGGATGACAAATTAGTAGTGATAAATATAGTGGTGATACCTGAGGGCGTAGGTCCCATAGTACATACCATCAATATCGAAGCGAGTCAGGAAGACCCGAGCAGCTTCAACAACAATGCAGTGGCGATAGTGAGGGTCATCTCAACAACAGACTCGTCTAGCTGCTTACGCATCAAATCGTATATCGGGCTGCTGTGCCTCGGCAAAAGCGATTTCGAAGCGGTGGAGAATGTTCGCGGGGATCGCTTTTTCAAGGAGTCTCTGGGTATCGACCACGTTCCGTCGTCGGCGCGACTGCGCCAGCGTCTGGACGAATATGCGAAAGCGCGCTGTTGCCATTGATGTACGCGGTGGTAATTGAGTTTCTGGTGAAGGCTAAAGTGCCGGTCACGCCGTTGCCTCTGGCGAAGGAGTTTGTGGCCCTGGACATCGATGTGTTTCCCATGGATAACTCGGGCACCCGCAAAGAAGGTGTTTTGAAAACTTACAAGGGGGTCGATGGCTACGCGCCGATTGCGGCCTATCTGGGAGAGGAAGGCTGGTGCCTGGCGTGTGAACTGCGCGAAGGCAAGCAGCATTGCCAGAGGAATTCCTCTACACCCTGGAGCGGGTTCTGCCGAACGCCCGCAAGCTGACATCGCGGCCTCTCCTGGTGCGGCTCGACAGCGGTCATGATGCCTGGGACACCCGCATCGAGCTGGCGCAACAGAAGGCCGATTCCATTCTCAAATGGAATCCGCGGCGTCAGGATCCGCATGCCTGGTTGGAGAAAGCCGAGGAGCTTGGCCAGTGGGAGACGCCCCGTGAAGGCAAGCGTATCGCAACCTTCAGTGTCGAAGAAGAAAAGACCGTCGATGGCGAAGCGTTTCGTTTTCGTCGCGTCATGCGAGTGATCGAGCGAACCATCGACAAGCACAGTCAGACGCTGCTGATCCTGGACATCGAGCGCCTGCCGTCCGGCAAATTCGATACCAACGACCTGATCATGACGCTGGCCGCACTCGGCTACAATATCCTGCGCTGGATAGGACTGATCAGCCTTGCCGGCGACATTCAGCCCGGTGCGCCATTGTGCCAAGCGGCGCCGTCTTAAAACCGTTATCCAGGAACTGATGTATCTGGCAGCGCGCCTGATCAAGTCCGGTCACCAATTGAAGCTTCGCTTCTCTCGCCACTGCGCCGGGTTTGACGCCTTCCGGCTTGCCTACGACCGCCTCGGTTACGGTGTGAGTGAGCAAATTATCTGACGGGTTTTTGCTCGAATCTGGTCAGATTAAACGATGGATCGTAAAAATCCCCCTTGGATAACTTGAAAATTATCCAAGGGGGTTGTCTCCTACTGTTTCGACAAAAACAACAAGGAGACAATCCCAGTGTGCCACGCTTTTCTGAGTCAATCCACTTTTTATCATCTGTTGTTCCGAATCGATCAGTCGCTCGCTGTTGATGAGCAAAAGAGGGGCTGTTCCTGCGGCGGTGTACTGCACAGCGCCAACTATCCGCGCAAGCCTCGAGGTGTCCGTTCGGCTCTGGACGAGTCGTATAAGTACCGGTTCAGTTTCTGTTGTGCCGAGGAGGACTGTCGGCGCCGCAAGACTCCTCCCTCGGTCCGTTTTCTCGGGCGCACAGTCTATCTGAGTGTGATCGTGATTCTGGTCACCGCGTTACATCATGGTTTGACCGAACAGCGGCGCCGGCAGTTGATCGAAGTCCTCGGTATCAGCGATCACACTTTATCGCGCTGGCGTCGGTTCTGGCGCGAAACCTTTCCTCAGAGCCGCTGCTGGCAGGCGGAGCGGGGCTGTTTCATTCCACCAGTGGATGCCAGGCATCTGCCGGGTGCGCTGCTGGGTCGATTGGTCGGGAAAGAGATTTGCCAGCGATTGTGTCGACTGCTGGTTTTGGTCTGTCCGGTAACCACCGGTTCATCCGCATATTTGAGGGTTCGCATCGATCCGCAGAAGATGCGATTCTGATCCCAGGGAGCATTGGCTACACTGCTGATTTTCCAATTCGGATATCAGGAGGTGAGCGAATGACCGACCCCAAGAAGATCGACCGCTGGGCGCGTTTGCGTTTTGCGATCATCGGCCCGTTGCTGGCGGCACCGCCGGCAAAGGGAGAGCTGCGCCAGGCACTGGAGACGTTGGCGAAAAAAAGATGGAAACATCCGATCACCGGTGTCGATGCCCGGTTCAGTGTGCCGACATTGGAACGATGGTACTACACTGCCCGCAAGGCACAGGACCCGGTTGTAGTACTGCGCCGTCAGCGCCGCAATGACGCAGGTCACGTGCGTCGATTCTCACCCCCTTTGTGTCAGGCGATCAAGCAGCAGTACCAAACCCATCCCGGCTGGACGGTGCAGCTGCATTACGACAATCTGGCGGTTCTGGTCGAAGGAGATGGCCTTTGCCCTCTTACGGTACGGTTCGCCGCTACATGAAGGCACAAGGACTGCACCGCCGCCGTCGACCAAAGAACCAAACAGCCGGCGCCGAACGGGCTGCACAGCGGCTCGAGAGCCACGAGGTGCGCAGTTACGAAGCCGAGTATACCCATGCGTTGTGGCATCTCGATTTTCATCACGGCTCGCTCAAGGTGCTGACCGATTCCGGCGAATGGGTGACACCGCTGCTGCTCGGTGTCATCGATGATCATTCGCGTCTGGTCTGTCATCTGCAATGGTATCTGGATGAGACCGCACAGACCCTGGTGCATGGTCTTTCGCAGGCGTTCCAGAAATGGGCCTTGCCGCGGGCGTTGATGACCGACAACGGTGCGGCGATGCAGGCCGATGAGTTCCGTCAGGGAGTGCATGAATTGAGCATCCTGCACGAGACGACGCTGCCGTACAGTCCACATCAAAATGGGAAGCAGGAGTTCCTATGAAACCGAAAAACAGCACCCCAACAACCATTACCATTCCTGATGACTTGTCCCCACAAGCCACCATGGCTCTGCATGATGTGCTTGCCGATATGACCGAAAAAGTGTGGTAGCACTACGAACCGGTACTGGTCGCTCTCATCGTCAACGAACCCGTTCCGCCACCTGAGGATCCCGACTTCGATGGCGAAATCCCTTTCTAAACCGCAGTGCCGGTCTCGCGCTAAGCAGGATTGAATTCAATCCTGCTTAGCGCGAGACACTCCTCCCCACCGAGCGCTGAGCAGGTACGATCTGTTCGATCCACACCAGCGCTACATCCGACATCATTCGACCTCTCTTGCCCTGACTCAGGATGGTGCTTCAACTGCCCCATCGCATTACCAACGCTCATCGTTCCACAGCAGAGATTCCGGCTTTTCTCTTCAGCCCATCAACTATTGTGAATACCTGTCCATCATTTATCGTGGCCACTCTCAGGGTCGTTTATTCGGTTTATGTCACGGGTAAAACCTTGAAAGCAGTCCACACTCCACTGACTGCCTTACCAAGAAGTCAGCCAATCTTGTTGGCCACCGCGCCGGGCGAGCGTACAAGCCAGGCTTTTTTATGCACATTCGAAATCCCAGGGTCAACAATTTGTCCTCGTGGCGGATTTTTGTTATACCAGACGCATCGAAATTGCACGTGAGCCACAAATACTTTCAGCGGCCTGCGTTGTTGACGCTTTTTGATGCAGTATGAAAAATGTTGTATGATCGCATCAGCCACTCCACTAATACCATTGCGGGTTCGCGGGCTTTTATTTCCGAAGCATTAAAAACGAACGCCGTTCACAAATGGACAATCAAAGCCATAACCCAGCGGAAAGAGGCACTTAAAGATGGTCCATCTAGACCCGTTTGACATTCTTGGAATTTTGCTTGGCGCTTTTGCGATTGCGGGCTTCCTCGTCGTAGTCATTTGGATGCCCATACAAATTCGAAGGGAGCAGCGCGAGCTGGAACAGCAAAGATTGAAACCCATTCATACTCAGTTGAAGGGTGCGACGGAAGTCAACGACAGTGGCACTCCTCGACAGCAATTGATTCAAACATTGTCGCCGGAAACAGCAATCACCCTGAAAAAGAAAAGCGAATCCGGTTATGGCGTTAATGTGTGTTTGGAAAACGGGGAACCGATTGGAACTTTGCCTTCCAAACTTGGCAAAACAATCGCCCGAGAACTCGGGCTGGGACATCAAATTGACGCCAGAATTTCAGACGTTACTACCGGAACTGAAGAAAGTCGCGAATACAGTGTCAAACTGGTTCTTCAGAGACACCCCGAGAAAAAATAAGCCCACCGGAGGTTCCCGACCCAGCCTGTATCGCCGCGCAGCGGCAAACTCCCGTCTTCAGCCCCGCCGCTGGCGAATGCTTCGTTCGCCGATCAATCGGGCGCTATCTTTGCCCCGGGGGAACCACCGTCGACGATGACATAGCCGTCTTTGAGAGCGAGTCCGGCGCCACACAACAATTACTGAAAACCGATCAGCGGTCCAAATCCGGTTCGGGCGGATTTGTCGTTAAATAGCGGCGGCTCCACTCTTCGCTCCGCTACACCCTCAAATGATCGAAAAACCAGACTCAAACAGCCGTCGTGGCTTTGCTATGATCGCTATTCCTACACAGCCTCCCGGGAGGAAATGGAGATAGTCAAGATTGACTTTGGACATATTTCGGGGGAATCCATACCTTCTTGGTTCGGCACGTTCAGCAAGTAGACGACTGCCTCGTCGACTGTTTTCGGCTGCTCTATAATGGTTTGCGGGCTTAATGAGGGTGGCATGGTTGGGATGAAATGGTTTGGCGGACGATCGTGCTAGTTTCCCCGTTTTTGCTTTAGGTCATACCTACTTCCTTTGCCTCGGAAGTAATCGATTAGCCACACCTTTGCTGGCAGTCATGCCGGGTTTCGCTACCGCTCACAATCCAGCCTGAAAAACAACAATGACTCACCCCCGCACCCAACGCCTCGCAAACGTTCCCGGTTACCGTGGGGCGATCGACGAAGCGTCGCCGGGCGGCCTGGTGCTGACCACCGTCGCAATGTCACAAACCGACAACGCCGTCCAAAACAGCGCCAACGTTTCAACCACCGCGCGGCAGGGCGTCAGCGCCGAGTTCGATCCAGCATCGGCCGAGCTGCCGGCATCGGGCTGCGGGTGCGCAATACCGGCAGCGTCTGGCAGATGCCCGCAGAGCGATCCGCCGAGTCACGCCGAGGCGTTATGATGGATAATGGATAGGAATTTCAACGCCACTTTCCAACCTATCTTCGGGCAAACCCTACCCGAAGCTGATCTATTTGGCAAAACTTTTTTGTTGCTTCCTCAGCATCTGAGGATGTAGACCCAACATTGTGGGATTTTTGGGCGTAAATGATGCCTTTTGAGCCCGTTATCTGAAAGGCGCACATAAGAGAACCTCTGCCCGTCAGATTGGCCGACTGGCATCGGCAGAGTGATGTTACCAGCTCACGGTCTGATCAAACTCGAACTCCGGCACCGGTTTCGCTTCTTCCGGTTCATCGAAACACGTTTGATCAAAATCCGCTTCCAGCCAGTCCGGCGGTGCGCGAGCTGGCGCGATTCGAGGCGGTGTGGCTGGTTCACCGATATGGATCAGGAGTCGCTGAATGGGATCCACATCAGTGAGGAACGCAACGATCTTTAATTCGCCGTTGTCAACACCGCATCCGAAGCGTCGAACCAGAAAATGGTGGGAAATGTCCAATATTTTTCATTGCCCAAGGCCTGATCGATGGCTGCAAGCTTCTCTGCAATCGGCAGGATTCCATCGGCGCCGACCAAACCCTCGATCTGCACTGCCATCGAGGCGAATGCGGAAAAATAGAGGATCGCCAACAGGCGCAGAAACAGCCAGCCGACCAAATGGTATTCGGCAGGCTGTCGGTCCCTGCCCCAAAGCAGCCATAACAAACGTTCGGCGGCGACAGGGTGGCGTGTTGCCCAACCATGCCACGCCGCGGCAAGCCAGGGAAGACTATGAATCCTTTGCAACAGGCTCGGGCTGGCACCGGGGCTTTTTTCCTCGCTGTTCACGTTTTTCATACCATTGAACAAAGCCCACGCCTCCTTTTCTCTCCTGAACAGCCTATGATTCGCCGCGCACCTTGGGAATCAGTTTTGGTTTTGACTCGGGTTTTGGCTTGAGTTTCGGCTCGGGTTTTGGCGTTTCGAGCGGCTCGGTCCGGCTCTTTTTCGCCGGTGGCGCTTCCGGCTCGTCCGGACTGAGCTCCAACGTGGGCGGCGGTGCAACCCGCGGCGCCGCACGATCTTTTCGAAGTTTGGCCTCCAATTGCCTGAACCCTTCCGCCAAGCTCTTTTCCATCACCACGACATTGCCCATGCCGACAATGATGCGCACCAGTTCCGGAATTTTGGTATGCGTGGATATCATATAGACCGGCTGCACATAGAGCATCGAACTGGCGACCGGCAAGATCACCATGCGGCCGCGCCTGACTTGCGAGCCGTGCTGATCCCACAGCGTGAACTGCTCGGAAATCAGCGGGTCCTGATCGATCAGAGCAGCAATCTGGGCCGGCCCGTTCACCTGCACATCCTTGGTGAATTTATACATGACGATGTTTTGCGAGTACTCGGTCGTACAGACGTCGGGCGCGAGCGCACCGGCAATGGCCAGCACGCTCAAATTTTCCCGCCCGATCGGGGTCATTGGGTCGATGAGCACAAACCGCGTCAGCTCCGGACAATCCTGCAGCTCCGTTGTCAGATAATAAGGCAGAACGATATTCGGCTCCGCCTTGCCGAGCTTCTCCCGCTTCGCGAACTGCCAGGTTTCGGCCTGCTGATAGAACAGTTCGGGCTGTTTCTGATGATATTTGGCATAGATCCGAAGCTGTAGATAAAAAAGATCCCGTGGATATCTGATATGCGATTTGAGATCGTCCGGCATCTGCTCCATCGTTTTGAACAGGCCGGGATAGGCTCTGTTATAGCCCTGAATGATCGGGTCTTCGGGATCGACGATGTAATAATCGACCGTTCCATCATAGGCATTGGCCATGATCTTGACCGAATTGCGGATATAGTTGAAGCGTCTCTCATCGCTGCCGTCGTAGGATTTGAATTTCGCGGTCAGCGGCTTGGAAACAGGATAGCTGTCGGTCAGAGTATAGGCATCCTGTATCCAATAAAACGATTCCGGGGTGAGGACCAGGTAAGGGTCTCCGTCCAGGGCCAGGAACGGCGTCAATGTTTCGATCCGCTCTGTTATATTGCGGCGAAATAGCGCCTTGGTCTTGGCATTGACGTTGGTCGAGAAAAATATTTTCGCGTCCCTGAAATAGATTGCCAGCAGCAGCTTGCGGAACAGCGAGGCGATCGGTACGCCGCCTTTGCCGGTATAGTTCTTCATCGCTTCCGGGTCGGTTCCGGCGATGCCGACGATCGTCAGTTCGTTGGGAACGAGTGCGTAGAGATATTTTTCCAGCCCATAATAGATGTCGGGCTGATCGACCGTGAGTCCCACGCTGGAGTACATATTGAGATCACGCAGATACCACTGGATCGGCTGCCCGCCATCCTGCGCCGCCGGAGTCATCACGGCGCCATAGCCGTGGGTGTAGCGCAAATATTTGTTCTCCCAGGTGTGTGCTTCCGGCGGCAGGTTGGCGATATTCAGCTCTCGTGCCGCAAGATTGACCTGCTGCAGGTATCCCTCCAGAGTATAACGGTCTTCGTCGACCGTCGGAAACTGATAATAGGGCCGCAACCCCTGCAATTGATAATAGACATCATCCAGCAGCTGCCGGTCCCAGACTGGGATGCTCTGCAGGTGCTCGACGTCGACCCACTCGGCCAGATCCTCTTCCGGTCTCCGGGTGACGTCGAAGTCGATGGTCTTGACATCGTTGAGGCTGTATGCGTCCAGGGTCGCTTTGATATTGTTTGCCATAAAGCGTTTTTCCGCCTTGACCGGGTTAGGCAGCACATAGAATTTGGTAATGAGCTCGGGGATAAAATCGACCGCCCGAAGCCCCAGCATCAAAAGGAAAGAGAGGCCAAAGCCGATCAGCGGCTTAACTCCCCTGTGACCGTGGCTCTGAATCAGGAAGATCGCCGAAACGGCAGTGCCGATAAAAGTGATCATCGCCAGCCAGATCAAAGGCAGATCGTAACGCAGGTCGACGAACCCAGGGCCATAGAAGACCGGCTCGTGCACATCGACATAGAGAAGACCGAATCGCTGCAGCATGAAGCCCCAGGAGACAATCAGAATGACGATGACGATCAGCACATTCAAATGAATGCGCGCGCCGAGCGGATACTCCTTGCGCTCAGCGGCCAGCAGTCGATGTTCGATCCAGTAGAGCAGCATCATCGAAAGGAACAGGAGGGAGAAGGTAATCAGCAGTTCCCGCTGGATCAGCTGATATATCGGATAAGAAAACATGTAGAAGCTGACATCATTGCCGTACACAGGCTCCTCTATTCCGGCATTCGGCGCAAAGATGAACAGCAGCGCTTCGTTCCACTGATGATAAAAAGGCAGCGCAATGACGATCGCCAAGATCAATGATAAAGGGATATAGACTTCCAGCGCACCTGTTTGAAACTTGCTGAGCAGGGTCTGCTTGACCTCCTGCTCTCTCCGCCCCGTGATTTCGTATTGAAACCCAAGAAAGCGGGAACCGATCCAGAAGTTGATAAAGAATATCAGAAAAAAGAGCAGCGTCACGCCGCCGGAGATGATGTAGCGGTAGAGCAGCTTCAACCAGAAATAACCTTCGAAATTCAGCGACCGGAACCACCAGAAATCGACGACAAGCTCCAGAAAAATGAGAAAAAAGGCGACATAGATCACGCCGAGAACAATAAGAACAATGCCCGCTAATGTAAGCATGCGTTTCCAGTCACGCATAATATCCTCTCTATGAGTGTTGCCTGTATGATGATTGAGGTACTGCCCTCAAAACGAGTATCCCTTCACGGTTGTCGGTTTACGGCTTGCGCTGCTTCAAGACCGCCAGCGGTGCTTGTCGTCCGGATACACCGTCGACCCTCACGAACAAGTTTACGATAATTCTCACCTTCGTTCGACAAAACAGCCGTTGAGCCCCGACGATTATTCAGCTCTCCTGCTCGTCCCGCCATCGGCTCCGCGTGGTTTGACCGGTTTCTTGTAGCCTTTCGGGCGAATCGCCACGGTCGCCTCGATTCTGGTGCAGAGCCTGCCGTCGGTCCGATAATAGCCGTACTCGAAGGTCGGCGTGCTTCGCCCTTTTACGTTCAACTCCTGTCGTATCTTTCGTTCCTGCTCGGCGGAAAAGCGAAATATCAGCTCCAGGTCGGTGTTGCCTTCGATCTGAAAGTCCAGCGACAAGCCACGCGTCCAGACCGCCCGGTCGGGAAAGAGTTTGACACACGCCATCGCTGCAATCGGATCGGCCAGACAGGCCTGAAAACCGCCAAACAGGCTGCCGCCGCGGTTCCTGGACAACCAGGTCTGCGGCAGCCTGATGCGAATACCACGCCAATCGTCGCTCAGCTCGAGCACTTTGACGCGCATCATCCATAACGGCGGGTACCATTCGAGGCGCTTTTTGTCCGACAATAGCCGCGTCGTCCAAATGAAACGGCGGATGTTCATCTCAATCTACGCCAGACTTTTGGTCGCAACTTCATAAACGTCTTTGGAGACCGCCTTCGTCCCGACGATCCGCTCGAGCTGCCGCTTCATCAATCTGCGGCGATTTTGATCGTAGCGGCGCCAGTGGCTCAATGGTGACAACAAGCGTGCCGCCAGCTGCGGATTGATGCGGTCCAGAGCAATAATCCGATCACCCAGAAAGCGATAACCACCTCCGTCGGCAGCGTGAAAATGCAGCGCATTGGCTTGTGAAAAGGCGCCCACCAGCGCCCGGACGCGATTCGGGTTGCGCAGATCGAACGCCGGATGGTCGAGCAGCCGCTCAACCACCGCCCGGGTGCCGGACATCCGACTGGTCGCCTGCAATGCAAACCATTTGTCGATCACCAGCGATTCCTCTTTCCATTGGTCATGAAATGCGAACAGACAGTCCGCTTTGCCCGGATGGCAGCTGTTGACCATCGCCGAGAGCGCGGCAAGCTGGTCGGTCATCGTCCGCGCGTCATGGAATTGCCGTTCGCACAGTGCATCGATCGCCGGCTCCGCCAGTTCGACCAGATAGGCGAGAGCGACGTTTTTCAGCGCGCGCCCGCCGATCGCTGCTGCATCGAAACGGCCTGGTTCGCTGCGGTGGTGCCGATGATAAAGCGACTCCCACTCCTCCCGCAGCGCCTCCGCCAACGCCTGGTTGACCTGTTGACGCGCATCATGGATCGCTTCCACGTCGATGACCGCCATCAGTTCGCCAAGGTAGGATTCCGAAGGCGGAGTGAGCAGAAGCGCGAAATACGACAGATCCTGCGGGGGTTCCCCCACGACAGCGCGAAAGGCACCGATCAACCGCTCGTCGACCGGGCCGGGCGCCGCACCGGTCTGAATCCGTTCGACGCGTCGCAGAATGATTCGACTCGCCAGCTGCTGCCCGGCTTCCCAGCGATTGAACGGATCGCTGTCATGGCTCAATAAAAAGGCGAGCTCTTCCAGGCCGCGCTGCATCTGCAGCTTGACCGGAGCGGAAAAGCCGCGTAATATCGAAACCACCGGTTTCTCCGGCAGATCGATCAGGCGGAACTGCTGCCTCCGCTCGGTCAGATGCAGCACTTTCTGCGACGCAGCGTCCGCCTCCCCCCGCAACCGAACCGGAAAATCCGAACCGTCCGGCGCAATCAGCCCAAGCGTCAACGGCATATAGTACGGCTCCTTCTCGGGCTGACCGGGCGTCGGCGGACACTCCTGCCGCACCGTCAATGTCAAAGACCGTGCCGATAAATCGTAAGCTACTTCCACCTGCAGCTCCGGCGTGCCCGCTTGGCTGTACCAACGCCGGAATTGGGTCAAATCGACCTGGTTGGCATCTTCCATCGCTTTGACGAAATCATCGGTGGTGACCGCCTGGCCGTCGTGCCTCTCAAAATAGAGATCGATCCCTTTGCGGAACCCTTCCGTCCCCAGCAACGTGTGAATCATCCGCACTACTTCGGCGCCTTTTTCGTAGACGGTCGCCGTGTAGAAATTGTTGATTTCGATGTAGGAGTCGGGGCGCACCGGATGCGCCAGCGGACCTGCGTCCTCCGGAAACTGCCGCGTGCGCAGTATGTTCACGTCGGTGATTCGCTTGACCGCCCGCGATGTCCGGTCGGCGGTGAACTCCTGATCGCGAAACACCGTCAGCCCCTCTTTCAGGCTCAGCTGAAACCAGTCGCGGCAGGTGATCCGGTTGCCGGTCCAATTGTGAAAATATTCGTGGCCGATCACTCCTTCGATCTGCTCGTAATCGGCATCGGTCGCGGTATCGGGCCGGGCGAGCACATATTTGGTATTGAAAATGTTCAGTCCCTTGTTTTCCATCGCTCCCATGTTGAAGTGACCGACGGCGACGATCATATAGAGATCGAGATCATACTCCCGGCCATAGACTGCTTCGTCCCAGGCCATGGCGTTCTTCAACGACTGCATGGCGTGACCGCATTTGTCGAGATCGTGCGGCTCGACATAGATGCGCAGGTCGATGGTGCGTCCGAAACCGGTGGTATAGGCATCGGCGAGGCACTCGAGCCGCCCGGCGACCAGTGCGAACAGATAGCTCGGCTTCTTGTAGGGATCGGACCAACTGACCCAATGGCGGTTGTTGTCGAGCTCCCCCTCCCCCACTTTGTTGCCGTTGGAAAGCAGCACCGGAAAACGGCTCTTGTCGGCGCTCAAGGTCGTCGTGTAGCGCGCCATCACATCGGGCCGGTCGAGAAAATAGGTAATCCTGCGAAAGCCCTCGGCTTCGCACTGGGTGCACAACATGCCGTTGGAGAGATAGAGCCCTTCGAGCGCGGTATTGGCCTTTGGGTTGATCCGCGTTTCGATCTCGACAACGAAGGCCCGGTCGGATGGAACGGTCGGCACCACCAGGGCCGCTTTGCCCAGCTGATACTCCGCCGATGTCAGAGCCCGCCCGTCGAGACGGACCGATTCGAGCATCAGTTCTTCACCGACCAGCTCCAGCGGTGCCGGACCTATGGGTGCATCGGGGTTTTTCCGAATCGTCAGCCGTGCCTGCACCTGCGTCTCCTCTTCATCCAGCGAACAGTGCAGATCGACCGCGTCGATCAGATAATCGGGCGGCGTGTAATCTTTCAGATAGGTCGTTTTTGGGTTTGCGTCACGCATGGATAGGGTTCGGTTCAAGGTAATCGCAGGGCAAAGAGCGCAAGCAACAGCCAGGCGATCAAAAAGGCGCTGCCGCCGAGCGGAGTGATGGCGCCCAGCCACTTGATGCCGCTGATGCTGAGCGCATAGAGGCTGCCGGAAAAGAGCACGATGCCGACACACATCAGCCAGCCGGCCCAACGCAGCAGCAGCGAATGCGGATAATGAAGACTCAATGCCGCGACCAGGCCCAGCCCGAGCGCGTGCCACATATGGTAGTTCACGGCGGTATAATAGACTGTCATCATGTCGGCGGTCAGTGCAGCACGCAGCGCATGGGCGCCGAACGCGCCCATGGCGACAGCGAGCAAAGCAGCGCTTGCTGCGAGAAAGAGAAAGGTTTGGTACACGGTCACACCTCGCGCAGACGCGACATCAGCTCGACCAAGTTGCACGGCCTGGTGCGATAATCGAGCTGCTCCTTGATCAACTGGTCCCAGGCGGTGTGGCAGGCGCCGGAGGAGCCGGGAAGGCAGAAAATATAGGTTCCATTGGCAACCCCGGCGAGCGCCCGGGATTGCATCGTCGATGTCTTGATCTCCTGAAAAGAGAGCGCCCGAAACAGCTCGCCGAAACCGTCCAGGGTCTTGTCGAACAGAGGCGCCACCGCTTCCGGCGTTCCATCCCGTCCGGTCACGCCGGTGCCGCCGGTGGTAATGACCGCCTGCACCGCTTCATCGGCAATCCATTGCGACACCACCGCTCGAATCCGGTAGACGTTGTCAGGGACGATGCGCTTTTCAGCCAGCGTGTGGCCGGACTTCAGCAGCCGCTCGGCCAAGGTTTTTCCGGAGCGGTCATCCGCTTCGGTACGCGTGTCGGAAACCACCAGCACGGCAATGTTCAAAGAGCGGAATTCGCGTGCGCCGTCACTCCTAGTCACTGTCATTGACTCCCTCCGGCTGAGGCGTTTTGAAGGAACTCCAGTGCGGCAAAACCACCGCGAGAGAGGCGGCCAGTATAATCACACACACCCAGAACCGAAACTGGACCAAAAAGGAACTGTCGGAGTCCATGACGGCCAAAATGAAGATGTTGATGCTCCACGCAACGACAAGCAGAACAACACTCCAGCGGCGCATGCTCCAAAGGCCATAGTATGCAACCAGCGTTGCGGCACTGAAAAGAATGCCATACAAGGTGCTTCCTGTGGGATGGATCGCGAACGCGGCAAACGCGTGTACCGTCTGCGATATGCCGATCATAAACAGAATAACGCATAACACCGTGACAGCGGCCGGTCTGGAGCGCGAAAGATGCCTCTCTTTTGTCATCGGTTCAGCGAAGTATCACAAAAAACGCTTCGCTGCCGCGCTGCACATTCAACATCAAAGCGCTGCGCAGGTCAATGGCCGCGCGGAACTCATCGAGGTTTTTGACTCGGTAGCGGTTGGCAATGACGATAATGTCGCCCGGACGCAGCCCCGCACGCCAAGCATGTGAAGATGTCCGAACCTTGGCGATCAGAATCCCATCGACCTGACTGCGGGAGGTGGAGCTCAGCACAGTCCCGGCCAAAGCCGGGTGAAATGATTTTCCTGCCAATCCGGGAATACTCGGTTTGCCGATGACAGCCGTGCGGATGTGCTTTTGGCCGTCATGAATCACCTCCAGCCGAACCCGATCGCCAATCTGCAGCAAACCGATGGCATTGTGCAGAGCCGAGCTGTTTTTTACCCGTCGGCCGTTCACCGAAATGATAACATCGCCCGGCTCCAGGCCGGCTCGTTCGGCGGGCGAGCCGGCATCGACTCTGCTGATCATAGCGCCGTGCTTCCGGGAAAGCCCAAAAGCCCTGACCAGCTCCGGCGTCAGATCCTGCACGGTCACCCCCAACAGACCGCGCCGCACTTCACCATGCCGGACCAGCGAATTCTTGAGTTTGATCGCCATATTGGAAGGGATGGCGAAACCGATCCCAACGTTGCCGCCGCTCGGAGCGAGAATCGCAGTGTTGATCCCGATCAGCTCGCCGCGAAGATTCACCAATGCACCGCCCGAATTGCCGGGATTGATCGAAGCATCGGTCTGAATAAAATCCTCGTAGCCTTCTATGCCCAGCCCGGACCGGCCCAGTGCGCTGATAATACCGGATGTGGCTGTCTGACCGAGACCGAAAGGGTTGCCGATCGCCACCACGAAATCACCGACCCGCAAACGATCGGAATCGGCGATGGGTGTTTCCGTCAAATGGTCCGTCGGGATCTGAATCACCGCAATATCCGACGCCGGGTCGGTTCCCACCAGCTTGGCGTTGAGCTGCCTTCCATCCTGCAGGGTGACCATGATCTCATCGGCCTTGTCGATCACATGATTGTTGGTCAACACATAGCCGCGCCGTGCATCGATAATCACACCGGAGCCGAGGCTGTGTCGATGGCGCTTCGACGGCTGCTCCGGAATGCCGAAAAAATGGCGGAACAGTGGATCACGCATCAGCGGATGTTCACGCATCTGGATCTCCGTTCGCGTCGATATATTGACCACCGCCGGCATGGCCCGCTCCAACATCGGCGCCAGAGAAGGCAGCGCATAGCCATCAATCGCGGCCGGGAGCGCTGCGTTGATACACGGTGCCAGCAGCAGAAGCCCGATGAACAGGAATCGATGTCGGATGTTGCCTAGCATAGCTTTTTCTAGAAATGACGAAGTGTCATACAGGCGCACAAATAGCTTCTCGAGGATAGGCTATATTATATGGGCACCGACTTCAGAAATACACCGGGCATTGACCTGTGCCCCTTTCAGAACCGGCGAGAGGCGCCTGCTGCCATTCGTGAGCGGCAGGCGCCCCAATCCCCCACGCAGAACACGAATAATAAGATCCCGTATGTTCGAATGACCATTGATTCCAGAGATTCTCAAATCATTCGCAGCCTGATTCCACTGGCGACATTGCCTGCGTCGCGCTTCGAGGAGCTTCTCACGGCATGCCGCGTCGAAGAAGCACCCCGCGGTACAACTCTTTTTCATCAGGGCGACCGGGGCAACGACTATGTCTATTTGCTGGGTGGCAAGATCGTTCTCCGAGCCGGCGAAGTCGAGATGGATACCATCGACGCCGGATCGGAAACAGCCCGTTTTGCCTTGGCCCACCAGATCCCACGAAAAGTCTCCGCAATCGCGAAAAACAAAGTCCGATTCATCCGTGTCGACCCTCGCTTTCTTCATTTCCCTGACGAAATCTCAAAACCACCTGCCAGCTACCACGTCGGCGATATTCCTCAGGAATCTCCCCATGACTGGATGACCGCTTTGCTCCGGCTGCCACTTTTTCAGCAAATTCCGGCAGCCCATTTGCAAAAGGTCCTGATCGAGCTGGAAGAAGTTCGCGTCAAATCGGGCCGCCGCATTCTCGAACAAGGCAAACCGGCCGACTATTACTACATTATAAAGAAAGGGCGTTGCGCCCTTTCGCGCAAGCCGGCCGAACACGCCAGGGAAATCGTACTGGCACGACTCAAAGCCTGTAATGCCTTCGGTGAAGAGGCATTGATTTCAGCGGAACCGAGTCAGGTAAGCGCCACCATGTCGACCGACGGCATATTATTGCGCCTCGATCGCGAACGGTTCCTGCAATCGATCAAGGAACCGCTGATTCGATCGATCGATTTCGAAACCGCCCGCCAGGAAGCTTCCGAACAGAGCACGCTCCTCGATGTGCGCCCTCCCGAGGCGTTCGAGAAAAAGCATCTGCGAGGCAGTGTCAACATCCCGTTTTTCTCACTACCGATGCAACTTAACGAGCTCGAAAAAAACAGACAGCACACCGTTGTTTGTGACAGCGGCAAAATCAGCGAAACGGCAGTGTTTATCCTTATCAAAAACGGCTTTCATGCCGTCGTGCTCAAAGACGGACTGAACAAAATCCCCGATGAATATTTTGTCATCGCCCCGCGCAACGAAACGATCAAGAGTCGCGCGGCACCTTCGCAATCATCCGGCTCACACACGAAAGCCGCTCCCCCCGGGAAACAGCTGGAGATCGCCCGCGGACGCCGCTCTTCACGCGGGCAACACCCTGAAAAAGAAGCTGGGCGAGCCATTGACGGCTCGGCCGCGGAGCTGGAAGAAGCCCATGAGACGGACCCGCGGGAACTGCCGAATCCTGCAGTCGTGCCGGCCGCGACCGTCGATTCATCGGAACAGCCCGCCGCGCTGAAAAAACGCATTAAAGCATTGGAGGAAGAACGGATAGCTCTGAGAACCCAGATTCAACAATACCGGCTGGAAGCGGCGGAGTCACTCGGGTCGCTTCAGGAGCAACTCGATGCGGCCGTGGCGGAGCGTCAATCCCTAAACGATCGACTGACCGAAAAAACAGAAATCATCGCTGAATTGGAATCGACGATTCACGCTTTGCGCGCCAGGAACGCCGATCTCGAGCAGCAGCAACAAATCAAGATCTTCAAGGCGCAACCCGCAGCCGAAGAGCAAGAGTCCACCGAACCGGGGCCGTTGCAGCTACCCAGCAGAGCCATGAGCCACGGATAGTCGCCGGCAGCAATGCTGCAGCCGAATGTCGGGTACGGCGCGCATAAGATTTAGGGCACGATTCAGACCGATCAGCGCACCTAACCCGACCTATATCCATTCCGGGCAGCCTCCCAACGTGCTGTTCACCCCTTTCCATGCCGCACACTGAAGCCAAGCCAAAATCCGGCATTCCAGTACCCACCGAAATACCGTTGCGCACCGTTCGCGATGCCTATTTGATTTTTGCTTCTTTATAGATCACATGCTTGCGGATAACGGGATCGAACTTCTTGATCTGCATTTTTCCGGGCATATTGCGCTTGTTTTTGGTTGTTGTATAAAAATGGCCGGTACCGGCACTGGAAACCAGTCTGATTTTATCGCGCATCCAATTCCCTCCTTATATTTTTTCGCCGCGTTTACGCATATCGGCAAGCACGGCATCGATGCCCACCTTGTCGATGACACGCATGCCATTGCTGGAGACGCGCAGGCGCACCCAGCGATTTTCACTTTCGACCCAGAACCGGTGGTGATGAAGGTTCGGGTTGAAGCGTCTTTTTGATTTATTGTGTGCATGTGACACGTTGTTGCCCACCATCGGGCGTTTGCCGGTCACTTGACAGATTCGGGACATGATAAGCTCCTTGGAACAAAAGATCGTAACTGCATCAAGCCGAACTTTATATCAAAATAAGCAAACTGAGTAAAGGAATATTTAACGGCATCAGCGTCATCATTCATGCCCCCTTAGGAGCGCAGGCGTCCCGCCCGCAACGAGCGGCCAGGATAGCCGGGCTCCCGGGAAAAGGGGCGTAAACAGTGGCATATCGACAGCTCCAAATAGTAAACACCTCATGGTTGAGCCAGCATCTTGTTTATTGAGCCAGGGCGAAGACGATCACATGATCCATTGTCATAAAACTGTCATATCCGGCACGTAAAATCAGCCGCTCACATGTGCTGTCATCCTGCTGGTTGGGAATCGAAATGAACCGACCGCCAAGGCGGGATGCCTTGTTAACCTGGTTTTATGTTTTAACACGGAGTGCCATTCATGTTGAAAAAGATATTTGTTTTGTCGACCGCTTTGTCATCCCTTCTCGCCCTCGGCAACGCCGATGCGCAATCCGCTCGCGACTACATCAGCATCGTCGGTTCATCGACAGTTTACCCGTTCGCCACCGTGGTAGCCGAACAGTTCGGCAAGACCACTGACTTCAAGACGCCCAAGGTCGAATCCACCGGTTCGGGCGGCGGGTTGAAGCTGTTCTGCTCCGGAGTCGGAGTTGAGCATCCCGACATCACCAACGCGTCGCGCCGCATCAAGAAATCGGAGTACGATGCCTGCCACGCGAACGGCGTCAATGAAATCGTCGAGGTGAAGATCGGCTATGACGGCATCGCCCTGGCCAACTCGAAGAAAGCCGCACCGATGGCGCTGACCCTGCGCGATGTTTTCCTGGGGCTGGCCAAGGAGGTACCGGCCGCCGACGGTTCGAAGAAGCTGGTCCCCAATCCATACAAAACCTGGAAGGAGGTCAATCCCGACTTGCCCGATACGGCGATCGAAGTGCTGGGGCCGCCGCCAACATCCGGAACCCGTGACGCCTTCGTCGAACTGGCGATGGAAGGCGGCTGCAAAAGCTTCGACTGGATCAAGGCGATCAAGCAAGAGGACAAGAAAGCCTACAAGCGGATCTGCCACACGATTCGCGAAGATGGTGCCTATGTCGAGGCTGGCGAAAACGATAATCTGATCGTACAGAAGCTGGAAGCCAACCCCGATGCAGTGGGCATATTCGGCTTCAGCTTTCTGGACCAGAACCGCGACCAGATTCAAGGATCGACCGTCAACGGCATCAAGGCGGAATTCGAAACCATCGCCGACGGCAGCTACCCGATCTCGCGGCCGCTCTATTTTTACGTGAAAAAGGCGCACGTCGGCACCATACCCGGCATCGAGGTCTATCTGGCGGAATTCACCAGTGAAAAGGCGTGGGGCGACGAAGGTTATTTGACCGACCGCGGGCTGATCCCCATGCCCGAGGAAGAGCGGGCCAAATTCGCCGCCGACGCCAAGGCGCTGAACAACCTCGTACTCGAATGAACCGCTCTCGGCAGCGCAAGCCTGGAACGATCGTGGCAGGCACAGGCTGCGGCCGTTCCGCGCTATTGTTCTTTTGCGACTATTCAGCACATCTTCGGCTGGCCGCATGAGCGACGGCAGTGAAGTATTCGAGGAGGACGTGTGGTTGGCATGGACGCCAACATCAAGGGAGGTATTCGCAGCGTCTTCCGGAAGAAATGCCCCACTGCCCGACGGCCGAGGAAAGTGCCTGAATAGTCGCGTTCTTTTTTATTTTCGTCTCTTGTCAAGGTAACAACCCGATGCAAGGCTCAACATTGGTCATCACGCTGCTGGCCCTGGCCACGCTCGCCTACTACGCCGGCCGCAGCCGGGCCTTTGCCGTCGCCCAGGGAAAATTGCGGAACCTGCACTCCCTGCCGATCTATTACGGGCTCTACACGGCTATCTGGTGCGCCGCCCCGGGCTTGCTGATCGCCGCCGTCTGGCTCATGCTGGAGCCGACGCTGATCACCAAGATGGTGCTCGGTGGTCTACCGGATAACATACGCCAGCTCGACAAAAGCCGGCTGACGCTGGTGCTGAACGACATCAGGAATCTGGTGCACGGCCACGCCCCCTCGGCCGACGCCGATCCGGCCCTGCTCAAGGCGGCCGAACATTACAAAAGCCTGACTGCAACCAGCCATGCCATCCTGACCATTGTCGTGCTGTCGATCGCCGCTGCGCTCGGCTGGCTGGCACTGACCAGAATCAAGCCGCATCAGCGGGCGCGCAACACGGTCGAAACGCTGCTGGTCGCTTTTCTGAAAATCTGCTCAAGCATTGCCATCGTCACCACCATCGGCATCGTGCTGTCGGTGCTGTTCGAATCGATCCGTTTTTTCGAGGCGGTGCCGGTGACCGACTTCCTGTTCGGGTTGAAATGGAGCCCGCAGACCGCCATCCGCGCCGACCAGGTCGGCTCTTCGGGCGCCTTCGGCATGGTCCCGGTGATGGCCGGAACGCTGCTGATCACGTTCATCGCAATGCTGGTCGCGGTGCCCGTCGGGCTGCTGTCGGCAATCTACCTGTCCGAATACGCCTCGCCGAAGTTCCGTGCCGCCGCCAAGCCCCTGCTCGAGATTCTCGCCGGAGTTCCCACCGTGGTATACGGATTCTTCGCCGCGCTGACGGTGGCACCGTTCATCCGCGACGCCGGCCAGGCACTGGGACTGGATGTCGCATCCGAGAGCGCCCTGGCCGCCGGCCTGGTCATGGGCATCATGATCATCCCGTTCGTCTCCTCTCTCTCCGACGATGTCATCAATGCCGTCCCGCAAGCGATGAGAGACGGCGCCTATGCATTGGGCGCCACCCAATCCGAAACGATCCGCAAGGTGATATTCCCGTCGGCATTGCCGGGAATTATCGCCGGCGTGCTGCTGGCGGTCTCGCGCGCCATCGGCGAAACGATGATCGTGGTAATGGCGGCCGGGCTTGCAGCCAATCTCACCGCCAATCCTCTGGAGGCGGTGACCACGGTAACGGTGCAGATCGTGACCCTGCTTACCGGCGACCAGGAGTTCGACAGTCCGAAAACGCTGGCCGCCTTTGCACTCGGCCTGGTGCTGTTCATCATCACGCTGATCCTCAATGTCATCGCCCTTCATGTCGTTCGCAAATACCGGGAACAGTATGAATAATACAAACTCTTCCTCGATTGCCGGCAACGCACCCGGTAAACCGCCCCGCTCCCGTACCATCGAACGGGTGCGCTCCGGCCTCAAAAAACGCCACCAGGCCGAGCGCCGATTCCGCCTCTACGGCAGAGTCGCGATCTGGTTGGGACTGGCTTTTCTGGCGCTGCTTTTCGTCAGCATCGTCGCCAAGGGCTATACCGCATTCGAACAGACCTACATCCGCCTGGAGATCGATTTCAGCGCCGACAATCTTGGGCTCGGCATCCAGCGCGACCGCGCCGCCTTGAGCCGGGCAGACTACGGCGGACTGGTCAAAGCCTCGCTGCGATCGCTCTTTCCAGAGGTGACGAGTCGCCGGGACAAACGGGCGCTTTATGCGCTGGTGAGCCCCGGCGCCGACTTCATTCTCCGAAACCAGGTTCTGGAAGAGCCCAACCTGATCGGAATCACAAAGAGCCTGTGGCTACCCGCCAACGACGATGTGGACATGTTCATCAAAGGCCACACCGAACGCACCAGCGAGGATTCCGGGCGCCTGAAGGCGATTCAGCACCGCTGGATCGACCGCCTGATCGCCGAGGGACGGATCGAAAAGCGGTTCAACAGCACCTTCTTTACTGCCGGCGACTCGCGTGATCCGGAGCTGGCCGGGATTCGCGGCGCCGCAGTCGGATCGTTCTACACCCTGCTGGTAACGGTGGCGCTCTCCTTTCCCATCGGCGTGGCCGCGGCGGTCTATCTGGAAGAGTTCGCACCGCGCAACCGCCTGACCGACCTGATCGAGGTCAACATCAACAATCTGGCCGCCGTCCCTTCCATCGTCTTCGGTCTGCTGGGCCTTGCGGTCTTTCTCAATTTTTTCGGGCTGCCCCGCTCGGCGCCGCTTGTCGGCGGCCTGGTGCTCAGCCTGATGACGCTGCCGACGATCATCATCGCCGGGCGCGCCGCCTTGACCTCGGTGCCGCCGTCGATACGCGAAGCGGCCCTCGGTCTCGGCGCATCGCGAGTGCAGACGGTGCTCTATCATGTGCTGCCGCTGGCCATGCCCGGCATGCTCACCGGCACCATCCTCGGCATGGCGCGCGCCCTGGGCGAAACCGCCCCCCTGTTGATGATCGGTATGGTGGCGTTCATCGTCGACGTCCCTTCCGGAATTTTCGACCCGTCCACCGTTTTGCCGGTGCAGATCTATCTCTGGGCCGACAGTCCGGAGCGCGGATTCGTGGAAAAAACGTCGGCAGCGATCATGGTTCTGCTACTCTTTCTGATCGCCATGAACTCGCTGGCGGTCTTCCTGCGCAAGCGCTTCGAGCGCCGTTGGTAGAGGATCGATAATGCGCACCGCCGGAAAGCATCCGCCGCCGGGAAGCCGGCCGCGCCGCTGCCTGCAACAGTCGAATCAACCACGCGCTCGCGCGGGCAACGGCTTGCTCCGGACTCGCAGCGATCCCTTTTGCACGCCTGTTCTTCATCCCATCTTTGTCTAATGATCGGGCACCCTTTATAATGCGCCGGCATACGCCTCGGAGGCATTTCAATCCGGCACCGAAACGCCTTGTTAACAGGACTGTACGATATGAACGAAACCAAAGAAGCAGTCGGTCAAGCTGACCAGTTCGAACAAGCCGAAGTAATTCAGGTGGTCGCAACCCCGCAATCGACCGCGCGCGTCCACCGCGAACATCGGACCACTATCGGCGAGTGCCGGGTTGACAATCCGCGCATGCGCTGTACCGACGTCAATGTCTTTTACGACGACAAGCAGGCCATCAACAATGTGTCGCTCGACATCGGCGAAAACGAGATCATCGCCATGATCGGGCCCTCCGGCTGCGGAAAAAGCACGTTCCTGCGGTGCCTCAACCGGATGAACGACACCATCGACGGCTGCCGCGTCATCGGCGAGATCCTCATGGGCGAGGAGAACATCAACGATCCGAGGATCGACGTTGTACCGCTGCGCGCCTCGGTGGGGATGGTGTTCCAGAAACCCAATCCGTTTCCGAAATCGATCTGGGAAAATGTGGCATTCGGTCCGAAAATTCACGGCCTCTACGATCACAAATCCGAACTGGAAGAGATCATCGTCACCAGCCTGCAGCGGGCCGGACTGTGGGACGAGGTCAAGGATCGGCTCGACCAGCCTGGAACAGGACTGTCCGGCGGACAGCAGCAGCGGCTCTGCATCGCCCGCACCATCGCGGTCGAACCCGAGGTGATCCTGATGGACGAGCCCTGTTCGGCGCTCGACCCCATATCCACGGCAAAAGTGGAAGAGCTGATGATGGAGCTGGAGGAGCAGTTTTCCATCTGCATCGTCACCCACTCCATGCAGCAGGCCGCCCGGGTCTCGCGCCGTACCGCCTATTTTCATCTCGGCGATCTGATCGAGGTCGGGGAAACCGAGCAGATATTCCGCAACCCGCAGCACCAGTTGACCGAAGATTATATTACAGGGCGGTTCGGCTGACCTGCGGGCAGACTGATGCCGGAAGCGGGCGTCTCACCATCACGCGTGCGGCCCCGGGCCGCTTCGCGTTCCGCCCTACGTACCTGTCACACGCCCGTGATCGATTTCTACAGCGGTTTGACATGTGTCGCCACGATGCCGATTGCTACGACAATCGTGGTTCCAAGCTTGATAACGAGCCGATACTCAAGCTCCCGGATATCGGTTTTTGAGGTTATTTCAGCATCACCTTCGATCATGGAAAAACGCCTCGGCATTGAATCCTATCTTCACGCACTGCTATGATTAACCTTTTTGACACAGGCCGGTCTCTGTTTGGATCCGACCGCTTCAATGCAGGCTGACAAGCGATACCATGGCATTTTCACTCGAAGGGCACGCCGATCACACCTATGACGGTGAACTGAACCACATCCATCTGCTGATGGTTGAAATGGGCGGCCTTGCCCTGGATCAGAGCCGCTTGGCTTTGGCGGCCTTCCGCCACGGCGATCTCAGAGCCGCCAGCAACGTGATCACCCGCGAACCCCGGCTTGATGCACTGGAACTGACGGCGGACGACTCGATCATATCGCTGATCAGCAGGCACGGACCGATCGGGCGCGATCTCAGAGTCACCATGGCCTTTTCCAAGGTGATCACCGATCTCGAGCGGATCGGCGACGAGGCGGTAAGAATCGCCCAGATCGCTTTGAGCATCCACAATCGAGAGGAAATTCACTCAGGCGGCAGCGTATTTCGGGATGTCGATACGATGGCGACCGGCATACTGAAGCTGCTCGAGGAGGCGCTGGATGCGTTGGACACGCTGGATGCCACCATTGCCGAAGCCCTGCTCAACGGCAACCGGGAGCGCGGCTCCGATTTTCAGTCGAGCCTGGCGCGTCTGACCGCCTTCGCACGCGAAGATGCCAACAACGCCGAACACGCCATCAATCTGACGCTGGTGATCAAGGCGCTGGAAGGCTTGTCCGAGCATACCGAACACCTGGCCGAATACGTCATCTATCTTGTTAAAGGTGTCGATGTTCGACACCGCGCGCAGCACCGGCAAGGCTGAGGAAACCGCTTGCCTGCAAGCCGCCCGGCCAACCAAGTGATCACTGGGTTTCAATTGAGTTTGAGTAAGGCGCCGCGGTTGTGTTATAAATGCCGAAATGGAGAATCCTTTCAAGCAAACGAACCATGATCGCCTGCTGAACGGGATCGTGGTAGGCAACAGAGATAAACGGGCGACCAAGCAGCGCCACGCTTATCCGAACGTCGGCATCGGGGCCGCAATGGTTGATCGCACTGAACCGCCGGTGTTAGGATACGGGCGCTTGGTCGTATTAAACGGAAAGGCTGCCGAGGTGACTCTATCCTGATGATTGATCCATAAACGTCGCACGCATTGAGAAGAAAAAGAGGAAACATCCTATGACAGAACCACTTGCTGATAACAAGAACGGCGAGCCATTGGCCCTCGGGATTGAGGGATTCAGCTATCGCGACTTGTTCCAACCTGAAAGGCTCCGTCTCCTGCAGGAACGTTTTTCCGACGATTTGGCTGAGCGGGATCCGGAAGTTGGACGCCGATACCGGGAACTCCTCGAACAGGCTAATCCCACCCGGCAAGACGAGAGCTGGGTAACGGAGGCCGTCGGTCCCCACCTGTCCCGCTTTTTGAGCACCATGTTCGGTCTGGACCAAGCCTGCCGAGAGGTTGAAGCCAAGACGCGTGAATTGGACACCATGCTTGCGGTGCGGCGGGACTTCGTACGCAAGCGGGTGGTCAAGGGGTTGAAACCGGCAGACCGGGAGGGCGCCGACATCACCGCACTGGACCGGAAGGTGACGGAACTCACACGGACTTTGGGTGAACCCCAAAAAGAGGGGAGCGAAGAACAAGCCTTTGCCCGAATGGTGACGGCCCTAATTTCACTTGAGAACGCGATTGATTCCGCCAAGGCGGACGGGGGAGGATTCCCTGAAGAGGCCGGCACAGCCGTAGATCGCCTGCAGAGCATGGATTCGACATTTCCGACCGGCGCTGATCTTGAGGCCCTGGCAACGGCGGTGGGCGATCTTATCCGAAAAGTTCAAATCTGGAGCGCCTACCAGGTTGACAGCAAGCCTCGTCCGGCCGCCACCCGCCACTGGGAGATCTTCCGCCTGCAGCAAAAAGTCGATTTTCGCAACCTGGTTGAGCGCGAATATCCGCACCCCGACAAGCCTCACTTTTTTCAGGGCTCCGAAGCGATTTACCGCCATCGGGTCGGTTTCGAGTTGACCGACCACCGCTATGAGCACACTGAGATGATTGGCGAGCTTGATCTGTGCATTTTCTGTCACAACCAGGAGCGAGATTCCTGCTACAAAGGGGTCAAGGACAAGAAAGGCAACACCAAGACCAACCCCGTGGGCATCGTGCTGGACGGCTGCCCGCTGGATGAGCACATCTCGGAGGCCCAGTTGTTGCGGCAGCAGGGCGATGCGCTCGCCGGGCTGGCGACAGTGATGATCAACAACCCGATGTGTCCGGGTACCGGGCATCGCATCTGCAACGATTGCATGAAAGCCTGCATCTTTCAGAAGCAGGATCCGGTCAACATTCCGCAGATCGAAACGGGTATTCTTACGGATGTATTAGATATGCCTTGGGGTATGGAAGTTTATGGCCTGCTGACCCGTTGGAACCCTTTGAATATTCGTCGACCTTATCAACTCCCCCTGAACGGCAAGCGGGTTTTGGTGGTTGGACTGGGGCCCGCCGGTTATACTTTGGCTCACTTCCTGACCAGCGAGGGCTTCGCCGTCGTTGCGGTGGACGGTCTCAAGCTGGAGCCTTTGCCGGGAGAGCAGGTTGGCGAGGGGTTTGCGCCGCTGCCGAGTTGGCAGGATTTCATCCAGCCGCTGGATCAGCGTATCCTGGACGGTTTTGGTGGGGTATCCGAGTACGGCATCACCGTGCGCTGGGATAAGAACTTCCTGCGCCTGCTATACCTTACTCTGCTTCGCAAGCCCGGGTTTACCGCCTATGGCGGCGTGCGCTTCGGCGGCACGCTGACGCTGGAAGACGCAGCCGAACTCGGCTTCGACCACGTCGCCATCGCCACCGGAGCGGGCAAGCCCACCATCGTGCCGATGAAGAATAATCTCCTGCGCGGCGTGCGCATGGCCAGCGACTTCCTCATGGCGTTGCAGTTGACCGGGGCTTCAAAGGACGATTCTCTCGCCAACCTACAGGTGCGGATGCCGGCGGTGGTTCTGGGTGGTGGGCTCACGGCAATCGATACCGCCACCGAGCTGATGGCCTACTACCCGGCGATGGTGGAACGAGTGCTCAAACGCAGCGCGATCCTGAAGGCCGAGGGCCGGCTGGACGCATTCCTGGAGAAGTTGGTCGGGGAAGAGAAGACCATCTATGAGGAATTCATTGCCCATGGCAAGGCGGTCGTCGCCGAGAAAGAACGAGCCGCGACCGAAGGGCGGGAGCCGGACATGATCAAGCTGGTTCGGGGCTGGGGCGGGGTGACGCTTGCCTACCGCCGCACCGTTCAGGAATCCCCCGCCTACCGGTTGAACCACGAAGAGGTCATCAAAGCATTGGAGGAGGGCATCTACTTCGACGAAACCATCTCGCCGACCGAAGCGGTCGCCGACGAGCATGGCAGCATCAAAACGTTGCGCGCCCGCTACAAGGGATCGGATGACGAAGTGGAACTGCCCTGCCGCTCGCTGATGGTGGCGGCGGGCACCAGCCCCAACATCGTATACGAATTGGAGCACCCCGACACCTTCGACATCGACGGCAAGTTTTTCAAGCCGTTCAATGCGGCTAAGAGCAACGGTGAGATCAAGTTGGCGGACGACAAAGATCCTGCTGCATCATTTTTCACCTCCTATAATAAAGAAGGGTTGACGGTGTCCTATTACGGCGACAACCATCCGGCTTATGCCGGCAACGTCGTTAAAGCCATGGCCTCCGCGCGCAACGGCTATCCGAAGGTCGTGGATATTTTTCGGTCGGAGATCAGCGGCCTCGATCCTGCCGGTCAGCGACAAAGAGACAGGGCGCACACGGAATTTGTGGCGCGTCTGGATGATGTGCTGAAGGCGCGGGTCGTTCGAGTGGAGCGCCTGACCTCGACAATTACCGAGGTCGTTCTGCGCGCCCCGTACCAGGCCCGGAAGTTCCACCCCGGCCAGTTCTACCGCCTGCAGAACTTCGATGCCAATGCACCCAAAATAAAAGGGTTCAGAATGGCTATGGAAGGGGTGGCCCTCACCGGCGCCTGGGTGGACAAAGAGCAGGGCCTGCTCTCCTTGATCATATTGGAGATGGGCGGTTCTTCCGACCTGTGTGCCTATCTGCAGCCGGGTGAAGAAGTTGTCTGCATGGGGCCGACCGGGGCGCCGACGGAGATCCCGTCGAACGCCAATGTAGTTCTTCTCGGCGGCGGTTTGGGCAATGCCGTGCTCTTCAGCATCGCCAAAGCCTGCAAAGAGGCGGGCTCCAAGGTGCTCTATTTCGCCGGTTACAAGAATGGTGCGGACCTGTTTAAACGCGATGAGGTCGAGGAGGCCACCGACCAGGTCATCTTTTCCACCGACATGGGTGACCAAATCGAGCCGCAACGCCCCCGCGACGCCCATTTCCGTGGCAACATCGTGCAGGCGATGATCGCCTACTCCAATGGTGAGTTCGGGGCGCAGCTTTTTCCGCTGGACGAGGCCGAACATCTGGTTGCCATCGGTTCCGATCGCATGATGGCGGCGGTCAAGGCTGCGCGTCACGACCCGTCGCTGCTGCAGCCGTATTTGAAGGAGCACGTGGCTGTCGCTTCCATCAACTCGCCGATGCAGTGCATGATGAAAAAGGTCTGCGCTCAGTGTTTGCAGCGCCATGTGGATCCCGAGACCGGCGAGGAGACGTTCGTGTTCTCCTGCTTCAATCAGGATCAAGGTATGGACGAAGTGGACTTCAGCTTCCTGAATTCGCGCCTGCGCCAGAACAACGTTCTCGAAAAGCAGAGTGTCGGCATTTTAGGCATGATGACCGATGCGGCGGACCTTCCTCATGTGTGAAGTCAACCGCTTTGCAATACGTGACCGTTTGTTATTTAATACGACAACCTAAGCATTTGAGCGACCCTCTTCCTCCTTCCGGGAGAAGGTCGAAAATGAAACGTGCGTCCATTTAGATGATAAGGAAAATGTTATGACTTTTATTGTCGGCGAAGAGTGTATCAAATGTAAATATACCGATTGCGTGGACCCGTGTCCTGTCGATTGTTTTCACGAAGGGCCGAACACCCTGGTGATCGACCCGGACGAATGCATCGATTGCACACTGTGCGAGCCGGTGTGTCCGGCAAATGCAATCTATTCCGAAGACGAGATACCGGAAGGCCAAGAAAACTTTCTCGAACTGAACGCGGAGTTGTCACAAATCTGGCCGGTCATTACCGAGCAGAAGGATCCCCTTCCCGATGCGGATGAATGGAACGGTAAAGAAGGCAAGCTTGAATTGTTGGAGAGATGATCGGTTATGGACGGTGTAACGCCCGGGCGTAAAGGCCAAGATAAGGTCCGGGACAGCCTATTGGACCGGACATTTACACGAAACTGGTAAGATGGGATGATTCAAGCAGTTCATCTCGACGTTTGTCGCTGTTTCACTCACTATTTATCAAGCCAATGACGGAAACCATGATCCTGGTTCCCATGCGGACCACCAAGCAAGGCACGACCCTGAATGCAGGCAAGCTCAAGGATGCCTATAAGGAAACGACTTCCACGGCTGAAATCAAGCAGGAGGACATGGATCGCCTCGGGCTGAAGAAAGGCGACCGGGTTCGTCTGCGTGTGGGCACCCATGCGGTCGTCGTTTCCTGTATACCGCGAAAAATCAAGGTCACGGACAACTCCTCGGGCTTGATCTTCATGCCATACGGGCCGACCACCTCGGCGTTGATGGTCGATGGCGACACGGCCGGTACCGGTATGCCCGCATCCAAACATCTGGTAGTTGAAATCGAAGGGCCTTTGGCCCCGGAGGAAGACGATGGATAAAAACACTGCAACGGAAAAAAACACCACAATCATTAAAAACGCCACCTGCACGTTTTGCGGATGCGTGTGCGACGATATGGAATTGACGGTGGATTTGGATGAAAAATGCATTATCAAATCCAAGAATGCCTGTGTTTTGGGTAAAGCCTGGTTCAGTGAGCATTCCGTGGACGAAAGTCGTCCCGTCGCGCTGATCGACGGTAAAGAGGCCAGTCTGGAGGACGCCATCGAAGAGGCGGCACAGATACTCGTCAATGCCCGTTTTCCGATCATCTACGGTCTCAGCGACACCACCAGCGAAGCGCAGCGGCAAGCGGTGGCGATGGCCGATTACCTGTCCGCAAACATCGACAGCACCTCGTCCGTCTGCCACGGACCGACCGGCATGGGGCTTCAAGGCGTCGGCGAGCCGACGACGACACTGGGTGAGGTCAAAAACCGCGCGGATATGGTTGTTTACTGGGGCTGCAATCCAACCGACTGTCACCCCCGACTGTCCACGCATTTTACGGTTATGCCGAAAGGAATGTATATCCCTAACGGCAGGAAAGACCGCACGGTCATCAACGTCGATATACGCTCCACGTCGACGACGAATATTGCCGACCTGTTTGTACAATTGAAACCGGGCAGTGACTACGAACTGTTGTCGGCCCTGAGATCGATTTCCAGAGGTCGCAGGCTGAACCCATCCATTGAAGAGCAGACCGGCGTACCCATGGCCACCATCGAGGATGTCGCCCACCGACTAATGTCCTGCAATTACGGCATCCTCTTTTTCGGAATGGGTTTAACCATGACCCGCGGCCGCCATTACAACACCGGAGCGCTGCACCTGCTGGCTGCCGATCTCAACGAGCACACCCACTTCGTCGTCAAACCGGCGCGTGGACACGGCAATGTGACCGGTGCCGATACCGTCATGTCGTGGCAGACCGGTTATCCCTTCGGTGTCAATTTCAATCGCGGTTATCCCCGGCATGAACCGGGCGAGTTCACCACCACCGATATTCTGGTCCGCGGCGAAGCCGATGCCGCCTGCATCATCGCCAGCGATCCAATCGCAAACTTCGCCAGACCGGCAATCGAACACCTGAAAAAGATCCCTGTGATCTCCTTCGATCCCAAGCCCACGCCGACCAGCCAAATTGCGCGTGTCGCTCTTACCACGGCCTGCTACGGCATCAACGTGCCCGGCACGGTTTACCGGATGGACGATATTCCCATCCCCTTGCGGCCGGCCTTCGAGTCGCCTTTTCCCAGCGATCTGGACATTTTGAAGCCGCTGACGGAACGCATTCGCGAACTGAAAGCCCATTAGCGATCGAAGGATAGGCACAATACAAAACGGTCCGTGCTCTGTTAATGAAAAAAGGTTAGCCCGATGTCCTCAACGCTGCGCATTGTCAATGGGAAAGTGTACGATCCCGCCAACGATATCGATGGCCAGGTGCGGGATGTCTGCATACTGGATGGAAAAATTGTCGACAGTGTGCCGGAGGATGCGCCGACGATAGATGCTCACGGCATGGTGGTCATGCCCGGCGGTGTGGATATACACTGCCATATCGCCGGGTCCAAAGTCAACCTGGCCAGGAAGTTTCAGCCGGAAGACCATCGTTATGATCCCCATCCCGGCACCGAATATACCCGGTCGGGGTCGGGTGGCGTCGTGCCCTCCACGTTCGCCACCGGCTACCGTTACGCCACCATGGGCTACACGACTGCCATGGAAGCGGCGGTGCCCCCATTGAGCGCTCGGCACGTTTTGGAGGAGCTGGAAGATACCCCCATCATCGATAAGGGGTACTATGTCCTGATGGGCAATAACAGCATGCTGCATCAGCTGTTAGAAAAGGGGCGAATGGAAGAATTCCGCGAAGCCGTCGCCTGGTGGGTGAAAGCAACCAAGGCGTACACGATCAAATTGGTGAATCCCGGTGCCGATGAGATGTGGAAAGGCAAGAAGAACGCCAACATCACGGCGCTGGACCAGAAGATTCATGCCTTCGACCTGACCCCGAGAAAGGTGATCAAGGCGTTGATCGACGTCGCCAACGATCTCGGCCTGCCGCATCCTGCGCATATCCACTGCAACAACCTCGGCCACAGCGGAAACTATGAAACGACGCTCGAGACCATGCGTACGGCCGAAGGACGCAGGGTCCACATCACTCACATCCAGTTCCACAGTTATGGCGGGGAGGTTGGCAAGAACCCGGTTTCCGCAGCCCGTGCAATCTCCGATTTCGTCAACGACAACCCGAATATCAGCGCCGATGTAGGCCAAGTCATGTTCGGGAAATCGGTCAGCATGACCGCGGATGCACCGCTCGCCTGGATGCTGCGCCACGTGAAAGAGCGAAAATGGATCAACGCGGATACCGAATGCGAAAGTGGGTGCGGCATCATTCCGTTCGAATACCAGCAACACGTTTATACCCATACGTTGCAGTGGGCGATCGGTTTGGAATTATTTCTGATGGCGAAAGATCCCTGGCGAATGGTGCTCTCCACCGATCATCCCAACGGCGGCTCATTCCTCAACTATCCCCGCCTGATCCGCTTGCTGATGGATCGCGATTTCCGCAACCAGGAGGCAACCCGCGTTAATCAGAAAGCAATCGGAAAAACCAGCTTGCCGGACCTCACCCGAGAATATTCCATGCAGGAGATTGCCATCGTGACCCGGGCGGGACCTGCACGACTGCTGGGGTTGAAGAACAAAGGCCATCTCGGTGTGGGCGCCGATGCCGACATCACGATCTATGACGAGATGGACAACAAGGAAGAGATGTTCAATGCCGCCCGGTTCGTCATCAAGGACGGGCACCTGTTTATCAAAAATCACGAGTTCTGCGCGGATCACAGCGGCCGTATATTCCACATTGCGCCGGAATATGATAAAAGTATCGAGAACGAAATTCGTTCGTTCTTCGACGATTACTACAGCGTTCAATTCGACAATTATCCGGTTTCCGATACGCATGTGCACAACACAGAGGTTATTGCGAATATCCCGGTGACCTGACCGGAACCGACTGTCTTGAATCGTAGGGTGGGCACGCTTTTTTGCACACCAAATCCACCGGCGACGTAGCGGGCAGAAAAGCGTGCCCGCCCTACCGGAAGACAATAGAATGTCCAAGTCCCGAGAGGTTTTCTTCCTGATTCGCAGATGTCTGCAATAAAAAAAATGCATATACAAACGACCGAAGTGACCGATACCTTTGCGGAAGCATTTAAAATGTCAGCGGCGCGGGTCATTATTACCGCGGAAACCGATCAATGGGCGATGACGGCCGCGCAGTCGGCAACCGGGTTCGCGACATCGGTCATCGGTTGTCGATGCGAAATGGGCATCGAAACAGCGTTGTCTGCCGACGAAACGCCCGATCAAAGGCCGGGCGTCAGTGTTCTGTTGTTTGCCGGCTCGGCGAAAGGCGTCGGTAATCGGCTCGCCGAACGGATTGGTCAAAGCGTGATGACCTGCCCGACGACGGCTTGTTTCAACGGCCTGGAAGGGGCGCAAGAGCACGTTGCCGTTGGCGAAAAGCTGCGCTATTTCGGTGACGGCTATCAAGCCAGTAAGGTACTCAATGGTCGGAAAATATGGCGTATCCCGGTGATGGAAGGTGAGTTTTTGATCGATGATGCGTTCGGCGTGCAAGCGGCGGTTGGCGGCGGCAATCTGCTGCTGCTGGGAAAAGACATGTCTTCCACGCTGAGTGCGGCGGAAGTAGCGGCCCGCGCCATGCGGAAGGTCCCCGGAGTAATTCTGCCTTTTCCCGGAGGGATCGTTCGAAGCGGTAGCAAGCCAGGCTCCAGATACAAAGCATTACCCGCTTCGACCAATGACGCCTATTGCCCCACGTTGCGAGGAAGTGCCGCAAAAACGGAATTGAGTGAAGAAATCGGTTGTGTGCTCGAGATCGTCGTCGACGGCCTGGAGGAAGCGTCGGTCGGTGAGGCAATGCGACAGGGCATGCATGCTGCCGCGGGCGAGGGCCTGGTGCAGATAACAGCGGGGAATTACGGTGGCAACCTGGGCCAGTATCAGATCAAGTTGCACGCTTTGCTGCAGAGTTGAAGCAGGCAGACGTCCTGTTCCTGAATCCTTCGAAAAACATCCTTTAGCGCACGGCACGCCGGCAAACCATTATGAAATTAACACTACACACCGCACCCGAAGTCCCGCTGGAAGCTGAAGTCATCGGTCCCACTTCGCTGAATGGTCTAACGGAAGCCGAAGTATCCGCTCTGACGGTGCATCATGGAAATCGAAAGGAAGCCCTGGGCGAATTCTTTACCGTGACCGGGAAAATGAACGGCAGGCTCGAGCTCGAAGGGGACCTATCTTTCGTCAAGCTGCTCGGGAAAGGTATGTCCGGTGGTCAGATGATCATTGACGGCAATGTGAGCGGCCATCTCGGCGTCGGTATGAGCGGCGGCCGGATCGTCGTCAATGGCAATGCGCAAGACTGGGTCGGGGAAGACATGAAGGGCGGCAGCATTATCATCAAAGGCAATGCCGGTCATATGGTCGGGTGCGTCGTACGTGGCGCCGAAGTTGGAATGCAGGGCGGTGAAATCATAGTCCACGGTAATTGCAAGAATGAAGCCGGTGGTGGATTAAGGCGCGGATTGATCGCAATCGGCGGCAACAGCGGCGATTTCACCGGCCTTAACATGTTGGCGGGATCCATTTTCGTATTGGGAGAAATGGGTATTCGAACCGGCGCCGGTATGAAACGAGGTTCGATCGTTTCGATGAAACCGGCACAGATGCTCCCGACGTTCAGTTATTCCTGTACCTATCAACCCATCTTCCTGCGTTTTTATCTCAATTATTTGCGCGAGTTAGGGCTTGTAATCGATGATGCCTGGTTGACCGGAAGCTATCAACGCTGGTGCGGCGATTCGATTGAGTTGAATAAGGGCGAGATATTACTTTATCACTCGTAATCCAAGCGTAACGTTAAACCCGACTTTAGCCACTCAAGCCACCGCGGCGAGCCGATCCGGCCAACAGATGCAGGCGCAGAAGCGGTATCTATCAGCGGGATGTGTATTGATCTCTTCGGAGCCGCCGCGCACGGTGGGTGAACCAGAACCAAGACCGAGACCCCGCCGATACACCGCGAGCCAATCCAGGCTGCCCGCCACCGACGGAACCGGCTGGTAAGAGCGCCAGCCAGTCAAGCGATCGCGGCATGTCGCGGAACTATTCCACCCAAACATTGCGGCCATGCTCGATAAACCGCTGCAGACGCTTGGCGCGCGCCTGCGTTAGCTCGGTCTTGGCATTCAGATAGAGCAAATTATACATACTGCCCCAGCAGACCCTGACATCCTCCTCGTCACAGGAAAACATCGCCTTTAACTCCGCATCGCGAAACCGAATCCACGCCCGCTGCGCCTCGCGCAGCGCGTCGATATAGGTCTTGTCATCCTGCATCTGTTTTATCAGGGTCTGATAGGTCTCATTCAATGCACGATCCGCCTTTTCAAAATCATCGAGCGCGCATTGATTCAACTCCAGCTGATTCCCTTCCGATTTGCATTCGATGGCAGAAACATCGAAAGCGGCTAGAAGCAGGCCCAAGCAGATAAAAACTCGCATCATTTCTCCTCTTTTCATCATATCGTCTCCTGGGGGGTGTGGATCAGGTACGGCGCAGCGCGCCCAACACAGTTTCAAGAACGGCTGCCGATCCAGCGGAACCCCTCGCGAGCGATAAAGCGGCCGGCGTTTTTTGACTGCTGCCACAGCGCCTGCCACTGCGATCGACTCTTATACTCTTCCAGACAGCGAAGGTATTTCAATCGAGTCGCAGATTCCAGATTTTGCAATATGGCTGGAAGCAGCCCCTCTTCCACATTGTACAGCTGACCACTTTTGAGGTTCAACGGAACGATCCGGTCGATGTCGATCCCCAACTGCTGCGCGGTGATCTCCATTGCCGCTTTGATCGATTGCGCCTTGGCGCTGTCCGGAGCGACGACATCGTACGGGGGCGACCACTCCCGGAACGGCCGCAGCCGATCGATGTGGGAGAGTGCGACAATGACCGGAGGCGGCGCTTCCTCCGTCGCCTCCCTGAAGCGGGTCGACAACTGATCGAGCACTGCTTTGTCGGCACCGCCGGCAACGTTGATGGCCGAACGCACCAGCAGAATCAGATCGGTTCGCGGAATCGCATCGAGCAGCGATTTCAACGCTCGCAGGGGCTGTTCGGTCTCTTGATAGCCTAGCGTGTCCAGTATGACGGCTTTCGTCAAGCTGTTTTTATCCAACACGTAGGGATGAATCGCTTCGGTCTGAGGAACGACGTCGACAATCGCTTGCATTTCCGCAGACAGGGCATTGATGAGGCTCGACTTGCCGGCGTTGACCTGGCCGATCACCAGAATCCGCAGCGGTTCTTCCTGCAGCCGCTGCGCCTGCTGTTCGGCTTTTTCCATATCGACGCGGGAGGCATTGGTTGCCCTCATAGGAACGTCGTCATCCAGTACGAGGCGGTCGCTGTACAGTTCGATGGCGTAGTAGCCGATCTTTTTGACATAGGCGTCCACCAGCCATTTTTTCACCGCTTTGGTCGAGTCGGAGAGCACACTGTCGCTGGCCAGGAATCCCAATTCGCGCACGGCGGCTGAGATCGGGTCGACGCCAGCGGCGACGATGCGGTAGAGCTTCAACAGGGCGCCGCCGTGTGCCGCCAAGCGGTGGCCGCGAACGATGTCATTGACCGTCAGCAGATGGCTGCCGGGGACGTTTTCGGAAAAGGTGGTGCGCAGATCCCGGGAGAGCAGCTCGATGACTCTCAACGCATCGGGAACGCGCAGCTCGAGCAGAGCGTTTTTTCGCTCCGGATGGAAATGCAGAGCGACCGTCTCCATGACCTCCCTCAAAGTCTCGGTGTAAAAGTCGATGCTTTCCAGATCGGGCTGCCGATCGTGCAACCGCTGGGCGATTGCTTCGACTTTTTCCCATGCCTCGATGCCTTTGCCGGACCAGAGCGTGGATGGATCGACCTGCAGCGTTTCCGGCGGAACGCGCTTTCGCTTCAGAGCGCGGTTGACCAGCCAGGCCATGAGCCCCGATACCGCCGTAACCGCTGCCCACGATAAGATTAGCTGCTGGCTCCACAGCCAATATAAGCCGGCCACCAGCAGCAACAGGAAGGGAGCGGCGGCCAGAGCCAGCGACGCAATCCAGACGATGGTGCGTTTCATGGAGCGGATTTGCGTTCGCTGAAATCGCCGAGGTAGCGTTTAAGGAGCCGGCGCCCCTGCTCGAATTCGGCCGCATAGATCTCTTGAAATATCTTCGGGTCGACGGCTCCTCCCTGCCGGCTGCGCAGCATATAAGCGCCCAGGGTCTTTCCCAGCGCGTAGGTCGACGCAGCTGTGAGCAGCGATGACGCCCCGCTGCCATAGACTGGAATCAGTTTGACCAGCTGCCGCCGGCCGATATTGGCCGCCAGCGACAGACCCAGTGCGCTGCCGATCGCTTTGATTCGCTCCCGGTTCAACGGATAGTTGTAAATCGAAGCGATGCTATGAAACAGCTTCGCCTGGATCAGGGTCACCAGGGGGATATCGATGAGCGGCAGCGGAATCGCGCCGGCAGCGCCGCTCAGGATCGCGTAGGCGAGAATGTGAGAGAATGCCGCTTTGCTGCAAAAATCCTCCAGTTCCGATCGAATGTCGTGAGCATCGCGCAATACCGATACGATGCCGTGGGGCAGCGTCTCTTCAATCGTCCGCCAAAATGCATCCAGCCCGTACAGCACGGGGTCATAGCCGTCCTCTTTCAGGGCGAAATCGACAGCGACGAAGCGGGCGTCGATGCCTTTGAGCAATCGGCGTTGATGATCCAGGGCGCGTCTCAGATCGGTCGGAACGGAGTCAGCTCGATTCGGGTCGTCGTACGGGTACGGCAAGACGTGGTTCATAGCAGGGTCCGAATAGCCTTCATGAAGGCAGGTTTGAACGACGATCACCGGCCAATGGGGTTGTTTTTTCAGAATCGTTCGGACCGATTTCATCACGTTCCCCTGCGCATGATCCATTGCCTTCATGACAACCACCAATACGTGCGCCTGGCCTTGAAATGTGCTCATGTCCTCCGCCGGATCGTAATCCGTTTCGCCGAGCCCCCGCGTATCCAGAAACTTGATCAAGCAGCTCTCCTCATTCGGAAAATCATACAGGTAGGCGGTCCGGGTCACAGGACGCATTCCATCTCCGATCTGCGCCCGGCTGTCGCCTGTCAGCGCTCGGATAATCGAACTCTTGCCGGACTGGGTTTTGCCAAGCAGCCAAAAAACCGGAGTCGGAATACCCGCTTTTGCTTTTTGCAGCTGCGTTCGCAAAGAGGCCTCTTCGATTTTCGGGCTGAGAACAAGTTCCTCGATTTTTTTCCACATGGTTTTGTGCACAGGCTTTTCCCTGTGTCTGAAGTCGACAGCAATGAACGGCAGGTTTAGGCAGGCTTTTTCCCACCAAAGAATACGTTGAAGTCGGCAACAAAAGCAAGCATGAACCATTTGTATCACTCCGGCCTGTATCTCCACGCAGGAGCGTCACTGCCATTACGTTAACCGGCGGGAGCGTAGGGCGGAACGCGAAGGGTTCCGCCATAATGCGGCGCACGATGGCAGATCGTCTGCAAAGCTCGCCCTATGCAGGTTCTCGTTCCAACGCTACCCGGCTGACCGAGGGATAAGGTAGGTGGTGCGTACCCTACGGCTATCGTGCCAGGATGCATTCCCACGCAGGAGCATGCGAACGAGGGTAAACGTCGGAGCCCGCGGTAAATACAAACATCCATCATTTAATCACATTGGCAATGCATTACTGCCCGGAATAAGGTTACAATTTCGCCGGCTGAACTGTATGACCGAATCACAACAGGAGAAACTCAAATGAAAGCAGGCATCATCGGCCTTGGCGCGATGGGTGCGCCGATGGCGCGCAATCTCGCTCGAACTGGTTATCTGTCCGGCGTCTGGAACCGAACCTATTCCCGCGCCGAGGCGGCGGCGCGGGAGCTGTCAGTGACATGCGCGCACGACCCCGCTGAACTTGCCCGGCTGGTTGACATAATGTTCGTTTGCGTTTCAGCCGACACCGATGTCCTGGAAGTGATGCAGGCCATGCAGCCCGGATTGAACTCGGACCACGTGGTAATCGACGTGTCGACGGTCAGCAGCGACACCGCCCGTCGGGCGGCACGGATGCTGGCACACAGCGGTGCGGCGTTTCTCGACGCCCCGGTTTCCGGCGGCGTCGAAGGGGCTCGCAAAGGGACGTTGGCGATGATGGTCGGCGGCGATGAAACGGTGCTGAACCGGGTCCGGCCGCTGCTCGAGGCGATCACCGGCCGCATCGTGCACATGGGAGAGGTCGGTGCGGGCCAAGGCGCCAAAGCGGTCAATCAGGTGATGGCAGCCGGCATCAATCAGGCGGTCACCGAAGCGCTGGCGTTCGGGCAGGCGCAGGGACTGGACATGAAAAAGCTGGTCGACGTGATTTCCGGTGGCGCCGCCGGCAACTGGTTTCTCGAACATCGCGGCCTGACCATGACACAGGGGCTCTTTGCGCCCGGTTTCAAGCTCGCGCTGCATCACAAGGATCTGAAGATCTGCCGACAGATGATGATCGGCTTGGGAGTTCACGCTGAACTGGTCGACAAGACGCTGAAGGAGTATGCTGATTTGATGGAGCAAGGTTGCGGCGACGAAGACATTTCCGCTTTGTATCGATTGAAGAAACCACAGTGATCGCTCATTCCGAATCGATAACCAGCCACCAGAGCGCACTCAAGGCCTGCCGCCGCTGTCCGGAGATGATCGGACCGGTAGTGACAGGGGTTCCCGTAGCATCGAAAGTATTGCTGATCGGTCAGGCGCCGGGCGACAAGGAAGGTCGACTCGGCAAGCCGTTCGCCTGGACGGCAGGAAAAACATTGTTCAAATGGTTCCAGCAGATCGGCCTGGATGAGTCGTGCTTTCGCCGGTGTGTCTATATGGCGGCGGTCTGCCGCTGTTTTCCCGGCAAAAACCCCAAAGGCGGCGACCGCGTGCCGAGCCGTGCAGAAATCAGCAACTGTATGGAGTGGCTTGAGGTGGAAATCACACTGCTGCAGCCCCGACTCCTCCTTCCCGTCGGCAAACTCGCCATCGCGCAACTGATGCCGGTCAACAAACTGACCGACGTGATCGGCAAGACGCACTGCATCGATTATAGGGGGGTGACTCTGGATGTCATTCCCCTGCCCCATCCATCGGGCGCCTCCACCTGGCACCGCACCGAGCCGGGAATGTCGCTGCTGCGACAGGCGCTCGGCCGGATCGGCGCACACCCGGCCTGGCAGGAGCTGTGCGCCACGAGCTGTGAGCAGAAACCATGACGGCGCGCCTAAGCCGAGCTGCATACTCGCCCTTGCCCGGAAAACAGAAAGCTCAGAAAGCGCTTTGCCGAGGCATAACAACCTGGACAGTCCTCTTCGCGAGGACCCGCAATGTTCAAGACCTGCACGGCGTGACGGCATAACCAAGCCACCACCGCCTTGTGATCGTGCAGTTGCTGCAAATCCACGATCAACAGCGGTTTGCCATACTGCCGGGCGAAATCCGCGGTCAGCCGCGTCCCTCCCGACAAGTTGCCGATACAAAGAATCAGGGTCGCATCCGAATCACGCACATTCCACTCGGTCCGTACGGCATAGCCCCTTGACTCGGTCTCCGTCAACGGATAGCTGCTTGGAATCACGCCGTCCATGGCGCGACGGTCTTTTGGGCACCAGCCGCCGATCGCAATCCCGGCTTCCTGCGCCGCGTCCAGTCCCGCCCGGTCCACACCGGTCTGTCCGCCTGAGATCACCTTGAAGCGGAGTGGCGTTCGATCGCTCTCGGCGGTCATTTTCCCCGCAGTGAAACACCGGTTTTTTCCGGTGTTAATAAGGTGCCTGATTTGGAGGAGAAGCTATGGTCTCTCCTCCAATGCGGCTAACCGAGTTTCCTTCGCAAAGAGCGGGCAAACTGAAGATTCTCGAGCTCCAGCTCTCGATGCCGCCGCTCCAAAGACTCAGCGAGCTCGTCCGCGGCATTCCCCAGGCCTGAGGCGCCATATCCCAACTGGTCGGCATAAAGCCTGGCAACGATATCCTTGAACCAGCTCGGCCGCCTGCGGACGATATAGAGGCCAAAAGGGACGGTAAACGGTACGGCGACATCCACCAAGAACATTGTGCTCATGGCGATCGTACACTTTTTGCGTGTCTCCATGGGATCGTGCCCTTGGGGAACTTCCTTCACCGGCCCCGCGGGTTCTGCAGGCTTATCGGCATAAAGGCTCTCAACCACTCCCGGTATCCAGCCCGGTCTTTTGCGTATCGCATAAATGCCATAGAGAGCCGTGAAAGGTATCGGAAGAATTTCAACAATCAGCATGCCACACAGGGTCAGCGTACATTTTGTTTGTGTTCTCAAGATTTCAACTCCGTGCAGTTATAACAAACCCATACAGCCTCTAATTATACTGGGGAAGGGTACGCCCCGCATATTTTTTCGACGCTCAAGGCAGCAATTCTAAATATGGAAAACCGACCCTGCGCGGGCCGGCTCGAGCGGCCGCATGACTCAACGGCCACAAGTTAGACCAGACAACGCTTCGCGTTGCATGCCGTGGTGCGAGGCGCCAAAGAACCGGCTGCACCGCGAAGCGACGCAGCCGGCAAAGGGAGGTTAACGAAGAAGAAAGATGACTCCATGTCAGACGAACAATCGATGCAGACCGATACTAATTAAAGGTCTTCCCCGGTGTCGGCGGCAGATGCGGCATCTTCTGTTCGGGAAAAGTTCCGGTCAACCCGTTCAGAAAAGCCTCGATGTCAGCCACCTGTTCCGCGGTCAGATCCTTGTTCAACTGCAGCTTCGCCATCACCTTGATCGCCGCATCCAGCGTTTTGACAGTGCCGTTGTGAAAATAGGGTGCGGTCAAAGCGACGTTGCGCAAGGTGGGAACCTTCCACATATGCTTGTCGGCTTCCTTTCCAGTCTCGGCAAAACGGCCGCTGTCTTTCTTGAGTTTGTACTTGGCCTCGAAGAAGCCGTTGTCGTGCATCGGAAATTTCTGAAACACCCCGGCACCCTGTTCCATCTGACCGCTGAAAGCCGGGCCGGAGTGACAACCGACACAACCGCTTTCGGCGAACGTGTCCATACCGCGCACCTGCTGTTCGCTCAATGCCTTCTTGTTGCCTTTGACATACTTGTCGTAGGGGCTGTTCGGAGTAATCAGGGTTCGTTCGTAAGCCGCAATGGCTTTGGCGGAATTATCCATCGTAATCGAGTCCCCGTTGCCGAAAGCCTTTTGAAAAGCGGCCTGGTAACCGGGGATCTGCTTCAGCCGGGCAACCACATCGTCCCAGCTCTTCATTCCCATTTCGATCGGGTTGGTCACCGGGCCTTTGGCCTGCTCTTCCAGGCTCGGCGCCCGACCATCCCAGAATTGCGTTGCGTTGAATGCCGCATTCCAGACCGTCGGCGCGCTGCGGCCGCCGGTTTGACCGTTGACTCCCATCGCCACCGGTCTGTTGTCCTCGCCGCCCAGCATCGTGTTGTGGCAGGAGCTGCAGGAAACGGTCCCGGTCGATGACAGCCGGGGGTCATGATACAGCACGCGTCCCAGCTCAACTCTGGCCGCAGTTGTCGGGTTATCGGCCGGCGCCGGTGCTTTTTCCGGGAGCGCTTCCCAACTGGCGGCTGAGGCAACCGTCGTTGCACCGACGAGTGCCAGCGTTGAAAAAAGTGATCGAATATTGAACATGACATCCTCCGTTTTTATTGTTGAAAATTCTTATATTGAGCCAATCAGGCTTATAATTTCAACCTGAAATTGATCATGCGTCCGAATAACCGTTCGACCAAGCCCCGCCAAACAACCGGAAGCCCACAGCCGGCGGGCCTTTGAGGAAACAATCGAATGATTTCCAAACATTCGTCAGAATAACCTTATGCGCACGCTATATCCAGCACTAAATCCATATGACCGTCACAACCTGGCTGTCGATCCACTTCATACTTTGCACATCGAAGAGTGCGGCAATCCGCACGGCATTCCGGCGCTGTTTCTGCATGGCGGCCCTGGCGGCGGCTGTTCTGAAGTGCACCGGCGGTTTTTCGATCCGCAACACTATCGAATCATACTCTTCGATCAGCGCGGCTGCGGCCGTTCCACACCACACGCCGAACTACGGGAGAACACCACCGATCACCTGCTCTCCGATATCGAACGGATTCGCCAACTTCTCGGCATCGATCGTTGGCTGCTGTTCGGCGGCTCATGGGGCTCGACTTTGGCGCTGGCCTATGCCGAGCAACGCCCCGAACAGGTGCTGGGTCTGGTACTGCGAGGTATTTTTCTCTGCCGCGACGAAGACATCGAGTGGTTTTATCAGACCGGCGCCAACCGGCTGTTTCCCGACTACTGGGAGGATTTTGTCAGGCCGGTGCCGAAATCCGAGCGCGGCGAGATGGTCAAGGCCTATTACCGCCTTCTGACCGGCGACGATGCCAAGCTGCGCAGGCAGGCCGCCCACGCCTGGTCCGAGTGGGAGGGTCGAACCGCCACCCTGCGCCCGGACCGGGCAACCCGCGATTTCTTCACCCAGCCCGCCGTCGCCTTGAGCATGGCCCGGATCGAGTGCCACTATTTCAGCCATCACGCCTTCCTCGAGCCCAATCAGCTTCTCGAACGCGCCCACCGGCTGATTGAGATTCCGGGCGTCATCGTCCACGGACGCTACGACAGCATCTGCCCGGTCGATCAGGCGTTCGCGTTGAAAAAGGCTTGGCCTCAGGGCCGATTGATCATCGTCCCCGACGCCAGCCATGCAGCGACCGAACCCGGCACCGTCTCGGCGCTGGTGGAAGCGACCGATGACTTTGCCGGGCGGCTCTGATCACATGAGCCCTCTCCAGCGGGAGAGGGTTGGGTGAGGGGCAATAAACAAAAGGACTCAGCCGTTTAGATCCCCTCACCCAACCTTCTCCCGGAGGGCGAAGGAGCACTCCACCTTAATCCATCAGCGTGTACTCCTAACAGGCTTCGGCTGTCGTCGGATCAATCACCGATTTCACTTCGGAAATGCAGTTCGCAGGAAAGCCGCCCTGTTTGGCATGTTCTTCGATCATCTCCTTGTTGGGCGCGATGTAGACGCAGTAGATCTTGTCGTCGGTCACATAGCTCTGCACCCACTGGATTTGCGGCCCGAGCGACTGCAGCACGGAACAAGACTTTTGCGAGATGCCCTGCAATTCATCCGGCCTCAGCGCCCCGGCGTTGGGTATTTCGCGTTCGATCACATATTTCGGCATTGCTTTTCTCCTCTTGTTGATTGTCAATATTATGACGAAGTGCACTGTGGTGTTAATTCGGATCACCGACCGGTGCGGCAAGCGCATCGGCCACCAGTTCACCGACATTATCACCGGTCAGTGCGTTTAAAAAGGCAACGAGATCGTCGACTTCCGCTGCGGTCAGCCCCAGCGGTTTGATCCGTGCGTCCAGGTTCTCATTGGGCTCCCCGCCCTGGTTGTAAAACTGCACGACCTCCTCGAGAGTCGCCAGGGAGCCGTCGTGCATATAGGGCGCTGTTAGCGCGACGTTGCGCAGCGACGGGGTTCGGTATTTCCAGCGGTCGCTCGGGTCCTGCGTGATCTCATAAAGTCCCAGATCGTTGGGCGCATGTTCGGAGACCGCCTCGACGGCAGCCGCATCGACCTCGAGAGAGAGCCCGGGCGCCACCTCGATGGTTCGCGTCTCCGGCTCCTTGAACATGGATGCCCGGTAACCGATGCCGGTGTTGTGCAGTCCGTTGTCCATCAACAGGGCCGATTCCGATCCCACGGCATGGCAGGCGACACAGCCGGCCTTGCCGGTAAAAAGCTGAAACCCGCGCTGAGCCTTATCGGTGAGCGCATCGGCCTGATGACCATAATACCAGCGGTCGAACGGTGAATTGGCCGAATTCAGCGCGCGTTCGTAGTTGGCGATCGCCATGCCGATGGTCTCCATGGTCGGACCCCGACCGAACGCCTGCTCGAACAACCCCTTATAATCGGGAAGCCGCTTGATCTTCTCCACCACATAACCGACCGATGGGTTGCCCATTTCATTGCGCGCCAACAACGGCCCCCAGACCTGCTGCTCCAGGGAATATTCACGGCCGTCGTGGAACAGCCGCGTCAAATAGGCGGTGTTGTAGATCGTGGGTGCGTTGCGCCTGACGGTCCGCCCTTCGATGCCCACCGATGTCGCCAGCTCGTTGCTGGTAAACCCCTGCTCCGGAACATGGCACATGGCGCAGGATACCGTATCGTTCAAGGAGAGCCGCCTATCATAGAACAGTCGACGCCCCAGAGCGATTTTTTCCCGGCTGACCGGATTTTCGTCTGGCACCGGTAGAGGCGGAAGACCCAGCGGCGGTTGGTCGATCCATTGCAACAGATCGGCCGCCTTCCCGGACCGCGTGGCCAATGCGGTAGTGTCGGTCACATAGGCTGACGCGGCAACGGCAGCTTCTCTGCTCTCTCCTGCTTCCATCCCCCTCGCAGCGGAAGCGGTGGGCGATTCGGCCGCCTCTTCCAACAGCAGCGTCTTGACATCGTTAATCAGTGTATCGGGATGCAGAAAGGAGACGCTGTAGACGTTGCGGATTCTTTTCTGACGGTCGATCAGAAAAACCCGAAGAATGTGGGAAAAGGCGCCGGTCGATGCCCCTTCGACGTTCACCTCCTTCTGTACGCTCTGATTGTAGCCATCCAGAATGGGCTGCAGCACCTGTTCGGAGGCTGTGGTCAAAAAGCGCCAGTCGACACCGGCGCCTTGAAACCCGGCGCCGTATGCACGCATGATCTCGGGGGTGTCATGCGCCGGATTGAAACTGATCGTCACCAGCCGCAGCCGGTCGCGCAGCGACGGCTCGTCGCACAAACGTCGCTGCACCTTGTGCAGCACGGCCGTCGCCAGCGGACAGCCGCCGACATCGGTGCAGGTCGAATAGATGAAGCTGAGCAAGACGATCTTCCCCTCGAACAGATCGAAAAGACGCAGCGACCGACCGCTGCTGTCCAGCACCTCGCCATCCACCGCCATGCCCATCGGCGGCAGCGAGTAGCTGCCTGGCTCGGGTGCGGTGAATTGCAGCGCTCCGTAGCCCGGCGGAAGGATCTGAGCGCCGCTAGCCCGACCCTCGCTTTTCTCCCCGGCAGTCAAAAGCCGGCCGCCGAGCACCGCCGCCAACGCAGCAGCGCCTAACACCACAATCAGGCGAATACTCTTCATGAGCGACGTACCACGCCCGGCCCGGTTTTCCTCATGTTCGACGACTGGTTACCGCAACAGCGCCAGACGCCCAGCGGCAGCCTCCGTCGTGCGCTTCGTATAAAGCGAACGTGCTCCGAACCGCATCTGATGAGGCCTCCCCAGCTTCTCCTTGATGAAGTCGATGGCGAACGCCTCCTTGAGCGCCTTGCCGTCCCAATGGTAAAGCTTCAAAAACTGCTCGTTGTCGACGCCCTTCTTGTCCCAGTTGGCAAGCAGGGACGAGGTGTAATAGATTCGCTTTCCGTCCCAACTCGACGAAGCCATGTTGACTTGAGCGCCGATTTTCTTTTCATAGACCTGCACCGGCTTGAACGGGTCGGAAATATCGAACGCGCGTGTCTTGCCGTCCATGAAGGTGTCGACCCACAGCAGGTTGTCGTCGCTTTGAATCGAAATATCGACCGGCAGCGGAATCTTGGAGGGGTCACCGATGTCGGCCACCGCCTTGGCCTGCCACTCACCCGCATCATCTTCGTAGATCAGCCAGATCTTGGAGGTCAACGCCGTCGTGGTAAAGCAGTAATTGTGATCGGCACCCCAGGCACAGCGGATTTCAAGCGGTGCGCCCGGCACGTCGAAGACCTTTTTCGGCTTGCGCGTATGCAGATTCCAGACAACCACCGTGTTGCCGAACCGTTTCATCGCCTCCGGGTCCTTCAGCATCTTGCCGAAATCCATCATGTAGTTGTTCCAGCCGGTGAACGACGAGGTCAGCATCACATTCCGGCGCGGCAGCGCCCGCACATCGTAACCGTAGCCGTCGACAAACTCGCCAGTCTTGACCGCGCCATGCAGATTGTCATCGGTCGGCATCCAATGGGTGGCGATATACTCCCCCTCATTGCTGTATTCGACCAGCGCGGTTCGGCCGCCGTGATCCTTGTTGTTGGAAAGCCCGGTAATCATCATCCGCCCGGGCAGCGCATACATCGTATGCGGACCGACCACACCGCCGCTCTTGGCGACGAAATCGGTGATCACCTTGTGCAGAACCGGCTTGCCCGGGTCGCTGTGCACGTCGAAGATGAAAATCTTGCTGGTATCGAGCCCCCCCGCCCACAGATAGCGGCGGTCATCGGTCAATCCGGAGTGATGCGCCTCGTTGCGCCCGCCGATCGAAAGGGTGTTGGCCACCTTACCGTAGCTTTTGGATTGCGGATTGACATCGACGGTCACCAGTTTGTCCTGCTCATCGCCGACCCCTTCCATGCCCAGTGTCCAGACATAGACATAGTCTTCCTGGCCGACGATTTTCGCCATATAGGGCGACATGCAGGTTTCGTCCGCCATTGCAGCGGTCGACAGCATGAGTGTGGCAACGGCGCTCAACAGTGCAGTTCTGATTTCCGCAGCACAGCGACCGATCTCTTTTTTCATGGCATAACCTCTTCGTTATTATTGAATTCTTATTCCGATTCCCGAATCGTCAAGGCACCGGACGGGCATTGCTCGACAACACGCCGGATCGCCTCCGGCTCGGCTTTGCCGGTATCGATCGCGAGCGCACCCTCTTTGACCGTAAACACCTGTGGCAGCGAACCGACACAGACGCCGGCATGTTGACAGATTGTTTTATCCCATTTGACTTGCATGATTCTTGTCCTCCGGTTTGTCCGACCAGCCGACAATATGACCGGTCGTATTTTATGTAAGCAAAAACCTACACTTTAAAATAGGCGCCCAACAGATGGTCGCAACAACGCTCGAGCGGACGCACGGACTGCTCGATCTTCATTCTCAGCAACGCACCCTGCCAGGCATCGACCAGAAAATCGGCCATCTCCTCGGCCGGCAAATCCGTCCGAACGGTACCCTCCTGCTGCGCACGGCTGAGCCCCTTTTTCAAAGAATCGCGGTAACGTCTGACCGAGCGTGCCAATGCCTGACGACACACCTCGCTGGTATCACCGATTTCGCCCATCAGATTTCCCAAAAGACAGCCGCCCCGAAACGACTTCGCTTCGAGTTCGCTGATCAGAGCATCGAAATAGCGCCGCAGCGCGGACAAGGCATCCACGCCGGGCCCGCTGAGATGTTCATTCACCTGCTGAATGAACGGCTCGATATAATGAGCGATCACCTCGGCGCCGAACTGCTCCTTGCTACCGAAATAGTTGTAGAACGAACCCTTGGGAATACGTACCGCATCCAACACCTCCTTGATCCCTGTCCCATGATACCCCTGCTCCATCAGCATCATGACACCTTGGTCGAGCAGCCTCTCCCGGTTCGCCGATCTATGGTTCGTCTGTGCCATGACGCAATAGTATGTGACCGGTCGTATTAGATTGCAAACTTTTTTGATCCATCTGTATGGTCACCGCGCGCCGTGACATGATATAAACCGCTTGCTGGTTCATTTCTCAGAGGCTGCGCTATCTTTTTAGATAGCTGAAGTTTAGCATATTTTACACTATAACAAGACCTGACCCCATCCGTGACCCCACCCGTGCGCACCCCGCTACGTTTAAAACGCCTGCACCGTGAATGCGTCGAATTCGTTCAAACAGCGCTCATCGCCGGCATGCACACTCTCCACACGGGCTCCGGGCGGCCCCACGCGGCACCATTCGATTAGATCCTCGATCGCTTCGGAAGGGCCTTCCGCCAAAATTTCGACCCGTCCATCCGGGCAATTTCTGACGAATCCCGTCAATCCGAGACGCTGCGCCTGGTCCTTTGTCGACGATCGAAAAAAGACGCCCTGAACACGGCCGGAGACAAAAACATGCACGCGTCGATTCATCCCTTTTTTCCGCCAGGCTCACGCTGTCGAGGAGAGACTGTTTTCGGAGGTAATCGTCAGGTATTTCCGATACAGGGAGTCTTTGTCCTCATCGCGGTCCGGGTCCTGTTCAATGCAGTCGACCGGGCAGACCTCCATGCATTGGGGCGTATCGAAATGGCCAATGCATTCGGTACACAGGGACGAATTGATTTCGTATATCTCCTCTCCCTGATAAATTGCCTTGTTCGGGCACTCCATCTCGCACACATCGCAGTTGATGCACTCATCGGCTATTCTCAATGCCATTGCGCTTCGTTCGCCTCTATGATCTGTTTGAAAATTTTTCCGCCAGCGCGTCCCGCACTTCCTCTGATACGAATTCCGACACATCACCGCCCAATCGGGCGATCTCTCTGATGATGCTCGAGGAGACAAATGAGTATTCCTCGGCCGGAGTCAAAAACAGCGTTTCCAGGTTGCGCGACAGGCGGCGGTTCATCCCGGCCAGCTGCACTTCGTACTCAAAATCCGATACCGCACGCAAGCCTCTCAGAACAACCTGGGCGCCGCACCGCTCGGCACAGTCGACCAGCAAGGTATCGAAACTGATGACGTCGACATTCTCCAGACCGGATAAAACGCTCTCGGTCAACCGCAGTCGTTCTTCCAAGGAAAACAGCACCGTTTTGTTGATGTTGACCGCGACCGCGACGATAACGCGGCTGAACAGCTTGGAAGCCCGCTCGATCAGATCCTGATGACCGTTCGTGATGGGATCGAACGTACCGGGATAAATTGCGGTGATTTTCATATTCACTCCGATGCCGTTCTGCTGTACAAACAATAGCACACCTCACCGGCTCTCTTACCGCGCAGCTCGACCCACTTTTCGGGAATCCCGGAAAGTGCTGCCTCACGCTCCGATTCGATATAAATTTTCGCGTTCCGGGCCAGCCAGCCGTTTCGTTCGAGATGGCGACAACAATCCGGGATAAGTCTCCGTCTGAAGGGCGGGTCGATAAAAACCAGATCGAAATCCCGCTCTGCCGGCTGACTCAAAAACTGGACCGTCTCCACCTGCTCGACTTCCATTCGCCGGGCGTTCAACCGGTCGATATTGTCTCGCAGCATGGCACACACCTCAGGGTTGGAATCGACCAACACGACCGAGGCAGCGCCGCGGGATGCCGATTCGAAACCAAGCGCTCCGCTGCCTGCATAAAGATCCAGGCATCGGGCGCCAACGATATCGTGGCGCAGCCAGTTGAACAGCGTCTCTCTGACCCGGGACGGCGTCGGCCGCAGCCCGGCCACGTCCGGAAAAATGATCTGCCGGCTACACCAGTCACCTCCGATGATGCGCAGCCGGTTTTTCATTCTCCACCCGGTTTCGCCCCGCCGCCGACCAGCACTGTTTGGAATCGATCAGGATGGATGCGGCGTTTGAACGCATCCGCGACAGCCTCCCGGCTGACGGCCTCGACCTGCTCGGGAAACCGATCCAGATAGTCCAGCGGCAGCTCATAAAAGCCGATCATCGCGACGTATTCGACCAGTTTCTTGTTGCTGTCGATCCGCAGAACAAATCCGCCGGTGATGTTTTTCTTTGCATCGCCCAGATCTTTGTCGGTTGGGCCCTGCGCGATGAAATCGTTGAGCGTCTGCAACATCACCTCGAGCGCTTGATCGGTTTGATCGTTGCGTGTCTGCAGCCCCATGGTGAAGGGGCCTTTGCGGGCCATCGGCACGAGATAACTGTAGGCGCTGTAGGAGAGACCGCGTTTTTCCCGTACCTCTTCGGTTATTTTGGAGACCAGCCCGCTGCCTCCGAGGATATGATTGCCGACATACAGCGGAACATAATCGGGATCGCCGCGCCGCACGACCGGCATTCCCGACAAAACGTGGGTCTGCTCGGAAGCGAACTGGATGCGCTCGGTTTTTCCGGCGGGGGCGACGACGACCGCCGGCAGCGCCGGTGCCCGCTCCCCTTCGGGAAGATCCCGGAGCAGCGTCCCCGCAATGGCTTCCGCCTGACCGCGATCGACATCGCCGACGATTACGACGACTGCATTGTTCGCGACATAATAGCGACGGTAGAAGCTCATCACATGGTCGCGGGAGAGCGGCTTCACGCTGTCGGTGAAGCCATTGACCGGATGGGCATAGGGATGGTCGCCATACAGGGCCTTGAAATAGGCAACGTTCGCCAGCGCGCCGGGCGACTCCTCCCGACGCTGCAAGGCCACCAGCATCTGCTTTTTCTTGCGGTCGAAATCCTTCTGTTCGAAGGTCGGCGCACGCAGGATTGCGTTGGCTGTATCCAGTGCAAGAGTGAGTTTGCGCGAATCGGTCAGGCTGCGCAGCGCCAGCCACGCCGAATCGCGCGAGACACCGGTGCTCAGCAAGGCGCCGACACCTTCGACACGGCGTGCGATGGTATCGGCATCCCACCCCCCCGCACCGGCGTCCAGCAAGGTGGATGTCAACGCCGCCACACCAAACTGTTTTCCATCACGCGCACTGCCGGCATCGAAGACCACGCGCACATCGAGCAGTGGCAGCCCTTGCGTGCGAACGAAATAGACCCGGGCGCCCTTCGAACTGATCCAGTGCTGAATTTCCGGCCCGGCCTGGGCACAGGTCGACAGCAGAATTAGGAAAAAAACTGTGAATCCGGCGAAACGTTTAACGTGCATGGCGTCCTCCAGGCTGTGCTTGCGCCGGTTGCTTATTGGTCATCGGCAAAGGATCGAGAACGGCCACTGAGAGCCTGTCGTCGATCAGATATTTCCTGGCCACCGCCAGAACCTGCTCGGCTGTCACCGCATTGATGCGCTCGACATACTCATCCATCCGCTTCCAGCCCAGCCCCACGGTTTCCAATGTGCCGAGCTGCATGGCCTGATAGAAAACCGAGTCCCTCTCATAAATGGCGTTGGCCAGCACCTGGGCCTTGACCCGGTCGAGCTCCTGTTGGGAAACGGCCTTCTCCTGCAAAAGGCGTATTTCTCTTTCCAACGCCTGCTCCAGCGCACCGACCGTCTGTCCCGGGGCCGGTGACGCTTCCACGATAAACAGCGAAGGCAGGCGCGAATAGAGATCATAGCCGGCACCGGCGGATACGGCGATCTGCTGACCGCGCACAAGGCGAGTGGCCAGCCGGGCGCTGTTGCCGCCGTCGAGTATGCCGGCCAGAACCTCCAACGCGTATGCTTCCACCTCATCCTGCACGTTTTTCAACGCCGGCACTTTATAGCCAAGAACCAAAAAAGGCTGTTTGGCCGGCAGCCGAACGGTCATACGCCGCGGCCCCACCTGCTCGACTTCGGTTCTGGGCTTGACCGATTTCAAGCTGCTTGGCTGCAACGGTCCAAAATATTTCTTTGCCAGCGCCAGCACCTCGTTCGGATCCACATCGCCCACCACGACCAGTGTGGCATTGTTCGGCGCATAATAACGCTGGTACCAGTCGTTCAGGTCGGCAACGGTCAAATGCTTGATATCATCCGCCCAGCCGATCACCGGGTTTCTGTAGCCGCCGTTGGTGTGCGCCATCGCATTGAAATATTCATAGGTTTTGGCCCGCGGTTTGTCATCGGTACGCATCCGGCGCTCCTCCAGAACGACCTGCCGCTCCTTTTGGAACTCTTCGTCGAGCAGCTGCAGATTGCGCATGCGGTCGGCCTCCAACTCGAAACTCACCGCCAGCCGCGACTTCTCCAGACTCTGAAAATATGCGGTATAATCGCGTCCGGTAAAGGCGTTTTCGCTGCCGCCGTTGGCGGCGATGATGCGTGAGAATTCACCCGGCGGATGTTTTTTGGTTCCCTTGAACATCATATGCTCGAGCAGGTGGGCAACACCGGTGATGCCGCCGTATTCGTAGCTGGAGCCGACTTTGTACCAGACTTGCGACACAACGACCGGCGCCCGGCGGTCTTCCTTCACCAGCACTTTGAGACCGTTTTCGAGTGTAAACTCGTGCACCTGCGGCTCCGCCGAGTGAACCAACACCGGCAGAGCCAACACAACAAACAATAGACTGCGCAACAAAAAACTCATATTTCCCTCTGTACGTTGGAGCGGATAAAATCATTCAGACCAGCCAGCGCCTCAACAATTCCGCTGACTATTGTACCCGAACCATACCAACCTGTTGAAAACAGACACAGGATAAAACAATGCCGAATGTCCGACGCTTGTTATGGCGAAACTATTTGGAACTGTGCAAACCCAAGGTGGTTGCGCTGATCGTTTTTACCGCCATCGTCGGCATGTTCCTTTCGGTTCCCGGCATGGTTCCGTTGCAACCGTTGCTGTTCGGTACGCTCGGCATCGGCCTGGCAGCGGCCTCGGCGGCCGCGATCAACCACTATCTGGACCGGAATGCGGATGCCGGGATGGGCAGAACTAAGGGCCGTCCTTTACCGACCGGCCAGTTGACATCGGCCAATGTCATCGGCTTCGCGCTTGTGCTCGGCACCCTCTCCATGGTGGTCCTGATTGTCTTCGTGAATACGCTGACGGCCGTCCTGACGTTCCTTTCTCTCATCGGTTACGCAGTGATTTACACCGTTTACCTGAAGCACGCGACACCGCAGAACATCGTGATCGGCGGCGCGGCGGGCGCATTTCCGCCTGTGGTCGGCTGGGCGGCGGCGACGGGAACGGTGTCGATCGAGGCGNNGGCGCCGCGCCGCCGGTACTTGGCTGGTGCGCGATCACCGGGCAGGTCGATCCGCATGCACTGCTGCTGTTCCTGATCGTGTTTACCTGGACGCCGCCCCATTTCTGGGCGCTGGCCGTCGCCAAACGGAAAGAGTACGCCAAAGTCAACATTCCCATGCTGCCGGTGACGCACGGCGAGGCATTCACCCGCCTCCATATCCTGTTCTATACCATATTATTGATCCTGGTGACCCTGCTGCCCTACCTGACACATATGAGCGGGCTGCTTTATCTGATCGGCGCCGTGCTGCTCGACAGCGTTTTTCTTTACTATGCCATCTTGTTGAAAAAAACCGCCGACAACCGGGTCGCCATGAAAATGTTCGGTTTTTCCATTGTTTATCTTATGAGCCTGTTTACTCTTCTGCTGATCGACCATTACATCGAATATGGATAAAGTGCGTGTTTTATGGTAAAAAACATGGTGCAGTAGATAAAAACTATAGAAATAACCTTATACCCAGGAGGAATTATGAACCATCAAATCGTTGTCGTCGGCGGCGGGTCCGCCGGCGTTGCCGTCGCTGCATCGCTCAAACGCAAGAGCAAAGAGCTCGATATCGCCATCATCGACCCGGCCGATACCCACTATTATCAACCGGCATTCACGCTGGTCGGAGGCGGTGCCTACGATCCGGACGCGACGCACCGCCCGGAAAACAGCTGCATCCCCAAAGACGTCAAATGGATACAGGATTCCGTTGAGTCGTTCGACCCCGAAAACAACCGTCTGACTGTGCGCAGCGGCGACACCGTCGAATACCAATATCTGATCGTCTGCCCGGGCATACAGCTCGATTGGAACAAGATCGAAGGGCTGGAAGAGACCATTGGAAAAAACGGTGTCTGCAGCAACTATCTCCTCCCCTATGCTCAATACACATGGGAATGCATCCGCTCCTTCCAAGGCGGCAAGGCGCTGTTCACGCAGCCGCCGATGCCGATCAAGTGCGCTGGGGCGCCGCAAAAAATCATGTACATGGCGGCAGATTATTTTAAACGCAAAGGCCGCTCCGCCGAAGTCAATTTCAACACCAGCCTGCCGGTCATGTTCGGCGTGCCGCTGTTCGCCGAAGCGCTCAAAGGCGTCGTCGAACAGTATGGGATTCAGGTCGATTTCAAAAGCACGCTGGTGGCGATCGACGGCGCAGCGAAGGAGGCCGTGTTCGAGGTGGAAGGCGCCGACGGCGAAAAGAGCCGGGTGACCAGGTCCTTCGATATGATACACGTGACGCCTCCGCAAAGCGCGCCCGACTTCATCAAAGCCAGTCCGCTGGCGAACGAAGCCGGCTGGGTCGATGTCGACCCGGCCACCTTGCAGCATGCCCGCTACGACAACGTCTACGGCCTGGGCGATGCCACCTCGACGCCTAACGCCAAAACCGCCGCAGCCGCCCGATTGCAGGCGCCTGTCGTCGCCAAAAACCTGATCGCCAAGATCAGCGGCAAAGCGGACGGAAACGAATATGATGGCTATGGCGCCTGCCCGCTGGTTACCAGCCACAACTCGGTCATGCTGGCTGAATTCAGCTATGGCGGCAAAGTGACGCCCACGTTCCCGCTGGACCCGACCAAGCAGCGTTACAGCTACTGGCTGATGAAAAAATATTTCTTTCCCTTCCTGTACTGGAACATCATGTTGAAGGGCATCGATTGGGATGTGCCTCACAAGCCGCTGTAGGATCACGGTCAATGTGAGGTACTCCTTCTCCCTCTGGGGAGAAGGAGTACCCGGGGATTGGGATAATAAGGGGGACTAAATCACTTCCGTTGAAAAACACGGCTTAGGCTTACTGCAAGAAAGCCTAAGCCGGCCTCACGCAGCCATATGTCCAGTTAGTGTTTTTCTCAGCTTTTTCATTGCGTTTTTTTCCAACTGCCGGATCCGCTCGGCCGACACGTTGTAGCGCTTGGCGAGTTCGTGCAGGGTCGACTTTTCTTCACTCAACCACCGGGCCGCCAAAATTTCGCGGCTCCGATCATCCAGCTCATGCAGAGCATTCATCAGATTCCTCTGCTCATACCGTCCCCACTCCGAATGTTCCAGCAAAGCCGCCGGGTCGGCGTTTTCCTGCCTCAAATAAGAAGCCGGTGTATTGCTTTTTTCGTCCGCCGTGTTCGACTCGGGCGCACCATCGAACGCCATATCATGGCTGTCCAGGCGCCGCTCCATTTCATAGACCGCTTCCACCTTGACCCCGAGATCATCGGCCACGGTGCGGGCTTCATCCCGGCTCAGCCAACCAAGGCGCTTCTTGGCTTTCCTCAAATTGAAAAAAAGCTTGCGTTGCTGCTTGGTCGTGGCAACTTTGACAATTCGCCAGTTGCGTATCACGAACTCATGAATTTCCGCTTTGATCCAATGCACGGCGAATGAGACCAGACGAACGCCGACCTCAGGATCATAGCGTTTCACCGCTTTCATCAAGCCGATATTGCCTTCCTGAATCAAGTCGGGCAAAGGCAGCCCGTAACCACTGTAACCACGTGCGATATGAACGACGAAGCGCAGATTCGCCAACACCAGCTGACGCGCCGCTTCGAGATCATTGTCCCGGCGGAAACGGACAGCCAAGGCATGCTCTTCCTCCGAGTTCAATTTCGGCAGCCGATTCACGGAAGCCATATAAACTTCCAACGAGCCGGCTGATAAATTGACTGGCGAAGCTAATGCGTTACTCACTATGTGGCACCTTTTTTTCGAATGAACAAATCAATTTTAGCACTCACATGATTAGAGTGCTAATCGATATAAAAGTTTCCGGTAATTTCAGATAGGGAGTCTGCGTGCCGGACTGAAGGGAAGGCGTGTACGGCACAGCCGATCAAGCATGGGTTGCTACGGGCGCAGCGCGGAACACCCCCGATCAATCCCTGTACTTTATACGCTAAAACAGCCCTGAAGCCTTGTCCTCCAGGGTTCTTTCGTCAGGGGATCCACGTGGAATGCAAGCCATTCCGGTTTGTGCAGCAACCCCTCTTCGCCCGATGCATTGGGGTTCAATTGCCGCTTTTCCAGGAAGTTCACCATACGGCAGGTATTATAGACCACCAAAACACGGTGTCCATTTTTGCTGCGATAGACCTGATAAGCGACGTTCTTTTCGTCGAACGCCGGATTTCTATCCATCAGAGCATCCATTTCCGCCGCTTCGCCTTGCGCCAAATTTCTTGTCACGGAGTCGTCACGATCTCTGATCAGCGATTTCAAGTGTTCTGCCAGCGTACCGGATTTCTGATATTCCTGAAGAGCCCGCACATCTCGAAGGGAACAAGCGAAGCTCTCGGCAACGAGATAGTGCCGGCCTTTCTCGCCATCATTGGCAAACAGCGAAATTTTGTCGAGTGACTGGTGTTCCAGCGCCTTCAGGAACGATCTCGGTGCGCGCAGATGTTTATAGATGGTGATAACCCACGGCAGCGCGCGCCCGGTTTGCACAAACCGATCCTTGACTCTGTCGATCACTCCAGACCCCGGCAGATCATCCTCATGCCCTGCCGGTTTGACCACGAATGCGTCGACCGCTGTGATTTGCGTATGAAAACCCGATCGCCTGAATTCGTTCACAATGCGGGAATAACGGGGGTTATACGGAATACCCGTGCCATCATACAAGATATTGATCCGCGCCTCTTTGGCATAGTCCGCAACTGCATCCCGCAAGCGATTCGCGAACGGCTCGACATAGACATAATCGTCACTGTGATGGTTGGCGGCGGTCAGAACCTTGTACAGGTCACTCTGCTTGCGAAACTCATCGAGCGAGGCGACAACAAAGTTGTCGCCGCACTGCGCCGTTGCAATTTCCTCGACGGCCGTTTTTCCGGCGCCCGCCCCGCCCATCGACATAAACACCGCGGGGTTCCTATCCGGCGTTTTCCCCTCGAACACGGCTTCTTTCGCGTCATCGATTTTGGTTATGATCTTGCTGAGTCTTGCATAGGCAATTTCAACGGTTCTTTCCAACCTTTCGTCGCCGTTCGCGGCCGTCAGCAGTCTGTTCTTGAGCGCTTCGTTGTTCGCCAGTTCGAATATCGGCGTCTCTTCGCCTTCGCATTGCTTGAGCAGTTCCATCAATTCCGTATGGCTGAGCGAGCGCAGGCCTGTCAACATATTGACATCGAGGCAAAAGAGCGGCGCTTCGCCATTCTCGCCGATTCTGATGCCGTCGATTTCGTGTTTCCCGGGTTCGCGCAGCTCTTCCGTTCCCGGCAGATAACCGATCACGTTTTCACAGACACCAAGAGGATAATCGGCCAGATGCTTGCCTGCCAAAAACAGCTCTTCCCTGATCCTGTCGAGCGGCACCAGCCCGCCGTTCACCGAAACCAGGCACTCAATGCCCTCTTCCGTTCGATGCGACAGGAAAGGGATGCCGGAAATCAATTTCTTGTTTTCCGGCCATTTTCCATAGCTGTTGGGCCTGTTCCGAAGGCTTTTGCTGCGAACAGGATCGAGCGCACGTCGAAATGCGGCGATGACCTCCTCACGGCCGCTTTCAGGGCTGTGCAAAACAACTGCGTCACGTGCTTCGAGCCGCCTGAAATCGATGCCGTGCTCATAAACGCCCTTGAATGCCGGCAGCTTGCCGAGCACTGTCATAAAAAAATCCAGCGTGATTCGATTGCCATAGGCAAACGGTCTGACGCTGCGCATCTTCAGATAAAAACCAGCCAACCGCTCGGCGATATTTTCCGTCCTGATGACAAAGCCGTTGTTGTCGAAAATCGCGGTGTCGCTGTTGCCGTCGCCATCCAAAACCAGGCGACCGACCGCCGTGCGGAACTGCTGTCTCTTGCCTGCATCGGTCATCGTACCGGGGCGATGGCTGGCGGTTGCCTGTTCCTGCCAGTCATGAAACAGCTCGCGATGAATACGCGAAAACAGCCCGGTCAGATAGGTGACGCGTTTTGTCTGATCATGCGACACGGTCGCTTCCGCCTCCTGCTGGAGCGTTGACAACAATTTTGTACCCTGAGAAATTGCCAGGGCGGTTCGCAATTTCTTCAGCTGCCCATAGCCTGAGATTCGGGGATTTGCGTTGGTATTCATGATTGCATTCGTTCCGCTGCAATCTCTATTCCCGGACAGCCTCATAATCAAAGCGGCATCCCATATTATGCCATCCCTCCTGCAAGCCGCTTTTCCACTTCGGCATCGACCGTGGCATCATAATGGCGCCGCAGGGAGGACTCGGTCGGAGCCGGCGGCATACGGGCCTCGATCTCGGCACGCAGCTGCGTGAGAAAATGACGCCGTAGCGTCGAATCTTCCGGCACTTGTAAACGTCTCTCTTCCTCAGCCTTCGCCCTGATTTTTACTTTTTCCCTGGCTTTCACTTCATGTCTTACGCGGGGCTCAACCACACGCATCGGCGCCGCCGGGGCAGAAGGTGGCAGTTCCACCGGAAGCGGTCCGCCCAGCTTCTCCTCCATTCCGGCCTCGACCATCTGCTCGTAATGACGCTGTAGCGTATAGTCGGTCGGCCGTGGCGGCAGTTCGGCTTCGACATCGGCACGCAACTGCGTCAGAAAATGGCGCCTGAGCGTCGAATCCTGCGGTACCTGCAAAGGTTTTTCCGCCTCAGGTTCGGCTTTCACTTCACGCAGGACTCTGGCCTCGGCCACAGGCAGCCGCTCCTCTACCCTTTTCGCCTCCTTTTCCTGCGGCTGCTCCAACTCCTTTTCGTAGTCATCGACACCGTGAATCAGGCGATTTACCTCTCTGTTGGTCTGGCTCATCTCATACCAAACGCCGACAGCCATCACCAGCGCCACCAGAACGAACAGGCCGGTCATTATCGCCGACCGGATGAAGCCCTGGTCCATCAGAAAAAAAGCCCACCACGAATAGACGACCGCCAACGCAAACCAGAACACGGCCCCCCATAAAAATCCAAGAGAAATCAGCCGAGGGTTTTTCTCTATATCGGACGCAAACCTCGGCTTGACGAGATGTTCAAAATTGTCCGCATCACATTTCAGATCTTTCGCCAACCCCAGCAATTCGTTGTCATGTTCGAGTCGCGCTCTTCGTAATGCGTTTCGTTTTCTTCTAAAAGCGATCAGCAGCACCGTCACCAGGACTGCGACAATCGTGACGACGATTTCGGTTTCGATTCGGATTTCAAGCATAACGATCCCCCGAGTTAAGAAAGAAAAGATCACCCCTCAAAAGGCATACGATCGGCCTATCGCCATCAATAAGCCAAAATCCGGGCCGATTATCCTTCATGCCATCCTTATCTTCCGGGCTTGCAATGTGAGTCAGAGATTGCGGCATTGTCGCTCTTTTTTTGTGCCTGACAATCGAGCCCACCCCGGAACCGGCAGGACACCAACAATACTCCTCGTCACAACGAACGTCAACGGAGCTGGAACTGATCTAGGAGGCTGTCCGAGAACAGACTGATCTACTGCGGACAAGCCTGATTGGCCAGATTTCCCNNCAATCAGTCTTGCCCTCGCTACGACCGCTATTCTCGGACAGCCTCCTAGGTTGAGGCAGGCGCTCCCTTGCGGAGGCACTCCTGGTTGAACTATGCCGATTCACAGGCCGGATGCACCCGCGATCTTTGATGCCGGCACCACCTGATCGTACACTTCGGAAACGCCCGCTCGGTTGGTTATAATATGCCTCGAGATATCGGAGCCGTTTCCCAGCAAGACGCCATTATCGGTTTCGACATCCAATGTGGGGCATGGCTGCCGTCATACCCCGCAAAGGGGATGCGCTTTAAGCCAAGGGATTGAACGAGGACAGCACGCTCAAGAATTGTCTCAAACACAGGATGCGATTGATGTATGACAAAGATCAGTTGAGAAAGCGCTTTGGTGCCGCAATTTCCCCTTTAGTAAGACAACTCGACGGTTTGGGAATCAAACCGACGCATATTACTGTCGCAGGGCTGATTTTTACGCTCCTGGCCTGTTTTGCGTACTACCAAGGGGCCTATGGGGCGACCTTCCTGTTGATGACGATCGGGCGCTTCGCCGATGCCATCGACGGCGCGTTCGCCAGACTGACGAATCAAATGACGACGTTCGGTGGATTTGTGGACTCGATCATCGACCGCTATGGTGAGTTTATTATCGTTGGAACGATTCTGTTCGTTTACCGTGACAATCCATCTCTCTACTATTTCAGCTTTGCCGTCTTTCTCGGCATCAGCCTGATGTCCTACAGCCGGGCTCTCTACGATAAATATGGGATCGCCTGTCCCGGCAATCCGTTTGAATATTTCGAGCGGGGAATTTTAATGGTGGCATTCTTTCTGATCGGCCGACTGGACTGGTGGCTGATCGTCATTGCCATCGGCACGAACGCTTACGTGGTCCATCGAATCCATCATTTTTATCAGGCAACACGCCGAGGATGAAAAGGAACTCAACCATTTCGATCCCCTCATCGCGACCCTCTCCCGAAGGGAGAAGGAGCACCCCATCTTAGGGCATTGACAACGGCTGCGGCGCCATGGCCTCGTGAAAACCTGACCGACCTTCTATTTGAACGAAACAGGCCGGAGCTTGGCATTCAACCCCGTTGTTTCTTCAACAATCGCCCGAGCCACATCACGGGCATCTTCAGGCTGGCTCAACAAGGTCGTCTCCGCATCGAACGTACCCGTATCCCCGGTTTCCGCCGCATCGCCCTGCTTCAAATAGACCGTCTGGGTCGGGAAGGCAAATTCGACGCCAAGGCGTTTTGCCAAGCGCAGAATATCGAGCAAAAAACGGTGCCTTTCGCGCAGTTCCGTGCCCCAGTCCGGTGTTCTCCAAAAGACATAAACCAGAATATCCAGGGAGGCGGCTGCCATTTCGTTGAGATAAATGTGGTAGTAATCCTTGCGCATAAAGGGGTGCAGACGCACCAGCTCACGAACCCCTTCGCAGAAGGCTTCGATCTTTTCTGGTGCGGTATCGTAGGTAAGAGAAAGCTTGCAGCTCATACGGCGGAAGCGCCGCTTGCCCATGTTGTCGACGCTGGCCGTGATCAGGCGGGAGTTGGGAAGGATGATTTCCGAATTATAAAACGTCCGGATCCGCGTGCTGCGCAGCCCGACCTCTTCCACGGTGCCTTCGATGTCGTCGATCACCACCCAGTCTCCGACATGAAAGGTTTGATCGAGCAGAACCGTGATGGAGCCGAACAGGTTCTGCACCATATCCTTGGCCGCCAGCGCAAAAGCCAGCCCGCCAAGACCGAGCCCGGCCAGCAGCCCGGAAACATTGAGATTGAGATTGGAGGCGATGAAAATGATGCCGATAACCGTGACAAAAACCTTCAGGGTCTTCCGGACCAGCGGCACCAGGGCGTCGTCGAGCTTGTTGTCGGTCTGCCGGGCGAGCCGCTGCAGATAGGCGCTGACAAAATCGACAACCCGGAAACCGGCCCAGATCGCCGACAGAGCGACAAGAATTTTGACCGCGACCAGCAACACCAACATCGCCTGCGCCGGCAGAGCCAGCATATTCAGCCCCGTCCACCAGATCGCTGCCATGGACAACAGGCCCAGCGGCCTGAGCCAGTCATCGGGTAATATACGCGATTCCAGCGGTTTGTGGCGCCGACGCCAATAGCGCACAGAGAACAGCAACAGGACGGAGGTCAGCTTGTCCGCCACGATGCCGGCGGCGATGGTCAGCAAAATGCCGAGCCATTGCCAGTGTTCGAGCAAAAAGCCCTCTTTTCTCAACTGATCCGGAATCCGCTGCCGCAAGCGCAGATGCCACGGCAAGCGGGTGGCATCGTCCCGGTCCTCGCCGGCGCCGTTCTTCTTCTGTGCCAGATGATCCAGGATGTCCGGCAGTGCAGTCAACGTCCCGGCACTGAACAACCAACGGCCGTCAGGCTGCCTGGCAATGGCGATCCGGCCGGCTGGATAGGTACGAAAAACATAGGGGCGGCCGCTTTTGCGGGCGGGAATTTTTTTCAGGTTGACCGACCGCGTACGCTCCAGTGCTTCCAGCAACATCCAGGAAAGATCGCGTCCCTTTTCACTGCGTATCAGCGGAGGGACGTCCGATAAATCCAGCGTCCCGATCGCCCGGTCAAAACGCTCGCCCCGCCCTTGTTCGACTTCCGCCATCGCGCCCAAAAACGTTTCCATCGTTGCCCGCGGAGAGTCCAGACCGCGGAGATCGACCGTTTCGACGGGCGGCGGCGTATCGACCTCCTGCGCGACAGCCTTTACCGCCAGCAGCGCGAAAAGCAGCACGCAGCCAAACAACAGCCGCTGCGTGAATTCAAATCTTGGCATCGATCAGCCCGCCGTCAGCTGCACGTTGTCGATCAGCCTCGCTTTTCCCAGCCTGGCGGCCGCCAGGATCACCAGACCGCCATCCTGATCCGCGGCCGGCAACAGATCGCTGCACCGCCTGATACTGAAATAATCGGGGCTGAACCCGGCCTGCCGCAATACCGCCAGCTGCGCCTGCTCGATCTGTCTGAAATCCAAGCTTCCCGCCTCGATCACCTTTTTGGCGGCGCAAAGCGATTGATACAATGAGGGAGCAATGCGACGTTCCGAGGCGGACAGATAGTCGTTGCGTGAACTCATGGCCAGCCCGTCGGCTTCCCGCACCGTGGGAACACCCACGATCTCGACCGGGATGTTGATATCGGCCACCATGCGCCGGATCACCACCAGCTGTTGAAAATCCTTTTCGCCGAACAGCGCGACATCGGGCTGCACCATATTCAACAACTTGCAGACCACCGTGGTGACGCCATTGAAATGAACCGGTCTGAATTGGCCGCACAACATCTTGTTCATCTCCCGGACCTCGACAACCGTTTTGGCATCCTCAGGATACACTTCCGCCGGCTGCGGGGAAAAAAGCAAATCGGCGCTTCGCCCGCGCAGCTTCCGCACATCCTCTTCCAGCGTGCGCGGATAACTTGCGTAATCCTCGTCCTCCCCGAACTGCGTGGGATTGACAAAGACACTGACCACCACACGATCGGCGCGCTCCCGGCCCGCCTCGACCAGTTGCAGGTGGCCCGCATGCAGATTGCCCATGGTCGGTACCAGTGCGATACGCTCGCCCGCCCGGCGCCACGGGGCAAGCCTTTCGCGCAGTGCGGCTATGGTCGTTGCGGTGTCCATGACAGCTGTCGGCTCGCCCGAAGATTTCATAAATTTGCGCCGATATCGCGCAGGATATTGGTTTCACAAGGAAATTTCCGAAGGAGTGGCATATCAGTGACTACGACCGACCGAGGAAATATTTCTTGTGGAATCAAGAGACAAGCGAGATCAAGCATAATTTGTGAAAAATTCGGGCTAGATTAAAAGCTCTGTTCTTCGGTGGGAAAGCGGCCTTTGCGTACCTCGTCGACAAAGGCTCTGACGGCTGAGACAGCGTCTCCGGTTTCGGCCATGAAGTTTTTCGAAAACTTCGGCCGTTTGCCCGGCGTAATATCCAAAAGATCATACAGCACCAATACCTGACCGTCGCAGTCGACGCCGGCACCAATGCCGATGGTGGGGATCGCCAGAGACTCGGTAATCTTTTTCGCCAAAGACGCCGGCACACACTCCAGGACCAGAAGCGTAGCGCCCGCATCCTGCAGGATCCGGGCATCTTCCAGCATGGTCTCCGCCGCCTGTTGGTCTTTACCCTGAACCCGGTAGCCGCCGATCTGATGAACCGATTGCGGCAAAAGCCCAAGGTGACCGCACACCGGTATGCCCTGCGCGACCAGATGGCGTACGGTTTCGGCCCGAATCCGCCCGCCCTCGAGCTTGACCATCTGAGCCTCTCCTTCACGCAACAGTCGTGCAGCGTTCTCCGCCGCCCGGTTCGGCTCCGGATAGCTCATGAAAGGCAGATCGGCAATGACGAACGCGCGCTGCCGCCCCCGAACGACGCAGCGGGTGTGATACACCATCTGATCCATGGTCACCGCCAATGTGCTGCCGTATCCTTGAATCACCATTCCCAGCGAATCGCCAACCAGGATGACATCCACGCCGGCCCGGTCGAGCAAGGCACTGAAGCTGGCATCGTAGCCGGTCAGGCAGGTGATTTTTTCACCCTTCCGCTTCATCTCGGCAAGCGTTGTCACCGACTGCGGCTTCTCCGAGCGGGCCTCCCGGCCGTAAGCGGTATCAGTCTTCAATGCGCTGCAACCCGTTCATTGGACACCGCTCGAGCAATTCACTGAGCCTTCCTTTCTCTGGAATGACGAGCTTTGGTGCTATTTCGGCCAGAGGATAGAGTACGAAAGCACGTTCGGCGATACCAACATGCGGCACGGTCAGGTCGGGGGTCGCAATCTGCTCCTCATCGAAAAGCAGCAGATCGAGATCCAGCGTGCGCGGCCCCCACCGCTCTCCTGTCCGCACCCGGCCCTGCTTCGCTTCGATCTGCTGCAGCTTTGCCAGCAGCGCCGCCGCGGTCAAGCCTGTGCGCACCCCCATCACGGCATTGACATAACTCGGCTGGTCGGCCGGGCCCATCGGCGGACTGCGGTAGAGGCTGGAAAAAGCGATCTCATCAACCGCCTGCAACCGTTCGATTGCCGCCCTGGCCGTTGTGATCTGATGAACGGGGTCGCATAGATTGCTTCCCAGGCCGATATAGGCCACAGTGAGTGCTTGCATGGGAATGTTTCATGAAGACGAAGAGTCCGCTTGCCCGGCCGCTCTTTTTTTCCGCCGGCGCGTCCTCGGCTTGCGCACCAATCCGCGTGTCATCCGCTTCTGCTCCACTTCCTCGACCTCTTGGAATCGCGTCCACCATTCCGCCAAAGAGGGATCGGCCTCGCCGGTTTCAGCGCGCAGCACAAGAAAATCATAAGCCGCACGAAAACGGGGATTAGCCAACAGGCGAAACGGCCGGATTCCGGAACGCTTGTTGAAGCGGGACTGCAATATCCAGACTTCGCGCATGGGCATACCGATTCGGCGCGGGAACGCGATCCGTTTGACCTGCCTGACGATCACCTCCTGAGCGGCTTCCTGAATCGCGGCGACATCGGTCGCGCCTTCGGCGACCTTTGCTTCGGCGGCCACCCGCACCGGCTCCCACAGCAGGGCGGCAAAGAGAAAATAGGGCGTTACCGGCTTTCCTTCCTGCAGCCGCTTATCGGTATTTTCCAACGCTTTGGCAAGAAAGGTCAGAGGAAAGCCATCGTGCTGCACAGTCAGACTTTTTTCGGTATCGGGAAACAGCATCCCGAACAGCTGATAATGACGCAGCTGCTCGAACGTTTGAATGGCATGGCCCGACAAGAACAGTTTCAGGGTTTCATCATACAATCGGGCCGGTGGTATGGCCGGCAGCAACTCCGCCAAGCGCTTGATGGGGGCCTCACAATCCGGATGGATAGTGAATCCCAGCTTGGTCGCAAAGCGGACGGCGCGCAGCATGCGAACCGGATCTTCACGGTAACGGGCTTCCGGGTCGCCGATCAGACGCAAGGTGCTGTTCTTATGGTCCTCCATGCCACCGACATAATCGACGAGGGAAAAATTCTCGATATTGTAATAGAGTGCGTTGACGCTGAAATCGCGCCGCCACACATCCTCGTCGATCGTGCCGTATAAATTGTCACGCAGCAGACGCCCGTTTTCCAACACGCGCTGCACATCATTTTCCTCAGTCGACGCACCGCGAAATGTTGCCACTTCGATAATTTCCCGACCGAAATGAATATGGGCCAGGCGAAAACGCCGCCCGATCAGGCGGCAGTTTCGAAAAACCTCCTTGATCTGTTCCGGGCGGGCATTGGTGACCACATCGAAATCCTTGGGCTCGCGTCCCAACAACAGATCGCGCACGCAGCCCCCGACCAGGTAAGCCTGATAGCCCGATTTTTTCAGGCGATACAAAACTTTCAACGCATTATCGCTGACCTGGGCACGGGAAATGCCATGTTCGGAGCGCTGATAAACCTTCGGGGAAGCCGCGGAGGATTCCTCTGACGAAGATTTGAACAGTTTTTTTACCAAATTAAAGATAGGCAGAGCGAGGTGATAGTTGCGAAAAATATAATTTCTCAGTAACCCTGGTGCGCAGCATATCTTGAAGCATGAAGCGGCTTATCGAAAAATTACCGGAAAATCGCCAATATCATAGCACTTTGGCGCTCATTGACTCAATTCGATCCGCAGCAATTGTGCATCGGCTGGTCGGGATACCCGGAGAGGCAATGCTGTTGAATTAAGATCGAGTACTCCTTCTCCCTCCGGGAGAAGGTTGGGATGAGGGGGGCCAAATGGCTAAGTTCCTTTGTTTGTTGCCCCCTCACCCAACCCTNNCCTTCTCCCTCCGGGAGAAGGTTGGGATGAGGGGGGCAACAAACAAATGGCTAAGTTCCTTTGTTTGTTGCCCCCTCACCCAACCCTCTCCCGCTGGAGAGGGCTTAAGTCAACAGCATTGGTGCGACACGAAGTTGCACGCATATTTATCAAGGAGACCTGAAACAATAGACAGGTCGCGAGATCAGGTGTTCTGCCACCTGTACCCTACCTGGACGTGCGTCGATGGTAACGCCGGGGTGCGAAGCTCCCGGAACATTGTA
>DEII01000188.1 GCA_002352385.1 Methylococcaceae bacterium UBA2778 | reverse complement strand
AATTCTATTTGCTTCTAACAGCCTCAAATTTGTTGACGGGCTGCCGCCGTTCGCGGGGGTCCTCTTACGCGTCCGTGTCGAACTCGGGAACGATCGCCCTCAAACACGCCATGATCCGTTGTTCATCGAAATCCCGGCAGGCCTCCTCCAGGGCGGTTAACTGTTCGAAGGTTCGGGTTCGATCGTTTTTTCGCGATTGAGCTAGCAGCAGCTTGCTGTGCCCTGTCACCGTCAATTGCTCCTGTTCGTGGAACAACTCTTCATGCATTTTTTCACCGGGGCGGAGCCCGGTGAATTGGATCTTAATGTCGGTGCCCGGCCGCTTGCCGCTGAGCTTGATCATCTGCTCGGCCAGATAGCCGATTTTAATGGGCTCACCCATATCGAGCACGAACACTTCGCCGCCGCGGCCGACGGCGGCCGCCTGCATGATCAACTGGCACGCTTCCGGTATGGTCATGAAGAACCGGGTAATGTCCGGATGGGTGACGGTCACAGGTCCCCCGGCTTCGATCTGCTCCCGAAACAGAGGTACGACGCTGCCGGCCGAATCCAGCACATTGCCGAACCGCACCGTAATCAAGCGGGTGTCGGCGGCTTCATTCAGGCTTTGGCAACACACTTCAGCCGCCCGTTTGCAGGCCCCCATGACATTGGTTGGATTGACGGCCTTGTCGGTTGAAATAAGGACAATTTCGCTCACACGGTCAGCGATCGCCGCCTCGGCGACATTCCTGGTGCCGATGACATTGTTATAGGCGGCTTCACGGATCTGAGTCTGCAGCAGGGGCACATGCTTATAGGCGGCTGCATGAAAAATAATATCCGGTCTGTAACGGCGCATCGCATGCTGAACGGCAGTCTTGTCGGTCACGCTGCCCAGGATGGGGACGACATTCAGATCGGGATGTGATTTGGCCAGTTTGGCTTCGATTCGATAAAGATTGAATTCGCTTTTGTCGAAGATGATCAGCTGCGTGACGTCGATTCGGGCGATTTGCATGCACAGCTCCGCCCCGATCGAGCCTCCACCGCCGGTGACGAGTATCTTTTTATGTTCCAGGCAGGAGGTGATGCTGTCCCATTCCAGCTGCACCGGCGCCCGGCCCAGCAGATCCTCGATCGATACGTCCCGCAGAGCTTGCTGATTGACGCGTCCGGAGAGGATCTCCTTCACGGAAGGCAATGTCAGGAACGGCACGTTGGTGGATTCGCAGATTTCGACGATTCGCCGCATCTGCTGGTCATCGGCCGAAGGGACCGCAATTAAAATGGTCTCGATATTGATTCGGTCGATCAACCTGGGAATCTTTTCGCAGGAGCCCTCGACGCGAATGCCGTGAATTTCGCGTTTTCTTTTCTTTTTATCGTCATCGACAAATGCTACCGGACAAAACGCAGAGCCCGGTTCGCGAAGCAGGTCGCGCACCAGCATTTCACCGGCCCGCCCGGCGCCGACAACCAAGGCCCGTGCGCCGTCGTTCCCGATCCGGTAGCGGTCCTTCCAGGAACGATAAAGAAAGCGAGGCGTGCACAACAGCAAAAGCAGCACGACGCAGTAGAGAGGAATGACCGAGCGCGGTACCCCACTCATGCGATCGATCAGAACCAACAAGAGGGCGATAATCAATATGCCCGTCAGGATGGCTTTGCTGATTCGGAACAGATCCGGTATCGAAGCGAACCGCCAAACGCCTCGATACAGGCCGAAAAACCGAAAAACGATCGCCTGCACCAGCACGACGATCGGCAGGTATCTGAGCGCGGCGGAGAGGTACTGGGGCGGAATCTCACCGAGATTGAAGCGCAGCCAATAGGCACTCATCCAGGCGATGGGGACCATCACCAGATCGTGGAGGAAAATGGCGGTGCGCGAGCGCAGCTGCTGCAGCATGTTCATGTTATCGATCGGTCCGGCCTGCCCCCAAACGATGAGCCAGGACCAGCAGCGGCATGTACGCAACAGCCAGGCAGAGAGCCCCCTTCTGCGGCCACAGGGTGGCGAGAAGCGCCAGCGGCAGCAGCCACAGCACATTGACCAACCATGCTGCCAGCGTCACTTTTTTATGGCTTTGCCACGCTCTGGCGAGCCGCTGGTAGGCGTGGCTGCAGTGCGCTTCATGCCAGCGCTCGCCGGCCGACATGCGCCGCAGCAAAGTCCAGGTGGCATCCACGATGAACAGCCCCAACAGAATCAACCAGACCCATACGTTCAAGCCGGCCTGCATCGATGTATAAAGCGCGAACATCCCCAGCATCATCCCCAGAAAACCGCTGCCGACATCACCCATGAATATTCTGGCCGGCGGCCAGTTCCACAGCAGAAAGCCCAGTGCGGCCGCAGCGAGCAGCAGCAGCCACAATGCTGCAGGCGCTTGGTCGGGATCGACCAGCAGCAGCAAGCCGGCTGCGGACGATGTTGCAAAAACGGCCTCCGAAGCGGCTATGCCATCAATGCCGTCCATAAAATTGAACAGGTTCAGCAACCACACCAGAGAGAAGACCGCAATAACATCACCGATCCAGCCCAAAGGCAACCACAACGATCCAAACGGTATCGGCCCGAGGCCGCCGAGCCAAGTGACCGCCCAGACCGCCGCCACGAGATGGACGAGGATACGCCACTGCGCCGGAACATGATTGTGATCGTCCCAGTAGCCGATCCCGGCAATCAGCAGACCGCTGCCTGAGAGTGCGGTGAACAGATCATCCGGCACCCGATCGGAATAGAACAATCCGAGCATGGCCAGGAGAAAAGCCGCAACAAAGCCTAAACCGCCGCCCCGTGGCGTCGGCGCGTCATGGGAGCTGCGGGCATTAGGAATATCGATCAGGCTGCGCTTTACTGCATAGTCGCACATGACGCCGGTCAAGGCCGACGAAGCGGCCAGCACCAGGATCGACAACACCCAATCAGCCATCCTGCTCTGCTTGTTCCGACAAATACCAAGCGACGGTGTCATGCAAACCCTTTGCTATCGAAAAGGGCGGCCGCCACCCCAGTGTCCGCTCTGTCTTTGTCATATCCACCTGCAGCGTGTCACACAAACGTTTCACCTCGGCTGATTTCCTGGCAACAATGCCGGCCATGCGCAGCAGCGCCCGTGGTGCCGGCAGCAGGCGCAGCGGGCGGTTCATGGCATCCGCCAGTCTCAGCAGAAGATCCCTGGTGGATAAGTCCTCGCCATCTGAAACGAGAAGCAGCTGATTGGCGGCGGCGGGGTGTTCAAGAGATACCCTCAACAAATCGCACAGATTGTCGACACCGACCAGGCTGCGGCGATTGTTCAGTGCGCCCAACGGCAGCGGGAGACCGCTGTCGATCAGTCTGAGCAGCCGCAGAAAATTGCCTTTTACGTGCGGGCCGTAGATCAAAGGCGGGCGAACAATCACTACCTCCAGTCCGGTTTTCTTTGATAAATTGAGCAACGCCTGTTCGGCCTCCCATTTGGAGATCGCATAGGGATCCCGCAGAGCGGGCGCGTCTTCGGTTGTAAATGGTCGCTGCCCGCTCGTTTCACCGTTGACCTTGATGCTGCTCACATAGATCAGCCGCTTGACGCCAGTCTCGGCGGCCTGACGGGCCAGCCGTTCCGTCCCCTCGAGGTTCGTTCTGCGGAACTCTGCCAGGGGGGCGGAGCAGGTTTCGTACATGACATGAACGCGGGCAGCCAGATGCACGACCACATCGACGTTTCGCAATGCATCACCCCAATCGGTCGCACCGTCGATCCCGCCGACGCCGACTTTGTCGACACCATCCAATCCGGCTGCAGTGATTGGCAGTGTCCGCACAGCCGCCCGTACGGCATAGCCTTCGGAAACGAACCGGCCGCATAAAGCCGCTCCGACAAATCCGGTGGCGCCTGTTATGAGTACCTTTGTCATGCCAGCAGCTCGCGATACACCGCCAGCGTTTGTTCGACGATCCGCTCGAGCGAAAATCGATGTTCGGCGATTTTCCGCCCGCATTCGCCCATGCGCCGACGCCGCGCCGGCGCTTCGATCAGGGTTTGCAGCGCCGATGCCAGTGCTTCGGGATCGTGAACAGGCACCAGCAGACCGTTTTCCTCATGTCTGACGATTTCTCTGCATCCGGGTATGTTGGTGGCGACGCAGGCCCGGCCGCAGGCTGCGGCTTCGATAAGAATTCTCGGAATGCCTTCGCCGTAAAAGGTCGGCAGGCAGACGATATTCGAGCGGGCGATCAATGCCGGCATATCGTTCCGCCGGCCGAGCCAGTGAATCACTTCCGCCTTGTCCCACTCGATCAGCTGCCGCTCGGGAATGGCTGTCGGGGTGGACGGGTCGAGGATGCCTGCGACCTCGAGGGTGAAATGACAACCACGCGTCGACAGCTCCTTGACGGCCTCGACCAACGTATATAAACCTTTGTCTCTCAACAGGCGTGCGGCAAAAAGAACGATCGGCGGACGCTTGTTCGGCTCCGGGCTGTAGACATACTGGGCCAGATCGACGCCGGAGCCGGGTATCACAACGGCCTGCTCCTCCCGAACGACATCATCGGCGACAAAGCGTCCGCAGTCGTCGACGTTCTGAAACAGCACTTTACAAGCGGGTCTTGTATAAATGAAGCGGTACACTTTCTCGACCCAAAAGCGGATGGTTTTATGCGTCAAGGTTTCGCTGGAAAAGATGATGCCCAAACCGGTGATGCTGGAAACCGTGGGGACTCGCAGCAGTTTGGCGATCAAGCCGCCATACAGATTGGGTTTGATCGTGATGGTTTGAATCAAATCCGGGCGAATCCGCCGCACGGCCCGATAAAGGGCCACGATGGTACGAAGCTCCTTGATCGGGTTCAGCCCGCTTCTGGACACATCGAGGGTGATGCATTCCAGCCCCTGTGCTTCGAACAAGCGCTTCAAATCGGGGCGGCTGAAGTGGGCCAGCACGATGATCCGATAGCCAGCCTGCTGCGCAGCCTGTGCTCTCTGCAGCCAATGCGATTGAAAGTACCAATCGACATTGATGATGTATAGCAGCGTTTTGTTCGGCATTGCGGTCCGGCTAGGGAATTTGCACGAAATAAGTTAGGGAGGATGATATATCAATCGTTATTGTATGGTCCAACATGGTGCGCACAGCGCACCTTACAGTCCCCCGGCGCGGCGACGTCAAACGTAGGCTGCGCCGCGCGCACCAATCGGACGGCATGAACTTGTCGAACTTAATGCATGCACGGTTCTAAGCTGACTGCGCGTCCAGCCATGCCTGGAACATAAGCGCGTCCCACAAATGGTACTGCCAATCGCACGCGCCAGCCAAGTGCTCGGTCCATTTTTGACGGATCGGCGCCGGATGAAAAAACCCGTCGTTTTTCAAACGTTCCTCCGCCAGCAGCGTTTCCGCCCACTCTCTCAATGGACCGCGCAGCCAGGCGCCGATCGGCACACCAAATCCCATTTTCGGCCGATCGACCAACGGCATCGGCACATAACGGGCAAGCAGTTCGCGCAGGATCCATTTGCCCCGACCGTTTTTCACTTTCATGGCAAGTGGCAGCCGGTGGGCGAATTCGACGAGATGGTGATCCAAAAACGGAACGCGGGCTTCCAGACCGACAGCCATGCTGGCGCGGTCGACTTTCGTCAGAATATCGTCCGGCAGATACGACATCAGATCCCAAAACATCATACGCGGCATGAAGTCCGGCAGCTGCGCCCACTGGGCCCGGTCGGTAATGACCGTTGGCGGCTCCGATGCTCCTTTGACCACGGCGGTCGGCTCATCCCAATGAGAGAGGAGGCTCAAATAGAGTGCCTCCTGGCTGTCGGCCCGAAACACATGCGCCAGTTTGTGCATCTTGCTGCCGGGATTTCGGACCCGGAGGCGCTCAGGGAGCAATCCGTGGAGAGCGTGATAGAGACGGTTCCACTGCCCCGGCGACAGAGCCGTCATGCCAACAGCCAGAGGCTGTTTGATAAACCAAGGCACCTTGCGGGTTCGGTCCCAGATGCCGCCGCCGTAAAAATAACGCTCATAGCCTGCGAACAGCTCATCACCGCCGTCGCCGGAAAGGCTCACTGTCACATGCTGTCGGGCGAGGCTCGATACCAGATGGGTCGGAATCTGCGACGCATCGGAAAAAGGCTCGTCGTACATCTGCGGCAAAGCGGGGATGACATCCATGGCCTGTTTGGAGGTCACATAGAGTTCGGTATGATCGGTACCCAGATGGCGGGCAACAGCGGCGGCATACTTTGCTTCATCGTAGCCCTGTTCATAAAACCCGATGCTGAAGGTTTTCACCGGCCGGCTGCTTTGCGCCTGCATCAAGGCAACCACCATCGACGAATCGATCCCTCCCGAAAGAAATGCGCCGAGCGGCACATCCGCCACCATGCGCTGGACGACAGACTGTCGCAGTAGGCTGTCGAGGTCGTCGAGCGCACTCTCTTGCGTCCCTTCATAGGGTTTTGTAACACCCTGTTCAGCCGCCTCCTTTGCGCGCCAATAGGGAACCGGTTCGGGCATCTGACCTGGCTGCGGCTGGTTGATGGTCATACTGTTTCCCGGCGGCAGCTTGGCGATTCCCTGATAGATCGTGTACGGAGCGGGAATAAAACTGTATCGCAAATAGAGCGCCAGCGCATCGCGGTCGATGGTGGGATGGAATGATGGGTGCGCCGCGAACGCTTTCAGTTCCGAACCGAACAGGAATGTTTGCCCGCACCAGCCGTAATAGAGCGGCTTTTCACCCAGCCGGTCGCGGGCAAGTGACAGCGACACCGTAAGGCGGTCCCATAAGGCAAAGGCAAACATGCCGTTGCAGCGTTCGAGAGCCTCCTGCAAGCCCCACTCACGGATTGCCGCCAGCAGCACTTCGGTATCGGAATGGCCGCGAAAAACATGACCATTGCGGTCCAGTTCGGCGCGCAACTCACGAAAATTATAGATTTCACCATTGAATATGCAGACATATCGGCCGCAGGGGGATTCCATCGGCTGGTGGCCGAGCGGTGACAGGTCGAGAATCGAAAGACGCCGATGGCCGAGACCGATGCCGAACTGTTCATCGATCCAGACGCCGCGGTCATCCGGCCCCCGGTGACTCAGCCGGTCTGCCATACGCCCGACCATTTCAGCCAATGCGCTGCGGTCACCGCCTTGCGTTTCGATGAATCCTGCAATTCCACACATAATCAATCAGCCCTCGCCCGGCAAATCCTATCGGCGATCCACTCGCCGGCAAGCCGGTGGCCGGTCGCGTTCCAATGCCCGCCGCACTGCGTCGCATTGGCAAAGCCGTGAACACAGGTTTGGTTGGTCTCGGCCCATTGCTGGAGGCGCGGCGCCAGCATCAGGTGCGGCAAGCCGAGGCGTTCGGCGAGTGACGCCAGTCGCCGGTCCGGATAAAAAAGGTCATCGACTCCTGAATGGGCCATATAGTTTCGCCTTACCTCTTGGTCGGGATGCACTTGAATGCCATTGCTCAATGTCACCAGCAGCAGTTCGGATCCGTGTTTGCGGGTTTCTCTGTTCATCCGTTCGATCAAACCTTCGGTGACAGCCCAGGCGTTGCGCCAGGCCTTTGTTGCGGGTGCCCGATAGATCGTGTCATCCAGCCCCTGCTCGTGGTATACGGTGGACTGTTTCGGTCTGTCGGCGGCGTGTGCGGCCGAAAATCGAAAAATTTCACTGTGCTTGATCTGATAGATCAATTGCAACAGTCTGGAACGGTTCATCAAGGCGTTCATGAATCGAACCGGAACGCTGTTCCGATACAGCCAGGCAGGATCTTCAAGAAACGCATCGTCATAGACCAGTTTGCCGTTTTCATACACAAAATAGGGCCGTGTGCCGTCCGCTTCAAGCAACCGGCTGTTGTTGCGCACATCGTTGCCGGTGACGAAAGCCAGCATCACGACATCCGGCTGATAGGGCCACACCTTCTGCCGCAGCGTCTGCAACGCCTGCGCCGTGCCGTAGCCGGACACGCTGAAATTGATCACTTCTATATTCTTACCATGCAGTGTCTGACAGCCGGCAAGAGTTCGTTCCAACACCGACCAGAAGGCCCGCTCCATCGGCACCTGAAAGGCTTCTGCGTAGGAGTCGCCCAGGAGCGCAATGCGCAGCGTGTTCGGCGGCTTGGCGATAGCGTGCTCATGGTCCCGGAGGCCGGCGCTGTTGATGCGGACATAAGCCTCTCCCTCCTGCCGCCACCAGCCTTCGGTATTCGGGATCAAAGCAGTGCCGCAACAAACGCTGGGTTCATAAAAGCTGACATGAGAATAGCCGATCAGCCGCAGCAAGAACTCCGCCAGCAGCAATGCAAAAAAGCAACTTCCCAACAGCAGCAACGCATTTTTTTTATAAGCACTCATTGTGGGGTGATGCGGTAGGGCAATTTCCCGGCGTGTGTCAGTTCTTCTGAACGATTGACGCTACCGGGATGCTGTAGGATTTTCGTATCTGTACTCGTGCCGCTCTGCCAAGCAGCAATTCTAATTATAGTTTGTCGGCGGTCCATCGTAGGTTGCGGTTGAGGAACGAAACCCAACATAACAGCCTCGATGCAAGTCAAGTCGTTGGGGTTCGCTACCGCTCCATCCAACCTACGCAGACACATTTGCGACATTTAGAATTGCTGGATCAAGAACCAGGAGCGTAGGGCGGAACGCGAAGCAGTTCCGCCATAATGCGGCACACGATGGCGAATCGTCTGCCCTGCCGGCAGGCAGGAAGGCTCGCCCGCCCTACGCAGGTTCCCGCCCCAACGCCACTCGGGCGATTGAGCCCTGCAGGTCGTTTACGGTGCGCCGCTCTTTGGGGGGCAAGGAACGCAGTGCGTATACCCTACGGCCTTAACTTAATGGCAGTGGGGCAATGCGTCCTCCAGCTGAACTGCATCAGCGGTCATTATAGACAGGTGTTCGACCGGACGGTGCACTCCGTTTGAACAGGTTGTGGTGGAACCGCGAAGCGGGTTCCGCCACAGGTCGGCTCGCGCCCACCCGTCGGCGAAGGAACAATGAGACCTTTCTGCATGAGTGGGCGGAGCAGCTTCGGCGGGGCTTGGTGAACAGAGATACAGCGGCGGATGGCAGATCGCCCTTCGGGCATCCGCCCGACGGACGGGCGAATCCAATGACCCGTGCAGGCTTCACGCTACCACAACAGAGCCTGGGTCCCGACCCGTTTCAGCAGTTCATTGCGATAGCGTTCAGCCTTGCGGTATTGCATGTGCTCGAGGGGATTGAAATCGTCGGTAATGACAATGCCGCCATCGGCAAGCGTGTGCCGGTAGCGTGACAGCGTGCCGCCGAGCGGGAGCCCGCCGCCGGTCGTACGCGGACGCAAGGGCGCGTCGGACGCCAGAAATATGAAATCGTTGAACCGCTCGCCGGGCGCGGAAACATAACTGCGCCTGTGCCCGAAGACTTCGCCGATGGTCCGGAATACCGAGGCCACGGCCACGCTCTCCTCGCCGTCGGTGAAGCCGACGAAATTGAGCACCAGAACGCCGCCCGGCTTCAACAGCTTTTTGAGATCGCGCAGCATTTCGATGCTCAACAGGTGCGCCGGCTCGGACCCCCCGGTGAAGCAGTCGTGAATGATCAGGTCGTACTGTTTATCGAGCTGCTTGACCTCATAGCGCGCATCGCCGACGATGGTATTCCCGGTCGGTTCGAAGCCGTAGAAGGAACGCGCGGCCGCGACCACCATCGGATCGATTTCTATGACGTCGGTGCGGACTCCGCTGCCGGCCAGCATCGCCGACAGGTGCCCGCCACCGAGACCAATCAGCAACGCCGCCTGCGCCTGCGGACGGAAGGTCGCCAGCGCTTCCTTCACGATATATTGGTAGCCGAGCACGCTCCGTCCGTTTTCGGTAAAAGCGCCGCTGATGGTCGAAGAATCGGACAACATCCAGCGAATGCCGTCCTTTGGGTCGTCGATGACACGTACCCAGCCGTACAGGCTTTCGCGCTCGAAACGAACGTTGTCCGCGGCGGCCCGGGCCGCCACCGGGGGCAACGCGGCAAAAAGATAGAAGGCGCCGCTGATCAGAGCGATCACCCACACCGCGTAGCGGAACCGGGGCCGCTGCTCGCGGTTCCTTTCGACCCGCGAGAGCGCCAGTGCCAACAGCAACAACCCGGCGCTGACCCAATAGACGATCGCCCGGGAGCCGACCACCGGCAGCAGGAAAAAGCCCAGCAGAATCGTGCCAACGACGCTGCCGACGGTGCTGATGGCATACACCGAACCCGACGCCATGCCGACCGATTCCAAACGCTGCGAGGCCTGCTTGATGACGCCGGGCCCGACCATGCCGAGAAACGTGAGCGGGATCATGAAGAGAATCAAGGCGCTGCTGAATGCCCCCCAGCGCACGCCCAGCGCATTGGTGGCGGTCAGCACCGGTGCGCTGATGAGCGGAATGATCGCCGTAAACAGGCCCGCCAATGCGATGGCATGAGAGAGTTTGAACCGGGGCATCCGGTCGGCCGCCACGCCGCCGAGGAAATAGCCCAGCGCCAGCGCGATCATAGTGACCGAGATGAGCGACGACCAGACGAACAGGCTGACGCCATAAAAGGGCCCGACGATGCGGGTGCCCAAGAGTTCGATCATCATCACCGCAGCACCGGTCATGGAGACCGTTATGTAGAGCATCAGGCGCGCTCCCCCGGCTAATTGACCCGGCGGCATTTCGCGTTGCGGGCGACCTGGACTGGCGTGGCGTCCAGTTTTGGTATTGTTGGCTTTCGTCATTGATGCATCGGGGTAAATCGGTGGATAAAGGCGAAGCGCCGCTGCTCTTCCGCGAGAAAGAGCACGGCGCTTCCGGAGGATAAGATAATGGGATCGTCTACTTCAATTGACGTTAAAGGGAAAGGGAAAGGGAAAGTGTGATCCCCCCATATTGTTGGGCCAATATCCTTTCAAAGGCAGGAACTCATCGATGTCCTCATCCGACGGACTGACCTTGTAGTAGTAAGGCGTACCTTCTTCCTCATCACAGGCGACTTCGTCATAGTGCGGGTTGGCAATGTCCAGCGTGGGCCAAAAGCCTTCCGACACAACCGCGGGATCGTCGAATTTCGCCGTCAACCGCCCGATCCAGGCGTCAACGCGATCGTCGCCGCTTCTCAATCTGGTGCAGTAGTTGACGATCGGAATCCGCAGTTGTATTTTTTCAAGACAGGTTTTTCCCTCCTTGATCTTCCCATAAGTCTGTCGCCACGGGTAAAGTCCCAACAGATGTTCAGGCAGCGTGCCTTTGGTATAGGCGAAGGCACGCGCATCGGTATCCTTTGGGCCATGGTTGTCATGATGCGGAACCGGCCCTTCCCTGACCTCGATCTTTTTCCAGGTGACGACTTGGGCGGGCTGCGGTCCCATTAAAATATTGTTGTCCGTCTCGAAGTGAGCGAAAAAATCCACAGGATCAACCGGGTCGCCGTTATTGTCTTCGACCACCGGATCGGCGCCATTGGGAAAAAGAATGGTCATCGCCTTGACCGGCTTGCCGTTGCACCCGTGTGGGATGCTGATCTGATTCAACACGCTGCTGGTACCGGCCAAGTCGGTTCGCATCGCAAACTCGTCCGGCGTGTTTTTCTTGACGATCGTGGTGTGTGCGAACGCGCTCGAGGCGACAGCGGAGGCCGCGAACAGCACCAGGCCAGCGGCCTGTTTCAAGCGAATGGTCATAATCGACTCCTTATTTTATTAATTTCTAGGGAATGCTCCGTTGGCAGCGCCCCCCGGGCCGAGACCAGCCATCCAGCCGGCAATCGCCGGATGATCGATCTGCAATCGGATTAAACGAAACCGGCCTGTTCCAATGCGTGCCTTTGTTCATGAATCCGATGGGCGTATGCCCGTGGTCCGATGAGCAGCCATCAAGAGCACATAACCGTAAGCAATTCCAGTGCCAACGCTGCATCCCCGTTACATCAAGGACTTATGCGCTTGTCCGGCCCAACCAAAGGTGGGTTAGATGCCACAGAGCTGTGGCATTTAACATAATTCAGTTATTAATCATATTCTGATTCTCTGATCCGGACTACTCCGGCGCTGCGGTATCTCACTGTCTTCAACGATGCCGCCGACGCCCGCTTTTTCAAGCGTTGCGACTGAAACGCAAGCCTCCGACCACCAAACACCATCACACACCGTTGGGCCGGAATAGAACGCACACTTTACGGCATCAATGTTGCTTGAAATCAACCCGGCATTGGCCTCTTTCCGATGACCGGCGAAGGCGCCCGATGCCTGTTCTGTGTGTTCTCAATAATCCATGCTCTCGAACCGACATTACGCCGACTTTTTGAGAAGTTACCCTGTTCTCATTCGACCAACCATAACAACAAAGAAAAGAGTTCTATGCTGAAACGACCATTCCCCATGCTCCCACTCATTACCGCCCTGCTGACAACAAACACCTTCGCAGACGGATTGGAACAGCCCGCTCCGGAATGCCGGGCGCTCACACTCAAGGCGCAGCAGCCACTCGATCTGTCCGACTACCGGGGCAAGGTGGTCTACATGGATTTCTGGGCCTCGTGGTGCCCACCCTGCCGCATCTCCTTCCCGCTGCTCAATGAACTGCACAATGAGCTGCGAGCCGAGGGTTTCGAAGTCGTGGCGATCAATGTCGACGAAAACCGCGAGGATCTACTCCGCTTTCTGGAGCAGTGCCCGGTCGATTTCACCATCGCCGTGGACCCGGAAGGCAAATGCCCGGAGGCTTTTGACGTCGTCGCCATGCCCTCCTCCTATCTCATCGACAGGAAAGGCATCATTCGCCATGTTCATCAGGGTTTCCGGAAAGAGGATATCGAGGCGATCCGCCAACTGGTCCGTGCCCTGCTCGCCGAGCCGGCATAACGATGAGCATCCGCAACGACGCATGGCAACCGATGCCGGCGATCCTGCTGCTGTTGTTGCTGACCGGCGGCTGCACGCCGGTTGCGCCATGGCAAAGGGGCAACCTGGCGAAGCCACATATGGCGCTGGAGACAGACCCGGCGGCGGCTGCCGTCCGGCGGCACATGCACATGAGCAAGGAGGCCTCCAGCGGCGGCTATGGCTCGGGAGGCGGCGGCTGTGGCTGCAATTAAGAAAAACAGCTGTCTCCATACCCTGACCGCCGCAGCTCTGGCGCTGCCGGGCATGAGTCCCAACAAAGCGGCCGCCGGCGTTCCGGCCGATGCGGTTTCCACCGGCTTCCGCTATTCGCACTACGACGAATGCTGCAACCGGATGGCCGTCCATGTGTTTCAGGCGTTTGGGATTACACCGTTGGGTGAGTCGGCCGAGCTGTCCGCCAGCTGGGTCACCGATCGCATCGCCGGTGCATCGCCGGTGCTGAATATTCCGTTCGGCAGGACCGACGCGGTCGCCGGCGCCTCCGGGGGCGCCGCGAAAGTGTCCGTAGCCGAAAACGCCGCCTCGCTGCCTCTGTCGATCGCCGCCAGACCGGTTCAGGTGATGTCGTCTGCGACCATTCGTGATACGCGCAATGCCCTGGATCTCAGCGGGCAATACTATCTCAATGACGTGACCATCGGCCTGGCCGGCGGCGCTTCCGACGAAAAAGATTACCGCTCCTATTTCTCCAATCTGAATCTGCGTTGGGAACTGAACAGGAAGATGACCACGCTGGCATTCGGCGCAGGCTTTACGCATGACAAGATCATGCCGACGACACGCGACATCAAAGAGCGCAAGACGGCCATCGACAGCCTGCTGGGGATCACCCAGATACTGGACAAGAATTCGCTGCTGCAGGCCAATCTGACCTACCTGTACAGTTCGGGATTCTTATCGAACCCTTATAAGAAGGTCTTCATCTCCGGCGGCGGCAGGCGACAACCCGGACTGGAATCCGCGGGACCCGCCGATATCTTCTGGGAAAACCGGCCCAATGAGCGCCATCAATGGGCGGTTCTGGCACGCTATCTGCGCTACTTCAGCGACTGGGATGCCGCGCTGCATCTCGATTACCGGTTTCACATCGACGACTGGAGCAGTCACTCGCACACCATCGAGGCGCAATGGCATCAACCACTCGGCGGCGAATGGATGCTCGTCCCCAGCCTGCGTTATTATTCACAAAGCGAAGTAGATTTCTACAGTCCCTATTTCGCCGCCCCGCGCAGCAACGGATTCTACTCCAGCGACTACCGTCTGTCCGGCTTCGGCGCCCTCAGCGGCGGGCTCAAATTTACCAAGGCATTTTTCGATCAGCTGAACGTCCACGCCGGTGTCGAATACGCTGTCCACAAAGCCGGCCTCAAACTGGACGGCGCCACTCAGTCCGGCTTCGCCGACTTCAGCTTCTTCCTGATTTCCGCAGGCATCAATTATCGATTCTGAACCGGCGATGCTGCGTCTGCACTGTTTTCCCTTCACCGCCATGGGGTCGCCCTGCATGCTGCAGCTGTATGCCCGAAAACGGCTCGAAGCCAAGCGCATCGCCGCCCTGGCGATGGCCGAGGTGCGCCGGCTGGAGGCCCGTTATTCGAGATACCGGCCGGACAGCGTCCTCTCCGCGATCAATCGTACCGCCGCCGACGGCGGCACGATCACTGTCGATGCGGAAACGGCACAGCTGTTGAATTACGCGCATGTCTGTTACCGGCAAAGCGACGGCCTGTTCGACATCAGCTCCGGCCTTCTGCGGCAGGCTTGGGACTTCCATTCCAGCCGCCTGCCAGAGCCGTCACAGATCAACCGACTGCTGAACAGGGTGGGCTGGCATAAAATCGACTGGTGTGAGCCCCTGCTGGCCTTTCCTGTGCCGGGCATGGAGCTCGATTTCGGTGGCATCGGCAAGGAGTACGCTGCCGACCGGGCCGCCGCCCTCTGTCTGAAGCATGGCATCGCGCACGGTCTGATCGACCTCGGCGGCGATATCAAAATCATCGGACCGCATCCCGACGGCAGCCCCTGGCAGGTCGGCATCCGCCACCCGCGCCACCCGAACACGGTGATGGCGCGCATCCCGATTCATCACGGCGGCATCGCCAGCAGTGGGGATTACGAGCGCTTCATGATGGTGGGCGGCCGCCGCTACAGTCACCTGCTCGATCCGGAAACCGGCTGGCCGGTGCACGGAGTGTGCACCGTCACCGTCGTCGCCGAACACTGCCTGGTGGCCGGCAGCGCCTGTACCATCGCCATGCTGAAGGGCGAACGGGGCCCCGCCTGGCTGGAAGTGTCAGGTTTTCATGCTCTGTGGATGGATCATAAGAGAAAGATCGGCGAAACGCGTCGGGCAGGCAGCCGATTGACCCCTGTCTCAAATGAGCCATCCGGATTCAGCACCAGCCAGCGGTAGCCCGGTTTTTTTTCGTCGCGCTCGTGCCGAGTCGCACCGGGGGTGAATTGCACACAGGTGGATGGCGTGCTCAGCAGACGCACTCTGTTTCGCCGGCTGTCGAATTCCTGGTGAATATGCCCCCACAGTACGCAACGGACCTGGCGGTGCCGGTCGAGTACCGAAAAGAATCGATCCCGGTTGGTCAGCGACATGGCATCCATCCACGGGCTGTCGATCGACACCGGCGGATGATGCAGACAAACCAGAGCATGATGATCGGGATGGTGCCGAAGGCATTCATCCAGGGTCGCCAGCTCCTGCTCCGAGAGTGTACCGCCAGGCATCTCCGGTACCTTGGTGTTCAGCAGGATTACCTGCCAGCGGTCGGTCAGAACAGTGCTCGCCATCCGAATCTGTTCGGACGGCAGACATTCGCGCATCACCTCGGGATCATCGTGATTGCCGGGAATGCAGTAGACCGGAACATCCAGCGATTCGAATATACTCTGCAGCCGCCGGTAGGTCGCAGGCTCCGGATCGTGAGCCAGGTCACCGGTCGCCAGAACGAAGTCGGCCGGCCAATGTGAGCTCTTCATCAATTCGATGACCTGCATCAGCGACTCTTGCGTATTGATGCCGTCGAACGACTCAGAGGGATCGGCGAACAGATGCGTATCCGTTATCTGGATGATTCGGGCCGCCTCCGAAAGGCGATGTCGGTATTGTGAGGCTGTCATCGCTCAACTGGCACCGTTGGAGGCAGTCGCATGGATCCCGCCGCCGACAGTTCGAATCGCTTCGCACCGCCTATCTTGGCGGAATGGGATACCCGTATTGCGGCGTACAGGTATGGCAAACAGCACCTTTCAGGCTCGACTGGCGCCATTTTCGGATCGTCGGGTCGTAGTACATATCATCATCTTTGACAACAGGCGCTGAATATCCGTTTTGCGGCGTACAGCTGCGGCACACCTGACCGTCCCATGTACGCCACCGCTTGCTTGCGATGTCGTAGTAAACGTCGGCCTGTGCCTTCTTGACTTTCGGCTGCTGCTTCTGGACTTCCGGCGGCTTTTCAGGCTTTGCTTTACTCGCTCGATGGGTGGCACAGCCCGAGAGCGCGGCACTGACTGCAATGGCCGTTAACAGGATCATGCTTTTTGGATGCATCGGGTTAGCTCCTTGTATGTTGCGGGGGCAAAATGAATGGCAGCGGCAAGAGAACAGCATCGAATGCCGAGCTTCGACGCTTATTATACTATCAGTGCTAGCCCGAAGATTTCATAAATTTGCGCCGATATCGCGCAGGATATTGGTTTCACAAGGAAATTTCCGAAGGAGCGGCATATCAGTGAGTACGGCCGACTGAG
>DEII01000189.1:11889-32605 GCA_002352385.1 Methylococcaceae bacterium UBA2778 | reverse complement strand
CAAAATATTAACTCGTAACACGCCGACTCCCGCCCCTTGCCAACGGGCGCGACAAAGCGTACTGTTCAACCAGGGCCGGATCGATTCCGCTCCCGGCTGGGTGCCGCCACGCCGGACTGAGCTGTGTGGCGCCGCACCGGCAACGAGAACAACACGACCGAGGCAACGACGAGGAAAGGCAACGATCAGGTGACCGTTGCGCTCAACCGCCTTTTGGCGGGCGAGCTGACGGCGATGGATCAATATTTTATCCACTCGCGCATGTATCGGGACTGGCGCTTCGATACGCTGTATCAGCATGTCCATCACGAAATGGAGGAGGAGACGGGTCATGCCGATGCATTGATCAGGCGCCTGCTGTTTCTGGAGGCGACGCCCGACCTGACGCAGCGCAGCGGTTTGACAATCGGGCAGGATGTGCCATCGATGCTGAAAAACGACTTGGCGCTGGAGTATGCGGTGATCGCCAACCTCAGGGAGGCGATCGCCGTCGGCGAGCTCAATGGCGATTTTCAAAGCCGGGAGATGCTCGAGACGTTGCTAGACGACACCGAAGAGGATCACACCTACTGGCTTGAACAGCAGCTCCGGTTGATCGATACAGTGGGCCTGCAGAACTATCTGCAATCGCAGATGTAACGGCGGCCGCCCTGTGCCGCAAGTGTGCCGGCACCGTCAGGCCGCCCTTCTTCAAACAAGGACGATGCGGCTGCGGCCGGAACCACCACTGGCTTGCCGGGGCCGAGAGCGCTCTGGCGGTGCCGGTAGCCACAGCGGCATGGGCTCGGCGCCAGCTACACCCCTGTCGCCGTCGAAGCAGTGAACCTTCCGGTAATCAAGGGGCAAGGGGTCACGGTCCCCATTCCCCATGCCTTTCGGTTGAAACCGTCCCACGGCCCTGAAAGAGACAACCAATCCGACGATGGATGCGATCGACAAACCGGCTGTCGACCCCCACCCATTGGGCATCCCTGCACGGTGGCGCGGCACAGCGTTCCAGCATACTCTGCCCGCACGGCTCTGGCCATGGCCCCGACCTCTCTACTTCGACTGTTTCCGATCGAATCGCCATTATTAGATGGATCATTTGCAGCCGATTGTGCAATGGGAGATCTGTCCCCACATTTGTGGTTTTTTCGGCAGTACGGGTGGCGATGCGATGCGCTGAGTACGTCCTGTGCCCTGGCCGGCGCCAGGAGTTGCTGGCGGAAAGGGCTGCGAAATAATAAGAGGAGTAGGCAATGACAAGATTAAAGATGCAGTTCACTCGTAGAAGCTTCATCCAATCGCTCGCTGTGTTGAGCGCGGCGTCAGCGTTGTCGCCATGGGCTTTGGCGGCAGAACGCCGACCGATCAAAAAACCGATCCCCTCCAGCGGCGAATCGCTTCCGGTCATTGGTATGGGTACGGCACGCACCTTTGACGTCGCAGATGATCCGCAAACGATGGTGCAGCTCGCGGCGGTGCTGCGGGCGTTTTTCGATCACGGAGGCGCGCTGATCGATTCCTCGCCGATGTACGGCAACGCCGAGCGTGTGCTGGGGCAGTTGTTGCCACAGGCTGACGGCCAACGGCCGTTGTTTGCCGCGACCAAGGTCTGGATCGACGGCAAAGAGGCGGGCATCGAGCAAATGGAACGGTCGCGGGGACTGTGGGGCGTGAAGCGCTTCGACCTCATGCAGATCCACAATCTGCGCGATTGGCGAGCACACCTGGAAACACTCAAGGCGTGGAAAGCGCAAAGCAGGGTACGCTATATCGGCATCACCACCTCGCACGGACGCGATCACGAGGCGCTGCAATCGATCATGGAAAAGGAAGCGCTCGACTTTGTTCAATTCAGCTACAACATCGAGGACCGCGCCGTCGAAGACCGTCTGTTGCCGCTGGCCGCCGACCGAGGCATAGCGACACTGATCAACCGGCCGTTTCAACGCGGCAGCCTGTTCCGCCGGGTCGAAAACAACCCGTTGCCGGCCTGGGCCGCGGACTACGACATCGCCAGCTGGGCGCAGTTCTTTCTGAAATTCATCGTCTCGCACCCAGCGGTCACCTGCGCGATTCCCGCGACTTCCAAAACGCACCACATGGTCGACAACATAGGCGGCAACCATGGGGCTCTGCCGGACGCCAGGACGCGGCAGCGGATGGTTCAATATTTCGCATCGCTTTGATTCGAGGAAGCCAAAACAATGAAAGCAGATAACGCGCTATCCGGATGACGGATTTCTTTTCGCCTCGAACCCCGAACAACGCATGAGGAAGGCCATTATGACACCCCTTTACGCTGCACTCAGGCGGTCAATCGCAGCAATCCTGCTCGGACTTTGTCTGTTGCCCGCGATTGGCAAAGCGACACCGGTTGGTTCCGAGTGGGAACGATTCACCGATGACTTCATCAAAAGCTATTTCGCCGCACATCCCAACGCCGCGGTCAACGCCGGGCTCCACGAATACGACGGGCGGCTTCCCGACTGGGGCACAGCGTCGTTTTCAGCGCGTACGGAAGCGCTCAAACGGCAACGCATGCAGGCCGTCATCTTCAAGCAGCAGGTACTGAGCGAACGCCAGCATCTGGTAAGAAAGCACCTGTTGAGCGTCATCGACAGCGAACTGTTCTGGGTGGAAAAGGCCCGATGGCCTTACAAGAACCCCTATTACTACGCCGACGCGCTCGATCCGAATATCTATATCAGCCGCGACTATGCTCCGCTCGAGCAAAGGCTGCGCGCCTACATCGCCTACGCCGCACAGCTCCCGGTCGCGGTCGATCAGATCCGCAACACGCTGCAGCCGCCGCTGGCAAAACCGTTTGTCGATATCGGCATCACCATCGTCGAAGGACTGGCTCAATTCTACGCGACGGACGTACCGGCCGCTTTCCAGCCGGCGCTGAAAAACGCCGAACTGCGCAGCCAGTTTGAAAAAGCCAACCGACGGGCCAAAGAGGCGCTCGTTCACTTCTCCGACTGGTTGAAGGAGCAGCGATCGCAGGCGCATGATGCGTTCGCTCTCGGCCCAGCCGTTTTTCATGACATGCTCTACACCACCGAACGGCTGTCGATGCAACCCGATCGAATCGAGCAGGTCGTGCGGCGCGATCTCGAACGCAACCGCAAGGCGCTGCAGAAGGTCTGCAGCAGGTATGCACCGAAGCAAACGCTGGAGCAGTGTGTCGCCAAAGCGAGACAAAACAAACCGGCGGACGTGCTCGAGGCCGCGCGGCAGCAGCTGGTCGGTCTCAAAAAAATCGTCGTGGACAAATCCCTCGTTTCCATACCGGAAGGAAGCGAACCGCTGATCGCCGAATCGCCGCCGTATCGACGCTGGAATCCGGCATCTATCGATATTCCGGGGCCATTCGAAAAAGACCTTCCGGCGATCTACTACGTCTCGCCCCCCGACAGCACCTGGTTGGCGGCCGAGCGCCAGGCCTATATGCCCAGCCGCCCGGAATTGTTGTTCATCTCCGTGCACGAAGTCTGGCCGGGCCATTTCCTCCATTTCTCGCATGCCAACCGAAATCTGTCGACGTTCGCCCGGCTGTTCATCACCTACGGTTTTGCCGAAGGCTGGGCGCATTACAGCGAAGAGCTGATGTGGGAGGCGGGCCTCAATCGAGGCGACCCTTCAACTCACATCGGCCAGCTGCTCAACGCCTTGCTGCGCAACGTGCGCTGCCTGGCCGGCTTCGGCCTGCATACGCATGGGATGAGTGTCGACGAAGCGGAAAAACTGTTCATCGAACAGGCTTTTCTCGACAAAGCCAACGCCCGTCAGCAGGCCCAGCGAGGCACCTTCGACCCGGAATACGTCAAATATACCCTGGGCAAACTGATGATCCGCAAACTGCGTGATGAATGGAGCATTCAAAGGGGCGGCCGGAAGAATTGGCGGGCCTTTCACGACCAACTGCTCTCTTACGGAGGCCCGCCGCTTCCCCTGGTGCGGGAAGTCATGCTGACCAATCCTTCTGGTGCGCCGCTGTGACGACGGCGGCACTGGCGCGCGGAGGCTTTCGGGGGAGGCTTCCGATCGATTCAAATCAGGATTGGTGCTCTCCTTTCGCCTCGGCGCAACCACGTTCTGTTGACGCGGGGCCGGGTTTGCAACCCCGCCCCGAACGTTTGCCTGACCCGAAACCTTTGCAGATGCCCGGTGCGGTAATTCAAATATCCCGATCGGCGGGGCAACCGCCGACCGGCACTCCCGCCGCCGCGGCCCCGGCTTCAAAAGTAGATACTATGAAGGAAACCAACGGGGTAGCCAAGAGCGCAAGCGGTATTTGGGGGTCGGCCGTTGGCTTGACCCGGATAGAAGGTGGCTCTGGCCCCGATAGCGGCCCATTCCGGCATGGGTCGGGGGCGTGTTGCGTCGAATACCAAGGAACGGCCACCATGCCGGAATGGGTCGCTGTTGACTGGTTTCCTCATAGAAGGTTGGGTTGAGGAACGAAACCCAACATAACAGCCTCGATACGCACGGGCATCGGTGGACATGCTGGCGTGGCGGTCGCGCCCGGAGAAAAAAGCGGTGCAACAATAGTTCGCGGGGGCTCAAACCCGGATATGGTCAGAATCGGTCGTTGGCGGAGTCGTTCGTGGATCTCGGTTGTGACATTTTCCAAAACGCGGTACTTTTGGCTAAGAGCTTCACGATTATCCACGACGCCTTTACTTCCTGGTGTCGTATAATGCGTGTTTTTGTAGTGTTGTTCCGTTTGGAAACGTAGGCTAAAAGGCCTTTTTTGTCAATTTGGAGGCGGTTGTCCGCAAGATATGCAGGCCCGTATAATCGCTAGTTAGCCATGGGGTTTCAAGCAGTTTGCAATCAATAGACTGTGGAGGTCAATCATGAAGTATAGAGCAAAAACGTCGATGCTATCGGTTGCTCGGGTTTGCCTGGCAATTCTGATCGCCAGCTTTTTCGTTGGTTGCGCAGGTGCAATGAGCCAGCAGTATGTGCCGCAATCCGTGGCAAACGAACCAATTTCCCCTCCGCCTGTCCTTTTGGTTTACGACTTCGCCGTCGATCCGGAAGACGTTGTCGTCGATATGTTTGGTCCGAGCTTCGCACGCAAGCAGCCACCGGATTCCGAGCGGCTGAAGAAGGGAAAAGCTATTGCCAGCTTGCTGACCAAAGTGGGCGTGGAGATGCTTTTACAACAGGGTATTCCTGCGCAAGCGGCAGTGCCTTCAACGCCAGTTCCCGTCAACGCACTAGTGGCAAAAGGGCAGTTTATATCGATTGAGGAAGGCGATCAAACCAAACGCATGGTTATTGGACTTGGGATCGGGTCCGGCAAGCTGCAAGCTCGCTCTCAAGGCTATTGGATGACGGAAACCGGCTTGAAGCAATTTACGGGTGTCGTTGCCGAAACACACGGGAGTAAAATACCCGGCCTCGGGCCTGCCGGAGCCAGTGTTGCGGCGGCAGGGGCGGCGGTAGGTATTGTCGTCGCTGGCGGCATGCAGCTCAAAAGCGAGGTTATTGGCGACGATATGGAAACACATGTGAAGAACCTTGCTACGGAGTTCGTCAAAAACGTAGTGGCATTTTACAAGCGTAAGGGCTGGATGTAGCGCAGGGGCGAGCACGATCTGACCCGCCTACGAGGAAAGTGCTAGGAGGCTCTTCGCCAGCCATCATTGATGGCCAAGAGTAAAGGGGTCGCCATTTAAATTTATGGTAAATGTTTATCCAGTTACCTCCTAATTTCTTAGAGATCTGCGCGCGGAGGCACTCACTATGACGGAGTCGTATCCAAAGTAAAACGTGTTGGATTTTCAAACGCAGTACCACGGCAAAGAGTGCGCTAAACACGCGAGTTCCGGGGTCGAGCGCTCTCTTGACAAGTTTGTTCAGCCCTGTATCTTGGGTGAGGCCGTGACCTACCGTGAATCGTTCCAACGGGCACCGTTCGACTTGGCGTGTTAGGTGTCACGCCCACGCGAGACCCACGGGAAGCCGATTTTTCCGCCCAAAGGTCTACCATAGGCCTACCGCAACAACAATGGCTTAGAAGGCAACCTTCTAAGCCATTGTTTTTTATGGTGGGCCTTGTAGGCCTCGAATCTACGACCAAAGAATTTAGATCCCCGATAGGCGATCAGTACCTCCCCGCCTTCAGGCGGCGGATGGATCGCTATGTTATTGCCTTAATCATCGGGCAACCTACCCAGGGTCAGTTAGAGGGTCCCTTCTCCCTCTGGGAGAAGGACAGAATGAGGGGGGATAAAGATAAGGAAATTTTCTTTATTTGATTCCCTCACCCTGGCCCTCCCCCACAGGGAGGGGGGGCGGAAAATCGGCCGAATGGCCGATCAATCCGGCTTTTTCGCCGTAATCCGAAGCCACCGGCTTTAGCCGGTGAAGTATTCATTCGATTCGGGGATGGTCAGCCGAGATTATGGAAAAGTGCAAGGCAGTTCATCCGCTCGTCGCTGGAGCCACTGCAGTACCTCCCCGGCCTGTTTCAATGCGCCAAGATTGCGGATGTCGGGTGGATTGTCGGGAGCCAGAATGGCCCAACGCTGCAGCAGTCGCTTCAGTTGCAACTGTTGTTGAACGGTAAAATGCCAGCGTTCGGTGAAGGGCTCCAACAGCGGCAGCTCCTCTTTGCGCAACGGCTCTGCCAGCGTTCGAAGCTGCTGCAATAGCCCATCGACGAGCCCGATATGACATTCGATCAATTCGGCAACCTGCCGGGCGTTGACCTGTTCTGCCGGTGATGACGCATTATCCGATACGATCTTGACACACTGAACCAGCTCCGATGTGGAGAAACGCGTTGCGGTTTCGTAAAATCCGGACGCTTCCATATCGTACAAAACAGGTTCGGGGTAACCGGGCTGCGGACGAGCAACGGTGCACACATGTTCGCTGGCGCACGGCGGCTGATACGCCAAAGGGGGGTACCATCGTCTGCCGCTGTCCGCGTCGGTGATCTTATGGGCAAGACAGGCGTGCCCGATAGCATGGGTCCGGTGACCGGCAACGCCGATATTCATCAAAACGGCATGACGCTGCGCGCCCAATGCCATATGGCTGTATGCCACAGCGGCTGCCATGGCGGTTTTGCCGATTCCGCTTACGGTCAGACACAGGCCGTCTCTTTCATAGACCGGGAACGCTTCTTCGCGCAAACGTCGCTTGAGTCGGTAATGGGCAACCAGGGGTTTGGCTTCACAAGGAAGGGCAACGACCAGGTGGCTTAATACAGGGGGCGGGGAGGGCTCAATGGAATTCATTCGCCGCGGTGGAATAGCGATGACAGAGCGCTTCGTAATGCGCGATTTCAGCCTGCTTGTTTCGCCTGCGTGCGCCTTTCAGGTAGATGCGGGCTTTCTTCAATAGCATCGACCGGGCGGCGCTTTGATCCTCGGGGGGCAGATGTCCCTGCGTGAGAATTTTTTTCAGTGCTTCGATCCGAAAGCGGTCCATCCCCCAAAACGCGTTGGATAGCTGATCGGCATGACCGCCGTATTTGATGATCAGCGGCTGGTCGATGAACAGCACCGGGTAGCGGGATGTGATCCGCAGCCAGAGGTCGTAGTCTTCACAGGCCGGCAGTGTTTCATCGAAGGCGCCGGTGGCGGCCAATACGGAATGATGGATCAGAACCGATGAGGGCGACATGGCGCATAACGGCAGGCACATTCGAAAAATCCATCCGCCGGCCTTGCGATGCTTATTCCCGGGATTGACGCGCCTGCCGTTGCGGATCCATATTTCTTCGCTGTGGCATACATTCAGGCCGGGGTTGTCGTCCAGTCTTGCCAATTGAATGGCCAGCTTGTCCGGCAGCCAGACATCGTCGGAGTCGAGCAAAGCCAGCCAGTCGCCTGATGCAGCCTGAATTCCATAATTGCGGGCGGCGCTGACACCGGCGTTTTGCTGGTGCAGATAGCGCACTTTCGGAAAATGATCGGCGATCATGCGCCGGGTCGAGTCCGACGAACCATCGTCGACGACGATGACCTCATCGGGCGGGCGGGTTTGCGCATAGACCGAATCCAATGCGTGCTTGAGCAGTGTGGCACGGTTGAAGGTTGGAATAATCGCTGAAACGGATGGGCGTGCCTGCATGGTTTTTATGGCTGACGCGACGTTCGGCATTGTCGTTTTATCAGAATTCTAATAAAGTATACGTGTTCATAGCCAACCCGAGCCAGTAATTAGCATGTCTACCGAGCAATATTCCGGAAAAGAGCGGCGGATGCAGACCTTGCAGATGATCAATGAACTGCTGAAAGGACGGCAGCAGGTGTGGTCTTCATACTGCGCCGTTGCAGGACTTGAATCGTTTCCCCGGGACAAACCTGTCGAGGCGATGCTCGATGAGTTTTGCCAGCTGTTGGTCGATTATATTTCGCTTGGACATTTCGGCATCTATCAGCGCATCACCGATGGCACCGAACGCCGCCGAAAGATAATCCAAGCGGCGGAGGACGTATATCCCCGCATCGCCGAAACCACCGATACCGTAATCGAGTTCAATGATAAATACGAAAAGTGGAGCGGTGACGAGATGTTGGCCGGCTTGAACGACGACTTGTCGAGGCTGGGCGAAGTGTTGGCTGCTCGCATCGAGTTCGAAGACAAACTGATTGAGGCCATCGTGGCATAACGGACGTCCGCGATAAGGAGCCTTGCCTCTGTGGTGGTGCGGTTCGTGCCTCACCGCATCCTACATAGGTTCGACAATCAGCGTTTCGGTTCGTCTGTCTCGCAAATCCAGGCGCACTCTTTGTTCGGGTCTTGGCCGCCGATATACTTCCAGCCTCCGACACACATTGGATGGATTGCATCTTTCATCTTGCGTGCGCAGCAGGCGTCCCGGTCTTTGGGAGTGACCGTTCCACAGCTTGCGCCGAGCAGCGGCTTTTTGTCGACAGATGGCCGGTCGCTTGCGGCCAATGCTGCGCAGCAATAGAAGGCCAGTAGTGTCAACTTTTTCATAGGTTCACCGAATCAGAGCGATCACTCATCAAACATGAGCGCGATAGTGTGACAACGTGACGGGGAGACGCTTTGCCCCCCAGTCGCCGGGTTTGGTGTCGAACACGCCGGCGCACTGGGCGCCGCATGCGGTGCAGCAGCCTTGGGCCGTCAGATTCCACTCGGAGAGTTGGTACCAGTCGCGGCCGATCAACAATTCACCGCATTGATGGCAATAGGTGCTGTCGCACGCCTTGTTGTGTACATTGCCGACATAGGCGTAGCGGACACCGTTTTTCATTGCGATTTGCCGCGCCCGAATCAACGTTTCAGCCGGTGTATGCGGTTTGTCCATCATCTTCCAATCGGGGTGAAACGCTGAAAAATGCATCGGTACGTCCGGTCCAAGATGTTCGACCACCCATCGGGTCATCGACTCCAGTTCTTCGTCCGAATCGTTTTCGCCGGGGATCAGCAGCGTTGTCGTTTCCACCCAGACATCGGTTTCATGGGTGAGGTATTCCAATGTCTCCAGAACCGGCAACAGCTGGCCGCCGCAGATCTTGCGATAAAAGCGTTCGGTGAAGGCTTTCAGATCGACGTTGGCCGCGTCCATGTAGCGGTAAAATTCGGCGCGCGGCTCGGGGCAGACATAGCCGGCGGTGACCGCGACCGATTTGATGCCGCGCGATTGGCAGGCGCGCGCCACGTCGATTGCATATTCGTGAAAAATGACCGGATCGTTGTACGTATAGGCAACGCTGCGGCAGCCCAGCTCTTCCGCTGCCCGGGCGATGGTCTCGGGATCCGCCCGATCCATCAGCGTGTCCATTTCGCGCGATTTGCTGATATCCCAATTCTGACAGAACTTGCAGGCGAGATTACAGCCGGCGGTGCCGAATGAGAGCACCGGGGTGCCGGGAAGAAAGTGGTTCAGCGGTTTCTTCTCGATCGGATCGACCGCAAAACCGCTGGACCGCCCGTAGGTGGTCAATACGATTTGGTCGTTTTGGTTGGCGCGCACAAAGCACAAGCCCCGCTGTCCCTCATGCAGTTTGCAGAAACGCGGGCACAGATCACACTGAATGCGGCCGTCGTCGAGCGCGTGCCAATATTTGGTCGGAACCGTGTCGGTCATTACCTGATCATTCATTTTCTTTCACCCAAGGCATTTATTTCACTACAGCCCTTGTGATTAAATTATGAGGGCGCGCCGGGTGAAATGCAAGTAGCTGGATGCAGCAGTTCCAGCAAAAATCTTGTCTCAACGTAGTGTTGAAGAATTCAGATCCTTGGAGGCGAGTGTGATGACAACTGTGCGACAACCGGCCGCGGCCGGGGCCTTTTATCCGGCCGACCCCGATCAACTTCACAAGATGGTTCAGGGCTTTCTGGATCAGGCGGAAACGTCCGGTCCGCCGCCGAAGGCGATTATCGTGCCCCATGCCGGCTATATCTATTCCGGACCGGTTGCGGCCAGCGCGTATGCTCGGTTGAAACAGGGGCGTGATACGATTCGCCGCGTCGTCCTGTTGGGGCCCTCCCATCGTGTCGGTTTCAGAGGACTTGCAGTCAGCAGTGCGGACTGGTTTGTCACGCCTTTGGGCAGTATCCCTGTCGACCGGCAGGCCGTTGAGCAGATTATCGATCTTCCATTCGTGCAGGTGATGGACCAGGCGCACAGCATGGAGCACAGTCTGGAAGTGCATCTGCCGTTTCTGCAAGAAGTGCTGGACCGGTTCAAACTGGTTCCGGTGGTGGTCGGGGATGCCGAGCCGGAAGAGGTGGCCGAGGTGCTGGAGCGGCTGTGGGGCGGGGAGGAGACCGTGATCGTGATCAGTTCGGACTTGAGCCATTATCACGATTACCAGACGGCACGGCGTATGGACAGCGCCACCTCGCACGCCATCGAAACGCTGCAATGGGAAAAGATCGGCTACGAATCGGCCTGCGGCCGCGCGCCGGTCAATGGATTGCTGTATGCCGCTCGCAAGCACGCCCTTAAAGGCAGCACGGTGGATCTGCGCAACTCCGGGGATACCGCCGGTCCACGGGATCGGGTTGTCGGGTATGGGGCTTATGTCTTCCAATAACACGATCAGCCGGGCGAATCGACGAATCCTTCTGAGGCTGGCCCGGCAATCCATTCAGCATGGTCTCGAGCGGGGCGGGCCGCTGCCGGTGGACCCCAGCGGTTTTCCGCCCGAGCTGACGGTCATCCGCGCGACCTTCGTCACTTTGGAAAAAGAGGGCGCACTGCGCGGCTGCATCGGCAGTCTGACCGCTGTTCGACCATTGGTGGAGGATATCGCGCATAACGCCTATTCGGCCGCATTCAAGGATCCTCGTTTCCCACCCGTCGAGCCGCAGGAGGTCGACACCCTGGAGATCCACCTGTCGATATTGAGTCCGCCGGAACCGATGCAGGTTGCTTCGGAGGAGGATCTGATCGCTCGATTGCGCGCCGGTACCGACGGGCTGATTATCGAAGATGACGGCCGGCGGGCGACGTTTCTACCCTCCGTATGGCGGTCGTTGCCGGAACCGAAACTGTTTCTTCGACATCTGAAGCAGAAAGCCGGTCTGGCGCCTGATTATTGGTCTGAGAGGTTGAAAGCGTATCGTTATACGACCGAGATAATTGAAGAAGCGGATGCCTGAGAGCGCGGAGACCCTTTGGTGCAGTGGGGTGCCTGGTTTTTCTATTGAAAGAAGCTTACGGCGGATTGAGCCGTTCCCGACCGCCCTATGTCTGCTGAGCGTCCCTGCCGTAGATCCTTACCAGATGGGCGAGGTGGTCCACCCGCTCTTGGTTCAACTGATCCCAGGAAAACTGCCATTGCCAATTGTCCCTGGTCGTGCCCGGAGTATTCATCCGATGTCCAGGCCCCAGCCCAAGGATGTCCTGCATGGGTACGATGGCCAAATGTGCCACCGATGCCAGCGCGCACTGCAGCAAGGCCCATGGCATCCCGGACTGAGGGCGCCCCAGATAGTCCATGACATACTGCTGCTGATCGTCGGGCAACGACTCGTACCACGACAAGGTAGTGTCGTTGTCGTGGGTGCCGGTATAGACAACGCTGTTGATCTGGTGGTTGTGCGGGAGATAGGCGTTTCCGGACCCGCCATCGAAGGCGAACTGCAGTATCTTCATCCCGGGCAGATCGAATCGATCGCGCAGCGCCTCGACTTCGGGTGTGATCACTCCAAGATCTTCCGCTACCAGCGGCAAGGCGCCGAGGGTGTCGTGCAGCTTCTCCAGCAAGGCTTCACCCGGCGCCTTGACCCAGCGTCCATGGATCGCCGTCTTTGCATCGGCGGGAATCTCCCAATAGGATTCGAAGCCGCGAAAATGGTCGATGCGTATCCAGTCGAACAGCTCGAGCTGTGTCTTCAACCGATCGAGCCACCACTGGAAGCCATCCGCTTCCATCCGCTGCCAGTCGTATTGAGGGTTCCCCCAAAGTTGTCCGGTTTCGGAAAAATAGTCAGGAGGAACGCCCGCGACCACAAGCGGCTGCCCGTTGTCATCCAGCGCAAAATAGTTCCGCCCGGCCCATACATCCGCGCTGTCGCCAGCGACGAAGATCGGCAAATCGCCAAACAGTGCGACACCGTATTCGTGCGCAAAGGATCGGAGTTCGTTCCATTGGTTGAAAAAGACGAACTGCTCGAATTTCGACTGCTCGATGCGATCTTTGAGGCCGGTTTGCGCTTGCTCGAGTGCGACGGGCTGTCGGTCCCGGAACGGCGCCGGCCACTCCTGCCACGCCCGGTTTTCGTATCGCCGCCGCAAAGCCATGTAGCAGGCGAAATCGTCCAGCCAGGCATCATGAGCCGCAACAAAATCCTGAAAAGCACGGCGCTCGGTTCTTCCCGCCGCCCGTTGAAAGTCGGCGTAGGCCTCTTGCAGACAGTGATAATGGTAGTCGGCGGAGGACGACCATCGGTCGGGGTTCTGCGGTTTGGCCAGCCAACCTTTATCGACCAGCCAATCCAGGCTGATCAATAGCGGGTTGCCGGCGTGGGACGACAGGCACTGATAAGGGGATCGATCGGTATGGGTTGGACCCAAAGGCAGCGTTTGCCATACGCTGAGCCCGCCGGCGGCCAGAAATTCGACAAATCGGTAGGCTTCATGCCCCAGAGTGCCGCTTCCTCCGCCATCGCCGGGCAGTGAGGTAATGTGCAGCAGTACGCCGGCCCGCCGTTGGTCGAGCACACTCGATTTGGTTTTCAAGCGGTTTCCTGACTGGCCCGCACTATTTTTTTTCTCTGAGCAGGCGGGCATAATGCAGATCCTGCCCCAGCATGTCCGCCGTCACCAGCGTAATTCCGCCGTCGGTGACATAGAAACGCTGGCTGTCCTCTTGCCGGTTTTCTCCGATTACGGTTCCTTCCGGTATCTTGCAGCCTTTGTCGATGATGGCTTTGCGAATCCGACAATGTCTACCGATTACGACGTCCGGCAAAACCACCGACTCTTCGATATGGCAGAAGGAGTTGATCCGCACATTGGAGAACAACAGGGAACGTTTGACTTTCGATCCGGAAATGATGCATCCTCCGGAGACCATGGAATCGACCGCCATGCCGCGACGCTCGTCATCGTCGAACACGAATTTGGCCGGAGGCAGCTGCTCCTGGTAGGTCCAGATCGGCCAATTTGGGTCGTAAAGATCCAGTTCGGGCGAAACGCTGACCAGCTCCATATTGGCTGCCCAATAGGCATCCAATGTTCCGACATCGCGCCAATAGCTTTGGTTGTCTTTTTCGTCCTTGAAAGGATAGGCGAACACCCGGTGATCCCTGATGACCGAAGGGATGATATCCTTGCCGAAGTCGCGGCTGGAGGTGGCTGAATCGGCATCTTCGCACAATCGATCGAACAGAAATTTGGTATTGAAAATATAAATTCCCATCGACGCCAGAGCATGCGTCTCCTTTCCGGGCAGCGGCGGCGGATTGTCCGGCTTTTCGACAAAATCGATGATACGCTGTTCCCGGTCGATATGCATGACGCCGAACTCGCGGGCTTCGGCCAGCGGCACCTCGATGCAGCCGATGGTTAAATCGGCCCTGTGTTCGTAATGCTCGGCCAGCATGGCGCCGTAATCCATCTTGTAGATATGGTCTCCGGCCAGAACCAGTATGTACTTCGGCCCCCGATTGCGGATTAGATCCAGATTTTGGTACACGGCATCGGCGGTGCCGGCATACCAGGAGGCGTTTTCGAGCCGTTGCTGTGCTGGCATCAGGTCGACATATTCATTGAATTCGCCGCGTAGAAAACCCCATCCTTTTTGGACATGGCGTATCAGGGAATCGGCTTTATATTGGGTGACGACCCCGATCCGTCGAATTCCGGAATTCACGCAATTGGACAACGGAAAGTCGATAATGCGGAATTTGCCGCCGAAAGGGACTGCAGGTTTGGCTCGCCACCGGGTAAGATCTTTCAACCGTGAGCCGCGTCCACCGGCAAGAATGAGCGCCAGGGTTTGGCGGGTCAAATTGCTGACAAAACGTTCGGGGTTATGAGGTTCTGGCATCGGCTGCGCTCCGTATTGATGGAATGACTATTCACGTTTCATTTGGTAACATGCGTTAGTATACAGGAATCATTTTACTACCCGAGGCTTTCCAAGGTGAACCCCAATAACTCCCGCGACGATCAATCGACCATGCTCAGCACACTCGATCCGGAACTGAAAAAAATTATCGAAGCCACGCATCATGAGCCATTTACCGTCCTCGGGCGGCATCGTCGAAATAGGGCTGATCGTTTTCTGGTCTTTCTTCCCCAAGCCGAAACCATTCGGCTAGAAAAAAACGGCCCGACCATGGAGAGGATCCCCGGGACCGACCTGTTCGAATGCACCGTTCCCGCCGGCAAGATTCCTGAATATTATCGCTATTACTGGGTCGACAAGGCCGGAGAGGCGCACGTTCACCATGATCCTTACTGCTTTCCACAGCAACTGCCGGATTTCGACATTCATCTGTTCGGAGAAGGCAAACACTGGCACGTTTACAAGGTGCTCGGCGCACACTCTCATACGGTCGATGGTATCGAGGGTGTTCTGTTTGCCACCTGGGCGCCGAATGCACAGCGCGTCAGTGTGGTGGGAGACTTCAACCGATGGGATGGTCGCTGCCATCCGATGCGGACGCGGGGTGTCGGTGTGTGGGAGTTGTTCATTCCCGATTTGAAGCCCGGCACGTTGTACAAATTCGAAATTCGCAACCGCTACAGCGGTGCCATCCTGCTCAAGACTGATCCCTATGGGCAGCAATTCGAACTGCGGCCCAAGACATCGTCGATCGTCAGAAGCGAAAAGCCCTACCAGTGGAGCGATCCATCCTGGATGGAAAAACGCAAGGCGCGTGACTGGCTGCATCAGCCGATGTCCACCTATGAAGTCCATCTGGGCTCATGGCGGCGTGACGAGGCCGGCGGATTTCTGAATTATCGGGAACTTGCCAAGCAGTTGGTCGATTATGTCAAGGAGATCGGCTTTACCTATATCGAATTGTTGCCGGTGACCGAACATCCGCTGGATATCTCCTGGGGCTATCAGACAACCGGCTATTTCGCTCCGACCAGCCGTCATGGCACGGCCGATGATTTTCGATACTTTGTCGATTATTGCCACCAACATGGCATCGGCGTCCTCCTCGATTGGGTGCCCGCCCATTTTCCGAAAGATAGTCACGGCCTTGCCTATTTCGATGGCACCGCCCTGTACGAGCACGAAGATCCGCGTCAGGGCGAGCACCGCGATTGGGGGACGCATATATACAATTACGGCCGCAACGAAGTGAAAAACTTCCTGCTCGCCAGTGCGATGTTCTGGCTGGAGGAGTACCATCTCGATGGGCTGCGGGTCGATGCAGTCGCATCGATGCTCTATTTGGATTATTCGCGTGAGGAAGGGGATTGGATTCCAAATATCCATGGCGGCAATGAAAATCTGGAGGCGATCGAGTTCCTTCGTGAACTGAATACAGTCACCCATGAACAGCACCCGGGCACCATGATCATTGCGGAAGAATCGACTGCCTGGCCGCAGGTGACCCGGCCGACCTGGACCGGAGGCCTCGGTTTCACCATGAAATGGAATATGGGCTGGATGCATGATACGTTGGCCTATATGAGCCATGAACCGATCCATCGCCAATACCACCACGACCAGCTCAGTTTCGGTCTGTTGTATGCGTTCAGTGAAAACTTTGTATTGCCCTTCTCCCATGACGAGGTGGTCCATGGCAAGCAGTCGATGCTGAACAAGATGCCGGGCGATGAATGGCAGCGCTTCGCTAATCTACGGCTGCTCTATACCGTTATGTTTACCTATCCCGGCAAGAAACTGCTCTTCATGGGGTGTGAGTTCGCTCAGGGTACCGAATGGGATTGTGAAAAAGCCATCGATTGGTATGTCCTGGAATATCCCAACCACCAGGGGATCAAAACATTGCTCAGCGATTTGAACCGCCTCTATCACCAATCGCCCGCGCTCTACCATGACGAATTCGAAGCGCGGGGATTCGAATGGATCGATTGCCATGACAGTTCGCAATCGGTGCTCAGCTATCTGCGCAAAGGCGGCGATGAATTCGCTGTGGTCGTCCTCAATTTTACCCCTGTCCCGCGCACCGACTACCGAATCGGCGTCCCGCTCGAGGGGCAGTATCAGGAAGTGATGAATTCGGATTCCACCTATTATGGAGGAAGCAATACCGGCAACGGCGCAGTCTCTTCGGAACCGGTTCCGTGGATGGACCGGCCTCATTCCATCAATCTGACGCTGCCGCCGTTGGCGGGCATCGTGCTGGTGCATCGGCCCAAACCGGAACCAGCAAAGAAAAAAGAAAAAAAATAATGGTTCGATCGCCCGATGGAAAAAATTCTGTTTGTGACCAGCGAGGTTCATCCTCTGATCAAGACCGGGGGATTGGCCGATGTATCTGGCAGCCTTCCGCGCGCGCTCGAGGCAATTGGACAGGAGGTCAGCATCGTGCTGCCGGCCTACCCCGAGGCGCTTGAATCGGCTGGCGACTGTCACCTTCGCTCGACATTCCATATGCATGGAACAGAAGTGACTCTGATCGAAGGCCGGCTGCCTGAGTCTTCCGTTGCAGTCTGGTTTTTGGATTGCCGTGGATTGTTCAATCGTTCCGGGAATCCCTATGTGGGGGAGGATGGCCGACCCTGGCCGGACAACGCAGAACGTTTCGCTCTGTTTGGGCGCGCTGTCGTCGAAGTGGCTATGAATCGGGTCGGTCTCTCCTGGCAGCCAACGATCGTCCATTGCAATGACTGGCCCAGTGGGCTCGTTCCTGCCCTGCTTTCCCTGGAATCGCAACGGCCGGCGACGGTCTTTACCATCCACAATCTGGCGTATCAGGGTGTTTTCCCGTTTTCCGCATTCGCCCGTCTGGGGCTGCCAAGCCGCCTTTGGGCGCTTGATGCTCTGGAATTTCACGATCAGGTTTCGTTTATCAAAGGCGGGCTGGTCTTTGCCGACCGCATCAATACCGTCAGTCCGACTTATGCCCGTGAAATACAGACCGTGGAATTCGGCTGCGGACTGGAAGGGCTGCTGCATCATCGCCGGGAGCGGCTCAGCGGCATTTTGAACGGCATCGATGAGAATCAGTGGAACCCTGCCGAAGACCATTATCTGGAAAAAACCTACACCCACAAAACGCTCGATCGAAAAAAAGCCAACCGGACGGCTTTGCAGGCGCAGTTAAATCTGGCGGCCGATCCAGATGTTTTTATCGTCAGCTTGATCGGTCGTCTGGTGATCCAGAAAGGCATTGATCTGGTGCTCGACCTTTTGCCCGAGCTCGTTCGGTTGCCATTGCAGTTCGTGCTGCTGGGCAGCGGCGAGAGCAGGTTCGAACAGAGCCTGACCTACTGGGCGCGCCGGTATCCTGAGCGGATTGCCGTCACGATCGGCTACGATGAGGCACTTTCCCACCGCATCGAGGCCGGTTCGGATATGTTTTTGATGCCCTCCCGCTTCGAGCCGTGCGGTCTCAATCAGATGTATAGTCAACGTTACGGGACCGTGCCGATCGTGCGAAAGGTAGGAGGACTCGCGGACACCGTCGTTGACGCGATCCCATCATCCTTCGCGCAAGGCGGTGCCACCGGGATCGTCTTCGATGAGGCGTCCACCGGCGCTCTGCTGGAAGCGGTCAAACGGGCTTGGCTGTTGTTTGCCGACAGACCGCAATGGGAACGGATTCAACGCTGCGGCATGCAAAAGGATTTCTCATGGAAGCTCAGTGCCGAACAGTACCTGCGGCTGTATGAGCAGGCACAGAGCGACAACCGGTCGTAAAGCCGGCGGGAGTACTTCCCTGGCTGGAGCGACATCTGGTCTTCAATCCGGCTGGCGCCCCTGAACCGCGATCGCGGCGTACACTGCCGGCCCTGACGAGCGCTTCAGCGCTTCAGCGCTTCCACGCTGCAACCAGCTTCTTGCAGTCAGGCGCCCATTCGCACGCTTCGCTGCACGACCAGCGCATGTTTGTCCGGAAACAAGCCGGCTTGCCGTCACTTTTCTGAATGGTTCGGATTGGCGTCGCTGTTGGTACGTTCAATGCTCGTGCATCGAGTCCGTTTGTGCGGGACTGTTTCCGGATTTCTTCGATGTGCATCGTTGCTGCCCCAAGAAATTAAGAATTGCCGAATAACATTTGAAGATGTATGTTTTTGAGTTCTGAAGTTGAGGTTTGTTCCTCGAATCATTGCATGAAGCAAAGAAAAGCAGAAGAAAAACAGTGTCAGACTGGTTTTTTCAATTTCCAGGTAACATAAGGCAAGTTTTAAGCCATTAACAGATTGCCGAATGTTCCGTGTTTCGACTCGATGCGCTGTCTCATGTACGGCATTTCACCTGTTGGTGGGGTGAAATGACACGGGGCGCGTCGGCATGTCTGCCCCTTAATAGTTCGAAAATGGCTAACGACAACCACGGCGCACTGCTGTGCGCCTTATCCTTTTTCAAGCCTTATCTCGGAACGGTCGCCGCGGCATTGTTCGCGTTGATCGTGGCGTCGGGGACGATGTTGGCGATGCCGGTGGCGGTGAAACGGATGATCGATGTGGCGATGACGGCCGACGAGGTCGCAGCGATCAATCACTATTTTCTGGTTCTTCTGGGGCTGGTCTGTCTGCTGTCCGTTTTTTCAACCCTGCGCTATTATCTGGTTATGTGGCTGGGCGAGCGGGTCGTTGCGGATATTCGCAGCGCTGTTTATCGGCATGTCCTTACCATGAGCCCTGCTTTCTTCGAGACCACGCCGACCGGAGAAGTGTTGTCCCGCCTGACCACCGACACGACGCTGGTTCAGTCAGTGGCCGGCGCCGGTGTGTCGATTCTCTTGCGCAGCACGCTGATGCTGATCGGCGGTTTGGTGATGCTGATGCTCACCAGTCCTTATCTGACCGGCCTGATTCTGGTTTTGGTGCTGCTTGTCGTGTTGCCGCTCGTGGTTTTTGGGCGCAGAGTGCGCCGGTTGTCGCGCGCTAGCCAGGACTGTGTGGCGGAATCGAGCGCGCTTGCCGGCGAGTCGCTCAATGCGATCCAGATGATTCAGGCATTTACGCTTGAAAACTGGCAGGGACGGCGCTTCGCTGATTCGGTCGAGGCAGCGTTCCAAATGGCGCGAAACCGGGTTCGTGCCCGCGCGCTGTTAACTGCGTTTGCGGTAATGATTGTTTTCAGCGCAATCATGCTGGTGCTGTGGATTGGGGCGCAGCTTGTGATTACGCATCGCCTGTCGGCCGGTGCATTAAGTCAGTTTTTACTCTACGCGATCATCGTAGCGGTCAGCACTGCTGCTCTGAGTGAAATCTGGGGGGAAATACAGCGGGCGGCGGGCGCCATGGAACGGCTGATGGAATTGCTGGCAGTCGAGCCGGATATCGTTACGCCAGACCGTCCGGTATTGCTGCCGGCAACAGGAACCGATCGGATTCAGTTCGATGCGGTTTCGTTTCATTATCCATCACGGCCCGAACACGATGCTTTGAAGCGGTTTTCACTCGACATATCACCGGGTGAAACGGTAGCGCTGGTAGGCCCTTCCGGAGCGGGAAAGAGCACGGTCTTTCATCTGCTGCTGCGCTTTTATGATCCGCAGTTCGGGGCTGTTCGTGTGAGGGGCGTCGATATCGCAGCAGCCGATCTCAAAGAAATCCGCCGAAGGATCGGCGTGGTTCCGCAGGAGACGGTAATTTTTGCGGCCAGTGCTTTGGAAAATATCCGCTATGGTCGCCCCGATGCCGCCGACCAGGAGGTCTACGAGGCTGCCCATGCCGCTGCCGCGGATGAGTTTATTCAAAGGTTGCCGGACGGCTACAGCACGTTTCTTGGCGAACGCGGAATCCGCTTGTCCGGGGGGCAAAGACAGCGCATCGCGATTGCCCGGGCGATTCTCAAGGATCCGCCGATTCTGCTGCTCGACGAAGCCACCAGCGCCCTCGATGCCGAAAGCGAACGATTGGTTCAGAAAGCACTCGAACATCTGATGGCGGGGCGGACGACCATGGTGATTGCCCACCGGCTGGCGACCGTCTTGAAAGTGGACCGTATCGTCGTGATGGATCAGGGCCGCATCATTGCGATGGGTGCACACGAGGATCTGATCGAACAGGGAGGCCTTTATTCGAGGCTCGCCGCGCTTCAGCTGATGCCGCCCAAAAGCAATCGAGGCTCGGATGTGTTATAAACTTAACCCGAAGATTTCATAAATT